>CAMOUK010000008.1 GCA_946626535.1 uncultured Caryophanales bacterium
GACTGGACTTTCACCAGCGAGATTAGTGTCATGCCCGGCACACTTAAAAAAAGAGGTAAAAGCTTTATGCTTCTACCTCAAATATATTATTCAACAATCATATTGAATAAAGCATCATCAATTTTACCCCAAGCACCTGCACCTGAGCCTTGGCATTTAACATAAATACCAATAACAATTTCATCTGTACCATTGTACTCAAAATTATCAATAGTCATCTTATGCCAATCATTATACTCGGTTATTTCACCATCAGCCTTTTTAACGATTGTTCCATTAATTTTAATATAAGCATAGATTTCAGTTGTTCCTCCATCTCCGCCCATAATAGAAATAGAATATTTAAATTTACCTTCAGGTACATTAGTAAGCTTTTGTTCTAGAGTAAATTCAACATTATCTGTTCCTTCTGCCCAGAAATGATAATGCTTCTTACCAGTTACTGAATCAGTAGACTTATCTTCTACATACAATTGATCTGAATTCTTAATAGCATTTACTGTCCAGCCTGTAGGATTCTTCTCAAATGCTGCACCATCTTCAAAGCTATAATTTGTTACATAATTATAATCAACCATTGCAATATAACAAACAGCATTTAAATTATCAGCCTTACCCTCTAACTTATATTTATGAGCACCATGAGTCTTTAAATAGCTTACAACTGAAGCATAATCAGAAGCACCAGAAATAGTTTGAATTTGTTCTACAGTAGTATCCTCATTTACAACAGATAGCTTATTCCAAGTAACATCAACTTGTTGCTTAGAATCATCTGTCATAACAGCATTAACTTTTGCAGGAAGTTCAAATGTATCAGTGAAATTATAGATAAATGATAATTCTTCTGTTGAATCAACCTTTAAAGCTAATTCATTTCCCTTTTTCATTAAACCGAATACTTTTAATGATTCTAATGCTTTACCATGAGCATCAAAGAATGCTTGGTTATCAACAGCACATCCACCATAATATTTTCCTGCATCCTTTGCATCATATGAGCCAGCATAGCTTGAAGCCCAGCCTGAGCCATATTTTTCCCATTTTTCTGAATTTTCTTCCCAAGATGTTGTACCTACAGAAATCCAAGTACCCTCCCAGTAGAATACGCCACATCCATTAGTTGTTTTATTTTTAATAGTATCTACAACATTTCTAACAGAATTAGCTTGTCCTTGAAGTGTAAATGGATATGATTTTGTAAATGCACCACCATCAGAAATAGTATTACCAGAAAAATCTGTATCTACTGATGTATTAGCATATGAAGTTTCCATAACCATTACTTTTTTATTGTATGTTGTTGCAATCTCAGATAATAATGAAGATAGGTTTTCTAATGTTCCATGCCAATATGGATAATAAGATGAACCAAATACATCATAATCAACTTCATTATCCTTTAGCTTCTTAGCATAATCCTTATAATTTGTAACCTTTTCTGGATTAGCAAAATGAAGAGCTACTAAAGCATCTGGGTATACTTCTCTTACAGCTTTTGAACCAGCTGACATTAAACCAGAAATATATGACCAAGTCTTAGTACCACATAAATAACCATTAGTTTCATTACCAACTTGAACCATACCTACAGGTATTTGATTATCTTTTAACTTTTGTAATGATTCCTTGGTATATTTGTATAACGCATCTGGCATCTCATTCATTAAATCCATACCCTGCCAAGCCTTTGGAGCCATTTGTTTTGCTGGATCTGCCCAGAAATCTGAATAATGGAAATCAACACTTAGCTTCATTCCATATTGCTTAGCTCTCTTACCAATTTCTAAGGCAGTATCAATTGTACAATTTCCTCCACCATAGCCATTACCATTCTCATCAAATGGATCATTCCAAACACGTACTCTAATATAATTGATTCCATTATCTGACAATATTTGGAAAACATCCTTTTCTTTATCATCAAAGTCGTAATATTTTACACCGCTTTTTTCTAATGATATTACCTGAGATGAATCCATACCCAAAATGAAATTATCATCTAAATTATCAACTTTTTTTACATATAGTGAATTAGATGTAACCTCAGGTCTATCATATTTAACTGTAAAATCACTAGAATTATTACAACTCATAATTGATAAAGATAACGCTCCTGCCAATATTGCACCTGCGATAAATTTTCCTTTTTTCATTTAATTTCCCCTATTCTATCGTTTTATAAGCAATAATAGTTTCAAAACGATCAAGTGAAATTTCACCTAAAGCTTCATCTGCATACTTGCCTAATGTATCTAGATATAATGTATATCCAGTTAAATCAACACCTTCAGTATTTTTCTTTGCTAGACCATTTTGATGAATAATAACATATTCAATGTGATTAACATTATCAATTAATGTATACTTAATTGTATTTTTTGAATTCAATAATTCTACATTAATTGTTAATGCTGCTTCCTTATCCATATGAAGAGCAGGACATGTAATCTTTAACTGAATAAGCTTTTGATACATTTCAAACATATCATAATTTTTAATCTTTAAAGAATAATCTAGCTCATTTACCTGATATGAAGCATTATATGAATTATTATTACCTTGTTTAGTTCTTAAGAATTCTTCACCTGATAGCATAAATGCAGTACCTTGTGATGTTAAAACCATACTTTGAGCAAGTATAGCCATTGGCTTGCAATCACTAAATGTAATGCCTGCCGCTCTAAATCTATCATATAATGTGTAATTATCGTGGCAAGTTGCATAATTTATAGACATATCAGGTCCTGGTAATGTGGTTGCATTAACCTTTGTTATACCTCTGATGCCAGCTACCATCTTATCCTCATCAATCTTTGTTTGATATGTACAAGAAATCCATGATAATGTGTTTTTAGCATTTAATCCACCCTTAACTAATTCATCACGGAATACATCGTTAAATGCACCATAGCCTTCATATTGGTTAGCATTCTTTTGAACTGCTCTTAAATTTTCTTTTAATGTAGATGATCCACCAGTCCAAGGCTCACCATAAATAACTGCACCTGGATTAATTGCTTCACATGTATCAACTATTTGTTCCATAGTTTCTAAATCATGTAGGCCCATTAAATCAAATCTAAATCCACCAAGCTTATATTCTTTCATCCAGAAATTAGTAGAATCTACCATAAATTTTCTAAACATCCGACGTTCACTTGCAGTTTCATTTCCACAGCCAGAGCCATTTGATAATGAACCATCATTATTATATCTAAAATAATAACCTGGCATTAATACATCAAAATTAGTTCCTACTACAGAATTTGTATGATTATATACAACATCCATAATAATATTAATTCCAGCCTCATTATAAGCTTGGACTACTTGCTTAAATTCTCTAATTCTTGCATATCCATCATATGGATTTGAAGAATAACAACCTTCAAGGCAGTTGTAATTTAGAGGGTTATAACCCCAGTTAAATTCAACATTAACCTCATCATTTGCTTGATCAAATATAGGTAATAATTGAACAGCATTAACACCTAATTCCTTAATATGGTCAAAGCCAGTCTTAACTGTCTTACCATTTTCAGTATAAGTTGTTCCTGTTTCTGCTAAGCCTAAGAATTTCTTAGCATTTGCAGCTGTGCCACCCCAAGTAGAAGATGATGTTAAATCAGCTACATGTAGCTCATAAACGGTTAAAGCCTTTCTATCAATTTGAAGTGCATTTACGCTATTCCATCCATCTGGGTTAGTCTTAGAAAAATCAACAATCATACCACGTTGACCATTAACACCTGCAGATTTTGCATATGGGTCAACGATTTCTTTACCATTCTTATTTTGAGAATTATATACCTTATAAGTATAATATTTTCCTTCTAAATCGCCTGTTACAGTTAATTCAAATACGCCCTTAGCACCCTTAGTCATTTCTTGCTTCTTAAATACCTCATCAGAGCCCTTAGAAGCATCTAAAGCCTTAGGTGTACCGTTATTATAAATAATTAATTCAATCTTCTTAGATACTGGTGACCAAACCTTAAATGTAGTTTGTTCCTTAGTATAAATAGCACCTAGTGTTCCATCATAAGCATATTCAGCATCAAATGCATCATTATATAGCTTATTAACAGCTATACTTGATGATAGCTTTGTCTTTGTTGTAGCAAATTCAACCTTAATGCTATATTCATCACCAATATTAATATCTTGATCTAATGCTACGTTAAATTCTGTAACATTATCTAATGTTCCAGATTTAACTACTGTAGTATCATTTAATAGTTCATATGATGAAGCTGGATTAGATACTACAACATAAGCATTCTTAGTTGTTGTAAAGTAAGCCTTTGAAATATTATCAGCCTTTGCCTTTGTTGCGTTTGAATACATTTCCTCTTCTCCTTGGAATAGATAAATGTTATAGCAATTGTTAGAATCCTTTTCGTATAATGAAAAATCTACGAATCTATCGTTATTGCCATCCTTAGCATCCCATGTAGAGCCAGGATTTTTAGCAACGATTAATCCCATTTGATCATCTTCAGTTACACCAATTTCAGATAATTTATATTTTGCATATACACCAAAATCATCTGTTCCGTTAAAATCAAATTTATGACCATCAGTTTTCCATAGCCATAAAGACCATCCAGTATAATCGTTATCTGTTCTCTTATAGTGGATGTTAATTGAAACCTCTTCTGTTGATGGTGGATTTGTTCCGCCGCCACCTTGGCCGCCTCCTCCACCTTCACCAGTATTTTGGTTGGAGTTATTACAAGCAAATAAAGTAAAGGATAATAAAAATAATAAAATAAAGCTTAATATTTTCTTCATAATTTCCTCCTATTTTAAAATTGCATATGAATATGCGGGTAATGTAATTACATCACCATTTAGTTTTACATCATCAGAATATTTAGCACATAAATATTGAGTCATCTTTTCAAACTTTAGAGTTTCTTTATCTAATTTTAAAGTTACAGGAGTATC
Source organism: uncultured Caryophanales bacterium (assembly GCA_946626535.1). The sequence goes on from CAMOUK010000008.1 coordinate 4,954, forward strand.
ATAGCTTAAATTAACTACGATAGTTACTGTTGAATCATTATAAGTTCTTTGGAATACTGAAACCTGATTAGATAATTCAGAATAATCATATGTAGTTGTTTTACCTCTTGCGATTTCAGGATTTGCATTTCTAATGTAATTTGCATACTTATAATAATTTGTAATACTATCTGGGTCTTCTAATTGCTTCTTTGAAGAACCAAAATAATAATAAGTGTCTGTAACATATTTAGATTCAGGCTGTTTAGTTACATAACCTTCAGATTCCCTTGTATCCCATAAGAAAGCAACTCTCTTACATGGATCATTATCTTCTGGAGATGACATACCTATTTCTTCACCATAATATACAAATGTACATCCCTTCATTAAAGAGATTAATCCTTGAGCGAACTTAATTTTCTCAAAATTATCTCTACCTAAAAATGAAGCTGCACGCTTTGTATCATGATTAGATAAGAATGGAGCTAAAATACCAACATCATATATTTCTTCTTGTTGTTCAATTAATTTAGTAAATAATTCACCAGGATTAGCTTTACTAGTTCTTAAGCAATTTGAAACAGCGCCTGAACCTTGTGATACTGGGAAACAGAAAAAGCTATCAACACCACTATCGTAATATTTTCTTACGTTATTATCAGCTGTTACCCAGGCCTCACCAACCATATATACATCTTCTTTAATTTCTTTTGCTGAATCATAAAGCCATTTTAAGAATTGGACATTTTGATTTGTCATATTAGTATAAAAAGATGTACATGCATCAAGTCTAAAGCCATCAACACCCTTATCTAGCCAAAATTTCATAATATTTTTAATTTCTTTTCTAACATTTTGACTATCTAAATTTAAATCTGGCATACCACTCCAGAATTGACATTCATAATGATAATTAGTTCCTGGAACTGATGAATATCCATTACCACCAGTAGAATTAAAATTATAAAAATCTGTATATTGGGCTGTCGTTTTGCCAGCTTTTAAATTATTACAAGCCGCAGTAAACCAAGGATGTCTATTAGATGTATGGTTAACAACTAAATCCATGATAATAGTAATATCTTTTTCATGAGCTTTAGTAATTAGTTCTTCCATATCAGCTAAAGTACCAAAATCTTTATCGATATCATAATAATCTTCAACATCATATTTATGATAACTTGTGCCCGTATTAACTGGCATTAACCAAATTCCATTAAAACCTAAATCTTTAACATAATCTAGTTTTTCAGTAACACCCTTTAAATCACCTAAGCCATCACCATCAGTATCATAAAATGATCTAACAAATATTTCATAATAATTTCTATATTTGTCATTAGTGATAGTTATATCTTCATATTTTCTCTTTTCTGAAGTATTGTTATTAGAACATGATGAAACTATAACAATTAAAACAATTGAAAATAGTAACATTATGATTTTTTTCATATTTTTCATAAATACCTCCACGCACAATAAGGACATGTATTTTTCAACATGTCCTATTTTTCTTAAAAAATTATTCTTGTGCTTGTTTAACAGTAGGCTCTAATTTAGCATTTTCAGCTTCTTTAGCGTCTACCTCTTCCCAATTAACTGGTTCATATAAATCAAATAATAAATTATTTCCTTCTTTGTCGAATAAATGTAAAACCTTAGAATCAAATTTTACAGATATATCTTTTCCAGCATGGAAATGATCAAGATAATTTGAGAAATCTAGTGAAACTGTAGGTATTCTAATAATTACATTATCGTTTCCTTCAACAGATGCGTGTACGTGGATTTCAGAACCCATCATTTCGTTTACTTTAACCTTCATATCTAATGTTTGATCTGAAGATTTTTCAGTATAAACAAAGTGTTCTGGTCTAATACCTACTGTAACATCTTGTTCAGCAACTTCTCTAGTTCTTAATAATTCAAGCTTTTCGCCTTCAACCTTTATTTTCTTACCACATAATTCAACATAATAATCATTTCCTGATTTTGATAAATGAGCATCAAATAAATTCATTTGAGGCGCACCAATAAATGTAGCTACGAATAGGTTTGTTGGCTCATCAAACAATTGTTGAGGGGTGCCAACCTGTTGAATAAAGCCGTCCTTCATAATAACGATTCTATCACCTAAAGTCATAGCCTCTGTTTGGTCATGTGTTACATATACGAAAGTTGAATCAATTTTTTCTCTAAGTAAAATAATTTCAGCTCTCATTTGGTTACGTAATTTAGCATCTAGGTTTGATAAAGGCTCATCCATTAAGAATACCTTTGAATCTCTTACCATAGCTCTACCGATAGCAACTCTTTGACGTTGACCACCTGATAAAGCTCTAGGCTTACGAGTTAAAAATTCAGTAATACCTAAAATTTCAGCTGCTTCAGTAACCTTTTTATAAATTTCATCTTGTGTTAGCTTTGGTCTTTTTAATCTAAGACTAAAAGCCATATTTTCAAATACTGTCATATGAGGATATAAAGCATAGTTTTGGAAAACCATTGCTATACCTCTATCTTTTGGTTGTAGGTCGTTTACTACCTCACCATCAATTCTTACTTCGCCTTCAGAAATATCTTCTAGACCAGCAATCATTCTTAGTGTTGTTGACTTACCACATCCTGATGGTCCAACGAATACAATAAATTCTTTATCTTTAACATCTAGATTGAATTCTTGAACGGCTACAACCTTATTATCATATACCTTTTTAACATTTCTTAATTGTAATGTTGCCATAATTCATTCTCCTTCTATCCCTTAACTGCGCCGCCAACTACGCCTTCAACATAATATCTTTGTAATGCCATAAATAATATTGTAATAGGTATGGCAATAATAACACCACCGGCACAGAATACTGTGTAATATTGGCTTATTTGTGTATCAGTTTCAATTAACCAGTTTAAACCTACTGCAACGTTAAAGCCAGATGGATCATGGTGTGCAATTGTAGCTGCAAAGACGAAGTCACCCCAAGGGCCCATGAATGCAGTTAAAATTGTATAAATGACAATTGGCTTAGCAAGTGGCATAATTATCTTATAAAATACTTGGAAACGGTTAGCTCCGTCAACTCTTGCTGCTTCATCAAGTGATCTTGGAATTGTATCAAAGAAACCCTTTGAAATATAATATCCCATACCTGATGATGCACAGTATACTAAAATTAATCCAGGAATTGAATTAGAACCAATCATACCTAAATCCTTAAGTACTGTATATAAAACAATCATAGTTAAGAATCCAGGGAACATACCTAATACTAATATAATATTCATTAAGGCTTTTCTTCCCTTGAATCTAAATCTAGATAATACGTAGCTGACTGATAATATAAATAACGTTTGAACGATAGAACAAACTAAAGCAATTATGAATGTTCTTCCAAACCAATCCCAGAATTTTGTTTCATTAAACAACTTATTATAATTATCAAAGCCCCATTGTTTTGGTAAAATGTAAGGCACAATATTTGTATCTTCTACTCTAAATGATTGAATTACGATACAAACAAATGGAACTAACCAAATAATACTCATAAGTATTAAAACTACATAAATAATAGCATTAGAAATTCTTCTAGAGGCTTTTCTACCAAATAATGATCTTTTTGCTTGTTTTTCCATTATGAGAAGTCCTCCTCGTTTCTAGTTGATGGCATTAAGTTATAAACTATTAATGAAATAACTGATACAACGATAAATACCATAATACCGATAACGGCAGCTAGCTTATAGTTGGAATCTTGAGTAGTTAGCTTAAATAACCATGTAATCAACAAATCTGTATAGCCTGCTGGGGCACCAGATGACATTGAACCTGGGTTCTTTGGTCCACCACCAGTAAGCAAGTAAATAACATTAAAGTTATTAATGTTTCCAATGAAACTTGTCAACAAGTAAGGTGCAGTAACAAATAATACATAAGGTAATGTAATCTTTGTATATTGTTGGAATGGATTTGCACCATCAATTCTTGCAGACTCATATAAATCTTGAGGAATGTTCATTAAAATACCCGTTGTAATTAGCATTAGATATGGAATACCAATCCAAATATTAATTAAAATAACTGTCCATCTTGCTGACCATTTATCTCCCCAAAATCTAATTGGTTGATCTATCCAGCCCCACTTTTGCAAAATACCATTGATGATACCCTTATCAGCAAACATCTTTGATACATACATTAATGAAATAAATTGTGGAATAGCTATAGTTAATACTAAAATAGTACGCCATAGTTTTTTCATCTTAATACCTTTTTTATTAATCATCATTGCTACAAACATACCTAAGAAATAGTTAGAGAATGTAGCTATAAATGCCCATAACAATGTCCAGGTTAATATTTCACCAAATGTTGCATTAAATGAAGTCTCACCATTATCCCAGCCAAGCAATTGATTGAAGTTATCCATACCTATCCATGTAAATAGATTATTATTTACACCATCATGCTGTGCATCAAAGTTAGTAAACGCAATCAAAATCATGAACAATATTGGCAACATTGTAAAGATAATTATACCTAAAGTAGGTAGAGCAAGTAATGTTTTATGGAATTGATCATCTAAAGCAGATTTTAAATCATCCTTATTAGATTTAATCTTCTTACCACTCTTTATAATTTGTTCTGCTATCTTATTTTGTTTAATATTCAATCTCCATGTATAGATTAAACAAATCATGAAGATGATTGATAATGTACCATAAAGTAAAATTTTGAATGAGCTATCTGGAGCAGGTATATTTGTATATGCATCCAATACTGGATCATATACATCAACCTGTGGTGGAACAGTTCCTAATGTAGGAAGTAAGGATAGCCAGTGTGCACCAGCAAAAATCATATAAACTATAAATGCTACTTCAAATAACAAGAATAACAAACCTCTTAAAATTTGGCCTCTAGCTAAATTACCAAAGCCCATAATAAAGTAGGACATTCTTGTTTTCCAGTCACCATTTTTAAATGTTCTTCCAATATCAATAATATTATCTTTAATACCGATACCAATTTTTTTGAAGAATCTACCAATTCTCTTAAACAAATTTAAGAATTTAGTTGGAATAGCCACAAAAAAGCATTTAAGTTTATATAAAAGTTTTTTAAATTTATTTAACTTTAAATATTCTAAGTTAGTTAATTTATTCATATAAACCCTCGCTATATTTTTTAAGAAAAAGGGGCAAATTTTATTTTGCCCCTAAATTGTTTTAATAAAGGTAAATCTATTAAGCAGTTTTTACAGCACAAGAAATTGTGTATGTACCATCTGTTCCAACTACTAAAGTTACGATATAAGTACCAGCAGGTAATACAAAATTATCACCATCTTGAACTGGATTATTACATGTTAAATTACCATCTAATACTCCACCTAGGTTTTGAGCCCAGCTATTGTTGAATACAATCTTCCAACCTTGACCATCTGCTGTAAATTCAGCTGTAAATGTGCCTGGAGTTTCAGTTTCTACGAAATAAGTACCTTGCTTTTCGTTCCAACCATTGAAGTTACCAACTAAACTGTAAACTACTTTATCAACTATTTCAGTAACTTTAATAACAGCGTTATTATTATCGTCGATTTCTAATTCTACTTTATAATTTCCGCCTTTAGCTACAACGATAGGTAAAATAGCATGTTGAGAAGTTTGAATATCACCCTTCTTACCAATCATAACTGTAGTACCATCAGTCTTTTCAGCTTTAATTCTAATCTTAGCATTATCAGCTAATGTAATTGAATCAGTAGCAAACTTCTTACCAGTATCGCCTACTGCTGCTAGAGGAGCAGAAATATCACCATCATCAGTAACAACTGTTAATGCATAATCAGCCCATTTTAAATCAGTATGTCTCTTACCATCAGTTGAAGCGATTGCGTTAATTGATCTATTATAATCTTCAAGAATTGCTTTATATTGTGCATCAGTTGCATCATCTGCTAATTCTTTTACAGATGGTCCTAATGTACCAGCGATATCCCACCATAAATCAGGATATTGTCCTTGAGGAACTGCATAAGCACTTTGCTTAGCTAATGCTGCTAATGGCTTATTTGCCTTAACTGCATCTAAAGCTTGATCAACCTTATTAGATGGACCCCATTGAACTGCATTAAATCTTTCTTTTTGACAAGCTTCACCAGATAGATATTGAGCTAATTTATGTAATTCAGCAGCCTTAACAGCATCCTTTTGAGGCTTAACACCCATTAACTTATAACCAGCAAATGAACCTAATTGATAAGATCTATCACCAACTGTAAATTTAGGAAGTGGTGCAACACCCATATTATCGCCTAAAGTTTTTTGAACAGCATCAGAAATCCAAGTACCAGATACTACTACTGCTGATGAAGTTTCGCCTTCAGCTACAGTAAAGTCATTAGCTGCTGAACTAATGAATCTTGGATTCTTTAATAATTTTCTTAAACCTTTTAATGCGATTACACCATTGTCTGAATTGAATGTATCAGTTGCAGCTGCAAATGTACCATCAGCATTTGTAGTCCATGTAGATTCGCAATCAATATTTTCTGCGAAGAAGAATGCTGCTGTATACCATGCATTTTCTTCACATTCGAATGAGAAGTTCTTACCAGCTGCTTGGCAGTCAGCAAGCAATAAATCTAAGCTTTGTAAGTGAGATTCATCAGTAATGACTCTCTTATCGTAGAACATAAAGTATCCATTATCTGAAGAGATAGGATATGCATAAGTCTTTCCACCAACTTTTGAAGCTGCTACAGAACCAGCATCGTTGTTATCCTCAACGAACTTTGATGCAGCTTGACCTAATTGTGCAACACCAGTAGCTTCTACTAATCTTGCAAGTTGGTCTTGTGCAAAGCAGTAAATATCTGCTGCTTGGTCAACGTCTTCGATAACTGTTGAACCTGCTTTTGACTCAGAAACAGCATCTACAGTAGCATTAATCTTGTACTCTGTTGTTTCTAGCTTGTTGTAGTTATCAATTTGTGTCTTAGTTAAATCAACAACTGATTCACCAACCCACACCTTGATATCAAACTTTTTTTCGCCTTGGTCGCCACCCTTATTACATGCAGCTAAAGAGCCTAGTGCGGCAACACCTAAAAATAATGACAAAAACTTTTTAAATTTCATTTTTTTAAATACCCCTTTCGTTTTTTTCTTGCCATTTACGTTTATTAAATTTTTGTGTTATAAAACGTTTTCTCTAAACTATATTCTACAACCACAGGTTTTAAATGTCAACAACCTAAAATGGCTATTTCTCAACATTTTTTCGTTTTTTTAGAAATTTTCGAAAACATTTACGAAAAAAAGGTGTTAATCAGAATACAAATTCTAACTAACACCTCATTTAAATTATTTTATTATAAGAATACTCCATCTTTGAAAATAGAAATTTCTCTAAATTCATTAACTTCATTCTTCGCTTGTTTTTTACCTGATGCCACATCACAAATTAAATCGATGAAGCCTTCAAGTAATTCATCCATATCCTTCTTATCTACTAAGTCACCTGCATTATAATCAATCCAGTTATCCTTCTTAGTAGCTAAAGCTGTATTTGTTGCTATCTTAAGTGTTGGAACAAATCCACCAAATGGTGTTCCTCTACCTGTTGTAAATAAAACAATTTGACAACCAGAACAAGCAAGTAAAGTTACGGCAGCTAAATCATTACCTGGAGTACAAAGTAGGCTTAAGCCTTTTTCTTTTAATCTATCGCCCATACCTAAAACATCATTAACCTTAGATGCTCCACCCTTTTGAACACAGCCTAATGATTTATCTTCAAGTGTAGTAATACCACCCTTTTTATTGCCTGGAGATGGATTATCATAAATAACTTGATTATGCTTTTTAAAATAGCCTTTAAAGTTATTAATTAAAGTAACAATCTTATTATAAGTTGCTTCATCTTTAGCTCTAGCCATTAATAATTGCTCAGCACCAAACATTTCAGGTACTTCACCTAATACTGTATAAGCATCATTAAGTGATAAGAAATCAGATAGACGTCCTAAAAGTGGATTTGCAGTAATACCACTCATACCATCTGAGCCACCACATTTTAAACCAATTCTTAAAACAGAAAGTGGTCTAGTAACTCTCTTATCATTTTTCATTTGATCATATAATTCTTTTAATAATTTAGTACCTTCTTCTACTTCATCTTCAACATCTTGTGAAGTTAAAAATCTAGTACGAGAAGCATCATAATTACCTAAAGTCTCCTTAAATGGCTCTGGTAGGTTTTCTTCACAGCCTAAGCTTAATACTAAAACACCACCTGCATTTGGATGCTTAACCATATCCTGTAATAGCTTTCTTGTTAAAGATAAGTCATCACCCATTTGTGAGCATCCAAAAGGATGAGAGAATGTATAGATACCATCAATAGCTGATGTATCATATTTTTCTTTAAAGTTCTTAATAATTTTATCAGCCATGCCTGAAACACAGCCAACTGTTTGAATAATCCAAAGCTCATTTCTAACGCCATATTCGCCAGTAGCTCTTTCATAAACTTCAACAGTTCTATCTGACTTATAGCCTAAAACATCTGGATAATTTGGCTTATATTCATATGTTATAACATCATCTAGATTTGTTGCTACATTATGAGTATGAACCCACATACCTGGGGTAATATCAGAAGTTGCATGGCCAATTGGGTTACCATATTTAATAACATTTTCACCCTTCTTAATTGGCTTTAAAGCAACCTTATGAGCTTGTGGAATATCTTCAAGTAAGGTTACATCAAATACCTTTTCGCCTTTAGTAAAAGGTCTTAAGCATACTGCAACATTATCAATAGGATTAATTAAGATATAATCTTTCATAAATTACTCCTTTTCAATTAAAATAATTTTTTGATAGCCTCTCTAACACCGAAAGTTAAGATAGCCTCTAATGACTTAGTAACGAATTCAGTTACACCTTCAAATTCATTAAGGTTAACACCCCAATGAGCTTCATAGCCTAAAACAGCTGAAACTAAAGTCTTAGCATCCTTATTATTAGCATAATCTGCCCATAGCTTAGCAAGTAATTCTAACCATGCTGTATTTGTATCTTGAATATCAATCTTGTTACCATCAGATAATCTAACACCTCTATAGAATACCATTAAAGCAGCTAGTGAGAATAAAGCATGCTTAGGTAGCTTATTTAAATTCTTGATATTTTGTAGTACTGATGGTAATACTCTTTCCTTATATTTAGTAGAAGAGTTTAAAGCAATACTCATTAATAGGTGATGAACATATGGGTTCATATATCTTTCTAATACTGAATTAGAATAATCAACCATTTGGTTATGAGGAATATCAATTGTTGGAATAACTTCATCAAAGATAAATTCCTTTACCCACTTACCTAACTGTTCATCTTCAATTGTTTCTCTAACTGCATCGATACCAGCTAAATATGAAACTGGAACTAATGTAGTATGAGAACCATTTAAGATTTTAACCTTTCTTTGCTTATAAGGAACGATTGAATCAACGAATAATACATTTAATCCAGCCTTTTCAGTTCCTAATAAATTCTTTAATTCTTCTAGATTCTTCTTTTGAACGTTCTTATCCTCAACTGTTTGAGCATCAATGCACCATAGGTGGAAGATTTCACCAACTACCATATTTTGATCTTGATAGCCTAAATCTTGTTGGAACTGGGCTGCGTTATCTCTTGGATAGCCTGGAACGATTCTATCAACTAATGTGTTGAAGTATTTATTTTCTTCAGCAACCCACTTAACAAACTTAGCATCCATATTTAAATGGTTAGCAAGCTTAACTAATACTTCCTTTAAAGTTGCACCATTGTGGTCAATTAATTCACAAGGAATAATATATAAGCCCTTCTTACCAGCATCATATCTTCTCTTTAAGAATGCTAATAATTTACCAGGGTAGCTATTTGGACACTTAGAGAAATCTGTATCGTTTGGATCAAAAGCGATACCAGCTTCTGTAGTGTTAGAAATAACTACTTGTAAGTCATCTGACTCAGCATATTTTAAATATTTATCATATTCTTCAAATGGATTTAAAGCGTCTTGAATTGTTTTAATAACCTCATGAACTCTTACAGCTTTTCCATCTTGAAGACCTTGTAAATATAAAGTATATAAGTCATCAGCTTCATTTAATTCCTTTACTCTACCAAATGGCATTGGTTGAACTACTACTACACCGCCATCAAATGAACCAGCTTTATTAACTGAGTTAATAATCCAATCAACAAATGCGCGAAGGAAGTTACCTTCACCAAATTGCATAACCTTAACAGGTCTTACTACTTTTTTTTCTACCTCATTAATTTTAGGTAAGCTTTGAATATCCATTATTTTACCTCCAAAAAACGCACAAATTAAATGTGCAAATATTCTTTAATATTATAACACTATTGCCACACGATAGTCAATTTTTTGTTAGCTATGAAAACACTTTAAAAAAATAAAAAAATCCATCACTTTAATATTTAAATATTATTTGTGATAGATTTCATTGTTGTTAATCTTAAAAGCTCTATAAATTTGTTCGAGTAATATCACCTGCATAAGCTGATGAGGAAATGTCATTTTAGAAAAGCATAAATGATAATCTGCTGCATCTAAAATCTCTTTTCCAAGACCTAATGATCCTCCTATAATAAAACATATATTAGAATTACTATAAGCAAAAATATTATCTATTTTTTTAGCTAATTCAGGGCTTGTAAGCATCTCACCTTTCAAGTCTAAAACAACCTTATATGAGTTATTTGGAATAGCCTTTAAAAGAGATGCTGCTTCTTTATTTTTTATCATTTCTTCTTCCTTTAAAGATGCGTTATCTTTAATAGGCTCATCACTTACATTTACAAATGAAACATTTGCATATTTAGATATTCTTTTAGAATATTCTAAAATTGCATCTTTTAAGTATTTTTCTTTAATATTTCCAACGCTTGCGATTATAATTTTCATATACTAAAATCCTCTGATGGAGTCTCACCTAAAACAACAAATTTAATGCCATCTGTAATGATGCCATATTCATTAAAAATGTTCTTTCTAGTAAGCTCAATTATCTTAGTTAAATTACATTCCTGAGATACGTGAGCATGCATGACAAGCTTAGTATTTGGTCCCATTATTTTAGCAAGCACAATCATCGAATCCTGATTAGATAAATGACCATGATCTGATAAAATTCTTTGTTTTAAATAATAAGGTCTTTCAGAATTCATCAATATCTGTGGGTCGTGATTACTCTCTAAAATATAGCAGGTAGCATCAGCTATCAAATCAAATATCTTATTATGTACGTAGCCAGTATCAGTTAAATTAACGAGCTTATTTTGAGAATCTTCTATTATATAGCCAACACATTCAGCTGCATCATGGTAAGCTGGAATTGGTGTAATAGTTAAATCTAAAACCTTAATTGGTACATAATGGATATAATCCTGCTCTCTATCAAGTAAAATAATATCCCCATTATCTTTCTTAAATCTAATTAAATCATAAGCTTTTTCTTTTGATTTATTAGCTTTTAATATTTCATTATACGTTCCAATGCTCATTAAAATCTTAATATTATCATATTTAAGTAAACTTAAAAAGGCTCTAACATGGTCAGCATGTTCATGCGTAATTAAGACATAATTTATATCATTTAAGGTTAAATTATGATTGATTAAATTCTCATCAATTGCCTTTTTAGTAATACCAGCATCTATTAAAATATTTAAATTTTTAGTTTGTACCAATGTGCAATTGCCACATGATCCACTAGAAAAAACACAAATTTCCATAATAAATCTCCAACACTAAAATTATACCATAGATTGCCCTATTATACCAAAAATAAAAAACATATAATTTATAAATTATATTATCGTTAAATTTAATCGTTATAATTATAAAAATTTCATTGATTATGCCAATGAGTTATGGTATCATATTTAATGCTATGATTTAAAAAAGTAAAGGAGTAAGGATTTAGATGAAAAACAAAAAAATGTCGCGTCGTCTAATGGGTGTCGCATTATCTGGCGCGTTACTAATATCACTAAGTTCATGCGGTGGTAACAAGACTACTACTGGGAATCTAGACTGGGAATCTGTTTACCTTTCTAGCGGTAGCTATAATGTTACAACAGGTGAGCTTTGGGATACTCTTCAATGGAGTGCCTCAACTAATCTAACTAACCAAAAGAACACTGTAGTTTTAGATAAGTATGTTAACAAAATCACAGCAGCGATGAAAAATGATATCAGTGCATTAACAGAGGATGAAAAGAAATTATTTGCTGAAGGCGAATATGGTCCATTCTCTAATCATGCAAATCAAAGACTTGCTGACTATGTAGTTCAAGACATCTTAAACTTATCTTATAGCACACAAGACTATTGGGAAGAGGTAGACAAGGTTTCCGATAAACTAAAGAAAGAATTAATAGTTAAATATGTTGATGAAATGTTTACTAGCTATGGTTATTCTCTTGATGCTGATGAGATAACTAATAACCTAGCAAACAAGAATAACTCATATTTTACTGATTTAGCAAAAAAAATGAGTGAGGTTTATTTCATCAACTATGCAAAAGAATTACTTGCAGAGGCAAAAATAACTAAAGATGTTACAGAGGCAGATAACAACGACACAAATGCCGATGATGATAAGATTGGATATTTCTCAAAATCTGATTTCAAATCAAAATTTAAAGCTAAATATGAAAAGGAATACAATGTAAATGCTATTTTAATGCGTTTTGCAGATAGCGATGAATTTAATGAAACATTTAGAGCATTCGGCTTAAAGGTTTCAAATTCAAAGATTTACTTTGTAGGAGATTCAGAAGAAACTGGAAAGATGACTTACAATGAGTATTGTGATTATTATGATGATTTAACAACTACTCAAACAAGAACTAAGTTAAATGTTTCTGAAAGCTTCTCTCCTGCCATTTTAGGTATCTATGTTGAAATGTATAACTATATTTACGGTGGCTATAGAAAAACATTAAGCACAGCTCTTGAGACTTCTGCTGATCCAACAGTAATCGATAGTGTTACTAAGGTAAATGAGCTTAACGATTTAAGAAAGCTTACTGAATATGTATTACACAATTTCAATCAAACAGTATATGATCAAACAGTTACATTATTAAATACTAATAATCAAACTCAAACATTATATTCTTCAAAGGATATCGAAAAGATTGGCACTGGTTTCAAAACTTATATTTATGAAACATTAGATTTAAAGGGTACAAATTATTCAACTTCTTCTCAAAGCTATAACAGCAGCCAATATATCGCATTTAAGTTTGGTGAAGAAGCTCATGATGAAAGCTTTGATGATTATACAGATGATGATATCATTACATACATTTTAGATGATGCTCAAAAGGATCTATTCAATGAATTACATTATCAATTAATTCGTTCAAAGATTACTGATTCAAATATCACTAATTATCTAAAAGAAGAAACTGATAACTGTAAGGTCAAGATTTTCAACGATCCTGTAGAAATTTCTTATTCAGTTTCTAACTCTAACTATTCTAAGACAGTTGATAAGGCTCCATCTTCTAACACATTAGCTACTATCGAATACGATGGTAAGACATGGAATGTAAATGTAACAGCAAATCCAGAGGATTCTTCTTCTGTTAAGGTTGCAGGTAAAACTGCTGACCAAGCTTACTATGGCTTATTTGATGAATTAGAAAAGGCTAGTGGTAAGACAACAGCTATCGATTTATTATGTAAAAAGATGGTTAAGAATTCTGAAGCTTATAAGAAACTATTAGATGATAAGGATAGATATGATTTATATGTTAAATATATTGAAAATCTATTATATAACTTCTCAAATGGTCAAGCAGGTTATGATTCATCTATTGGTAAATATAATTATTTAATGTTAAACTTCCATAATGCTAACATCGATGAGATCGTTAAGGATGTTTACCTTGTTCAAGCAGCTGAGGTTCAAGTATTAATTGATTATTCTTCAGATGATATCGTTAACTTTATTAAGCATTATTCAGACATTGCATATAACAACTACTTCTCATTAAGTGGTAAGAGAGTATTAGTATACTTAGATTGTGATGATGATGGTGAGGCTGATGAAATTCCAGCTGATACTACAAATTACGAATATAAGACTTGGTCAGATAAGCCAAATGTAGCAATCGACTTAGATGGCGATGGCGTATATGATGATGTTACTTATGAAGAAATTGCTAAGTATCTAATATATACAATATATAATGAAGTATCAGCTTCTACTGAAACTCACTCAACTTATCTATCAACATTAGTTGATGAAATTAAAGGTAGTGCTAAGGTAGAATATGATTCAAACCCAATTTTAGAAGAAAATAAATGGGCTAAATATCGTAAGGTTGGTTTAAATGTTTCATTAACAGATGTTAGTGCAACTAATACATCAACTGATATCGACTTCAACCTAAAGCAAAGATTATACGATTATTCTCGTGGTTATTCTGAAGATGATTTAGGAAACGAAACAGCTCATTATCAATATTTCATCGGTGATACTACTCCTACTGAATATATTGAACCACTTTCTACTACAGCAATTAATACTAATGATAGCCAAATCGTTAAGACTAAGGATGGCTTCAACCTATTATTAGTTTCAAAAGGTGAAAAGCAACCATCTGCTTTATATTCTGTTGATGATCATGACAATGATTTATTAAAGAATATCGTATTTAAGTATAATGATGAATTCATCGTAGTTCCAAATGTATTTAATGAAAAGTCAGATAACGATATGCTTAACTTCAACCAAATTAAGACTTATTTATTAGAATCTGTTACTAAGGGTACAGCTACTCTTCTTCCAAGTGATGTTTCAGATGCAGTTTCTAAATTCTTAAATCCTGTAGTAACAAGATTAACATCTGATGAAACACAATTAGTTCTAATTCTTGAATTCATCAAATCAACTGGTACAAATTATACATTTGGTTCGACTGACAAGGATAAGGATTTTGGAAAGCTTGTTGATATCAATAAGAACAAAGCTGATAGCTATCTATATCTAGTTGAAGATGAAGATACAACAGGTACATGCAATAGCTTCCCTGAATGGTGGACTAAATTAAATGAATTAATTGGAGGTAATAACTAATGAAAAAAGCTAAAAAAGTTTTATTACCTGCACTTCTAATTACTACTACTCTTACATTAGCTTCTTGTGGATTTTCAAGAAACACTACAGTTCCATATGGTAGCTTAAACCTAAATGATACAATCGCTACAAGCTCTAAGGATATTAGCTTATCCTTAGATGCTTACTATGCAAAACTAAGAAATGGCGGATATGATTTAGTATTTAACAAAATCAAATCTGCACTATATGCTGACGAAATTGATGCTGTTAAGGCTTTACTTGCATCAAATTCAATCAATGATTTAACTGATAAGCAAAAGAAAGCTTTAAGCTATAAGGCTGATGAAGCTATTACAGCTGAAAGATATGAAGATTTAAAGGATAAATATATTGAATCAATTTCTAGTTCAGTATGTTCTTCTATCGTTGGTAATAGTAAATATTCAAAATATAAGAGTATGATTGCTGATGATGGCAAGGATTACGAAACTGCAGTTTATAAATACGTAGAAACACAAAACATGGCTGGATATAATATCACAGCTGATGATATTAAAATTTCACAAGATGCTGATGACAAGGAAAAAATTGTTGTTGACTTCAAGAAAATCTATACTGCATGCCCTGATTTATTCGAATCATATGTTCTAACAGATGCTGAAAGAATTCATGCATCTAAGGGCTTATATGAAATAGCTGACTTAGAATATATCGAAAATGAAGAATCTGGTCAAAAGGAAAAGAACTCAAATTATTTATTTAAAGATTCTAGATATGAAACTAAATATGAATCATCATATAAGAACTATGGTGAATATAAGGCAATTGTTATCTCATTTGATTCTCGTAGAGAAGCAATGAATACAATTTCTACAGTACTTGGTTCTGCAAATACTTCAATTGAAGATTTAGATGATTATCTAAATATCTACAATTACTACTACAAAGCACGTCAAGAAAACAATCAACCATTTACAGCTGATTCTGAAGTATTCAAATACACAGTTGATGAAAATGGTGATAAGCTAAGTGATGTTTCTTCTTCTATCGCAACATTAATTGAAGAAACATTAGAAGATGGCGAATTCTTAACTGAACCAAGATACATCAATGGTAAATATGTTTTAGCTTATAGAATTAGCACAGTATATGAGGTTAGCAATTCTGCTACTCAATATGATTTTGAAGATTTAAAGGTTGAATTATCAGAAGATAAATATAACGAATTAATCAACAAGATTAAGGTTGATTTATTAGATGATAACACTCCTGGTTATGTTACTACTTCATTCCAAAAATTATTAAAGGATGCAAAAATTGAAATCTATGATCCAATTTTTGAAACAAAGTTTAATAACTCTTATACTAACTACTATGATTTAATCTCTTCTGACAATCAAAATGTTGGTAAGAATTTAATCTTTAAAGTTAATGATATTACTTATACAGTTGAAGACTTCTATGCTTTAGCTTCTGCTAGACTTGGAACTTCAATTATCAACAACTACTTCTTAAATGCTTATGCTAGTAAGTATGTTGATGACCTATTAGACGATGATACAAAGAATTCTAATAGTGATACTATAAAGAATGCTGTGTCTTCATTCAAATCAAATTCTAACTCAACATATCCAAGTGATATGGGCTTAGAAAACTTCTTAGTTGCAAGCTATGGTTTTAAGACTGAAGATGAAGCTTTAAGAAACTTAAATGCTTCTACAGCACTTTCTAAGTATCGTTCACAATCTTACTTTAAGGAGTGGGCTGTTAAGGACGAAGAAAAGTCAACTAGCGAAAAGACAGTTTATAAGATGAGCGAAGATTGTGAAAAGGTTATGAATAAGCTTTTAGCTACTGGTAACTCTACATATGATGATATCTTTAGCATTACAATCAATCATATCCTAATCTATATCGACACTAATGGTGATGGTAGTCCTGATAATCCTCAAGAATTCTTAAGTAAGTATCCTGATCAAGAACAAAATCTAAAGGATGCAGTTCAAGCATTAGCTCAAGCAATCTATGCTGAAGCTATCAATGCTGATTATAAGGGTAATACAAAAAATAAGATTTTATCTTACATTGTTAACCAATATAATAAAGGTGCTAAGCTAAGAGCTGGCGATGTTAATGGTGATGGTGTTGCTGATACTTGGGATGATTACAAATCTGACTTCCACTTCATTATCAAGGCAGAAGATTTAGGTGAATCTACTCAAGAATCAATTTCAAATTATGTAAAGCCATTCCAAGAATATGTTAAGGATATGTATGCTAAGGCTGTTGAAACAGATGTTGATTCAAATGAAAATTGGGATTCAACAAATGGTGTATTCTTCACTCCAACTGATGGTATATTAACTACAGCTGATGATAAGGCTAAAGTAACTTATGATTCATTATGTGCTACAGAATATGGTTATCACCTAATCGTTTTAACTAAGTATTCTGGTGCTGATTCATTAGTTTATAATGCTACTGAAGATCCAAACGGATATCAATCAGCTATCGAATTATTAGTATATGAAGATGAAAATGACAGCAATAACAATATCTATATTACTACAAATTCTTATAATGAAACATCTGCTAAGGCAGCTACATTAAATCAATTATTAATTTATTACATTGAATCAAAGAATGGTTCTAATACTTCATTAGATTCAGATATCACTTCAATGCTAAAGACATTATTTAGTGACGTTATTTCAATGTATAATTCTTCTAATTTCCAAAACTTAGTATTATTAGATGAAATTAACATTACTTCTACTGATGCTGATATTACAAAGAAGGTTTCATTACAACGTCAAAACTATGTTAACCTAGTTACTAACTATGGTGAAGATGATAAGCTATATGGCACATGGGTTGATGTAGCAAATCATTCAACTTGGGTTAGACCTAACCAAAAGTAAAAAAAATAAAGGCTTGATTTAAAAATCAAGTCTTTTTATTTTGCCAAAAAAAAGAAACTCAAATGAGTTTCTATTTTGAATAATTATTTTCTGAAAGCTGTGGAATACCAACCTGATAATCTGAACCATAGGTATTAGGATTTATTGTATGTGAACTATTAAAATCTTGACCAAGTAGGAAAAAGCTATCTGATGTTGTATCATTCCATGTAACATCTATACCATACCAACTAGTATCGATTCTAACGATGTTCCATGCGTGAGCTCCACCATTACCAACACCAACGATAAACATAGAATCAACCTTTAATAAATCGCATAATAACTTAAAGTTTTTAGCGTAGCATTCACATACGCCTTTTTTATTTGTGTATAAACCTACAACTGAATGAGCCCAGGTTTGATCTTCAGGTGTACGACCATCAGCCTTAAATGCATAGCTTAAATTCGCCTTCAAGTTTTCATTTAGCATTTCAATTATCTGATAATCAGTTTTATTATTAACATCCTTATTTTCTATTAAGGCTGTTGCGTAATTAATTATCTTAGTATTCATTTGGCTTCTAGCCTCAGGAGTTGCATATGTACCATCACAAACAAGTGATACGCTCCATACCTTTGAATTTAAGCCTTGTTGAGTCCAACCAATTGAATAGCTAGGAGCTAGGAAATAAAATACTGGATTTTCTCTTATTACCTGTAATACTACAGAAACTATTTGAGCCTTAATTAAATCCTCATTATTAGATTCATATTTACCAATCTCAAATCTAGTTTCGCCATCTTCTGTTGTTGTAGTATATGTTGAATTTCCTTTTAATACTTCAAGGGCAGCATCGTAAAATGTCTTATAGGCAGCTGTCATTTCAGCAGCATATGTTTCATCCTTTTCAAATTCCTTGTAGCTATATTGATTTCTATAATCAACAATAAAGTTATCGATAGTTATAGTTGAATAATCAATTTCACTTCTTACCTGATTAACTACTGGAGTTGGAGTTGGGGTAGGTGTTGGAGTTGGAGTAGGTGTTGGAGTAGTTCCATTTCCTCCAGAATCATCCTTACTACTCTTCTCATAGGCATTACCAGTTTGATCAAATAAAACATTGATAAAGTCACAGCCTGTTAAGGAAAGTGATAATAAGAAAACGAATAATACAAATATCGACTTAAAAATCTTTTTCATAATCTAAAGCCTCCTTTGTAAAGTAAGTATATTAAATTATAACATACTTTTATTTAATATGTAAATTATTGTTTGTTTTTAACCATTGATAAGCCCATCTTATGTCTTTGATAATCTATATCAATTACATAGACATGAACATTATCTCCAACAGATACTACATCAGTTGGATGGTTAACCTTAGCCTCGCTCATCT
This sequence comes from uncultured Caryophanales bacterium, assembly GCA_946626535.1. Next base: position 24,394 of record CAMOUK010000008.1, read on the forward strand.
TTGAAATATGAACTAAGCCATCATATTTAACACCACAATCTACAAAGGCACCAAAGTCGACAACATTTCTTACTATTCCATCAAGCTCATCGCCTACTTTTATGTCTTCAAAGTGCATTATATCGCTTCTAAGCTTAAGACCCTCATAATCATCTCTTATGTCTCTTAAAGGCGCTTTAAAGGCCTCTATGATATCATTTAGAGTATACATATCGATATCTAATTCCTTAGAAACTTCTGTCTTATCTAATTTATCTAAAGCTTCCTTTATTTCTTCACTACCTAAATTATCAGTAGTCATGTTAATCTTCTTTAATAAAGCTAAAGCCTTCTTATAGCTTTCTGGATGGATAGGTGTCATATCTAGCTTATTCTTACCATCTATAATTCTTAAGAAGCCTACACATTGTTCATATGTTTTAGGTCCTAGCTTAGCAACCTTCTTAAGTTCCTCTCTAGAATTAAATCTACCATTTTCTTCTCTATAATTAATGATATTTTTAGAGATAGTTTTAGATAGACCTGATACATATGATAAAAGTGATGATGAGGCTGTGTTTAGATTTACACCTACACTATTTACCGCATCAGATACAACTATATCTAAAGATTTAGATAATTCATTTTGTTTAACATCGTGCTGATACTGTCCAACACCGATAGATTTTGGATCAATTTTAACAAGCTCAGCAAGTGGGTCTTGAATACGTCTTGCAATAGATATAGCAGAACGTTGTTCAACAGATAAATCAGGGAATTCTTCAATCGCAAGCTCAGATGCAGAATATACTGAAGCACCTGCCTCACTTACTACTGCATATTTAGTATTAAGCTTATTTTCCTTAATAACCTCAGCTATAAAGCTTTCAGTTTCACGTGAAGCTGTACCATTACCAATTACGATAATTTCAACATTATATTTTTTAATTAAATCAACAATTGTCTTTTTAGATTTAGCAAGTAGCTCAGGCTTTACCTCAGCACCCTTAGATTTTTCATTTGGATAAATTACACCAATTTCTAAAACCTTAGATTCCTTAGATATTACGGCAAGCTTACAGCCAGTTCTAAAGGCTGGGTCAACACCAAGCACTACATGACCCTTCATAGGAGCCTGTAATAATAAATTCTTTAAATTTAGTGAGAAAATCTTAATAGCTTGTTCCTCTGCCTCATCTGATTTAATCGCTCTTATTTCTCTTGAAATAGATGGGGCAATTAATCTTTTATATGAATCATTAATAGAATCAATTAATTCCTGTTTAAATAAAGATTCTCTTCCCTTTACAATATGATATTTTAAATAATCTATATCACGCTCAGGCTGTAAGGTTACATTTACTGTAACAATCTTTTCATCCTCAGCTCTATTTAAGGCTAAAATTCTATGAGGCTTAATACGACCGATATTTTCACTATAATCATAATAATTTTTATATTTTTCTTCCTCATCTAGGTCATTATCCTTTTTCTTAGATGAGATAGTTCCATATATTAAAGCCTTATCTCTTATATATTTTCTATATTCAGCATCATCTGAAATTCTTTCAGCTACAATATATTTTGCTTGTTCAATGGCAAATTCAGGTGTAGGAACCTTATCAGTTACAAACTGTGAAGCAATTTCCATCTTATCGCCCTTTTGCCATAGCTTAAGCATAATATCAGCTAAAGGATCTAAGCCTAAGGCAATAGCTTCTGTAGCCTTTGTCTTTTTCTTTTCCTTATATGGTCTATAAAGGTCTTCTACATCTATAAGCTTTGTGCATGAATTAATCTTATCCTTTAATTCAGCATTTAAAAGGCCCTTTTCTTCTATTAATCTAATTACATCTTCTTTTCTTTTTTCTAAATTAACACCATAGTTATATTCATCAGATATTAATCTAATTTGTTCCTCATCAAGACCACCTGTAGCTTCCTTACGATATCTTGCGATAAAAGCAACTGTCTTTTCATCAGCAAGCATATCTAAAACTACCTTACATTGATCCTCTTTAATTTTTAGCTCTTGGCATATTCTTTCTATAACATTTTGATTTAATTCCATAATCCACCTTTAAAAAAAAGGTCTAATGACTAGACCTTAAATTTTATCCTTACCTAAATATTCATTAATATAGATTGTTATTCTATTAATTAATGTATTAGTAATATAAGCTGAAGTTGTTCCATCTGATACATCATTATTTGAAGCAATGTAATATTCCTTATCTTCTTTTGTATCATCATAGTCAACAGCGTTATATTTATTAACATATTCACCTTCGTTAATATAGATTAAGAAAGGACTAATAATAGTATCTTCAGATGTATATAAACCGCCAAATAATTCTGATGTAAAAGCATTAATATTGAATGAATATTTAGCATCAATGATAAATAATTCTACATCCTTACCATTTTCCTTTGCTTGATCTACTGTTTTTTGAAGGTCAATCATTCTCTTTAATAATGTTTCATCTTGCTTATTATAGTTTTTAGAATCATCTGATTCACTTGGATAGAACCTAGATGAATCATATACTAATACAAAGATATTATTGATAGATAAATTTCCTTTACCAGGTTGAGGACTTACATAATCTGGGTTAGCATAATTAGTTACTGCCTCATAGCTAGTTTGGTTAAATTCAACCTCTTTAGTCTCTTTAAAATAGTTATGATTTGTTGTACTACTTGATTGATTTACTAGCACTATAATTAATACGACTACACCGATAACAACTGCTAAAGATGCACTCATAATTATCCAAAATTTTTTAGTCCATAAAAACTTATGTTGCTTTTTTTGATGAGCTACGTTTTTATTGGATACTTTTCTTTTAATTCTTGCCAAAATACGTCATCTCCTAATTTTTGCGATACAACCTATTTTATCATAATAAAGCGCTTGTATCAATAAATTTTTACTTCAATTTATTAGAATTCATATGCTCTAAAGCTATTTCTTTTAGCTTTCTTAATCTATGGTTTAAGCCTGACTTAGTTAGCTTATCATCATATTCATCATGAATGACATCAAGAAGCTGAGAAAGTGAGTGCTCAGGATAATCCTTTCTAACCTTCATAACCATTAAAAGCTTTTGATCAATGAATGCTAAATCCATATTATATTCGATATATTTAATATATTTTAATTGATCTTTAGAAGCACTATTTGTCTTATCCTGATTTGCAATATCTAAATTGATAGTTCTTTTAGCATTAGTAGCTATCTCTTTAGTAATTAAAACATCCTGATAATAATTCATTGTAGCCTTAGCACCTAATCTATATAATAAATCTCCAATTGCCTCTTGAGATTTAATATAGGTTACATAATAATGCTTTCTTTTGGTAATTCTTGCATTTAAATCAAAGCTATTTATTAGCTTTTGAATAAAGATAATTTCATTTTGATTTGATGAAGAAATCTCAAAATGGCTGTTTTTCTTCTTAGGATCATTAACACTACCTCTTACTAAAAAAGAGCCCTTTAAATAGCTTGCTACATAGTTTTCATCATTAAATACATTAACTCTATAATCAGATTCTAAGCTACTTAGTTTCAAATCATCTATTATTTCATTTGCATTATAGATAATAGCACTATATGATGTATCATTGTTGAATCTTTCGATTTTTCTTTGTTCAATCTCATATTCAAAATTATACATTTTTTTCATCTGCTTAATTAAATATGTAACAGTTGATAAATTAGCTGATGAAAAAACAAGCTTTAAAGGCTTTGAAATGACTATTTCACTTCCAAGCCTAAGCATTGCCTCAATCTCAAGCTTTAAGGCTATATTATCAATTGCTCCACCATTTAATAGATCATTTTTTACATCATTTGCAAAGCTCATGTTCTACTCCACACAAATTTGTAAAATATTATCTAAATTCTTAATTACATAATCAGGCTTTTCTTCTAAAAGCTTATCTACTGATTCAGAATATAATACCGCAACAGTTTTAACATTGGCATTCTTACCTGCAATAATATCATTTGGATGATCTCCAACATATATTGCGTTTTTAGCATGTAATTTTTCTACTGCCATAAGTATTCCATCTGGAGCTGGCTTATGATTTTTAACATCATCACAGCCAATAACTAAATCAACGTAATCGATAAGACCACAAACCTCTAAGCCTCTTATTACTAAATCATCCTTCTTTGATGAAACAATACCTACTGCATATCCGCTATTATGTAGCTTCTTTAAAGTAGCCTTTGCATTAGACATTGGGCTTATCATCTCATCATGATTTGCCTTATTATAGGTTCTATAATAATCAATCATATCATTAATTTCTTTTTCATCATTTGAATATTTAGAAAATGTTTGAACAAGTGTAGGTCCAAAAAATGATTTTAATTCCTCATCAGAAAGCTTATAGCCAGGTCTAAATTTTTCAAATGTATAGACGAAGCTCGAATAAATTAATTCCTTAGAATCTATTAAAGTACCATCTAGGTCAAATAGGACTGTATCAATCTTATTCTCCTTATAATAATTTAATAAATCAAGATAGCTTTCCTTTGGTCCAACAAATCTTTTTATAACTAAGAATGCAATACCACATAAGATAAATATGATACTCCACATTAAAGATACTAATATATTCATGCCAAAGATATTAATTGTTAAAACCTCTTCAGCACCACTTTGATTTCTAAGTAGCTCTGTAAATATTCTAACTGTGCCATACCATACTAAATAAAAGCCCATTAAATCGCCACTATTTAGCTTTTTAAACTTTCTTCTTGCTACAAGCATTAATACTAAGCCAACTAAATTTAATAATGATTCATATAAGAATGTAGGATGACGATATGCTCCATTGATATACATATTTTCAGCAAGCCATGGGAACCATGTTATTGCTGAAGGATTTTGAATAATTGGACCATATAATTCGTGGTTACAGAAGTTTCCCCATCTACCACAAATTTGACCAATTAAGAAGCCTGGAGCGACTAAATCTAATATCTTATATAATTTAATCTTTCTAACTCTACAGTAGATATAAACAGCTATTAAAGCAAATATTACACCACCCTGGATAGCTAAACCTGCAAGGCCATTATCATCTACACCTATTATTTTAGTAAATGTCCAATTAATTTGGCCTATAGTATTTATGACATACCAAAGTCTAGCACCAACAATAGCACAAGGTAAAACAATGATAACACCAGTTAAAACATGATCTGATGGTACACCTAATTTTTTACCTTCTTTAATTCCTACTAATACTGCAATAACAATACCAATAAGAATACAGATTGCGTACCAAGCTATTGATATATTACCAATTTGAAAAGTTGATTTAATCCATAAACCAGATGAACTACCGTGCATTATTCCACATCCTTACTAGAAGCCTTTTTATCGACCTTCGCAATAAATTCCTTAGCTGCAAAATGACCCATATATTTTAATTTTTCATTCATAGCTGCAGATTCAACAAGTAGTGATACACTTCTACCTGCAAGTACTGGAATAGTAACCTTAGTAATCTCAGTGTTGAAAAATTTCATAGTCATTGTCTCTAAACCTAATCTGTCATAATTTTTAGTTTCATCCCAATTTTCAAGCTCAACTACTAATCTGATAGATTTTTTATCTCTATATGATGCCGCACCAAACATTGTAACAACATCTACGATACCGATACCTCTAATTTCCATATATCTTTTTAAGATATCTGGGGCAGAGCCTAATAAGTTACCAGGCTCATGTTCCATAATTTCAACTAAATCGTCAGCAATTAGCTGATGTCCTCTTTTAATTAAATCAAGGGCAGTTTCTGATTTACCGATACCACTCTTACCCATAATTAGAGTACCCATACCATTAATATCCATTAATGTAGCATGTACGCTAATTCTTTCAGCAAGCTTTTCCTGTAAATAAGTAAATAGCTTTGATGAGGTTGGTGTAGTTCTTAATTCTGATTGGAATACACAAATTTTATATTTTTCTGCCATCTCCTTAAAAATATCAGAAACAACTACATTTTTAGAAAATACTAAACATGGAGGATTTAGTGAGAAAATCTTTTCTACATTCTTCTTTTGAACATTTTGATCAAGTGTCTCAAAGAAGCTAAAATCCTTTGAGCCAATAAGAATTACTCTTCCACTATCAAAAAAGTCGAAGAAGCCTGCAAATTCAAGACCAGGTCTTGAAATTTCATCAGAGCTAATCTTAACATTTAATCCTTCTTTTCCGGCTATAAGCTTTAAATTATTATCTATTTTTAGCTGTTCAACTGTAATAAATTTTTCCATGTTTTTTACCTCATCTTTTCTAATGCTCTTCTAGCAATGCTAAATCTAAATAAATTATAAATTACTTCAATAAATATGATATAGACAATCCACATTGATGAAAATCTAAATATAGGAACTATATCATTTACTAATACTCCAATTAATATTGAAAGTAATAGTAAGATGAAAAATACCATATTGATTCCTTTTTTAGTTATAAATGGAACAAAATCTATGAGCGCTAGTACACCACTAACTACTAAGCATACGTAAAACACGTTATATTTGTTTTCTAAGGCAATTTCATTAAACAATACACCAATTATAACAAGTGATGTTATAAAGAGTATTATAAGCCTAATTACATAGACAAATATATTTGAAAATAGTCTTTCTAGCTTAGTTCCATTTACTGCCTTATCTATTAGATTAGATAGCTCATCTACATCGCCATCTGTAATATCCTTTTTAGATTCTAAATTAGCTATATAATTTTTTATATCTTCTAATTTCTTTTTATCTTTTTTCTTCATAAGAAAATGTACCACTTTCTTCGGTGTATTATTATATAATACAAAATACTAATTTACAAGAAAAAATAGGACTTAAGTCCTATTTCAATTCATCTAAAATCTTATTTAATGTCTTATATAAGACGAATGCCTCTTCCTTAGATAGCTTTATACAGCCTGAAATATGTGAAGGAATTGATAAGGCCTGGTCTCTAAGCTTTAAACCTTCTTCTGTAAGCTTAACATCTAAAGTTCTTTCATCATCCTTTGATCTTTGTCTTGTGATATAGCCCTTCTTTTCAAGCTTCTTTAAAAGAGGAGTTAGGGTACCAGAATCTAAAAATAACTTTTCACCTAGGTGAGTTACGTTAATTTCTTCTTCCTCCCACATTACCATCATAGTAATATATTGTGTATATGTTAAGTCAATTTCTTCCAAAAATGGCTTATATTTTCTAACTATTTCTTTAGCCGCAGCATAAAGAGGAAAACATAGTTGATTTTCCAATTTTAACGAATCATATTTGTCCATAATATAATTAAACCTCGCAAAATTAAGTTTAACACAATATATTTAATTTTTCAATGTGTTTTTAAGCTTTTAATGCTTCTTCTATAGCTTTTTTTAAATTCTTCATAGGCGCAGTTGGTTCAAAACGCTCAATTGGCTTTCCATCCTTACCTACTAAGAACTTAGTAAAGTTCCATCTAATATCATTCTTTTCTTTAGTACTCTTACTAAATCTACCAATCATTCTAATAACACATGACTTTAAAGGATGACCCTTTACGCCCTTAAATGCTAATTCACTCTTTAAATACTTAAATACTGGATTTGCATTTTCGCCATTTACTTCTGTCTTGGCAAAAATAGGGAAACTTACATTATATCTAGATGTACAGAAAGTTTGAATTTCATCATCTGTACCAGGTGCTTGGTTAGCAAATTGGTTACAAGGAAAATCTAAAATAACAAATCCTTGATCCTTATATGTTTCATACATTGCTTGTAATTCTTCATATTGTGGTGTAAAGCCACAGCCTGTAGCTGAATTAATTACTAAACAAACCTTTCCTTCATATTCCTTTAAGCTTACTGTTTCTTTTTTCTTATTTAATACTTCAAAATCAAATAGTGACATAACATCCTCCAAATTAGATTGTATACAATCTTTTTTTACAATTACATTTTACTATTAAAAAATTATTTGTCAATAGTTTTTTGCAATTTAATTTTATAAAATCTATAATTTGATTTTTTTATATATTTATAATAATATAATAGAGGTGATTTTTTATGTACGACTACCATAATTTAACTCTACCAAAATCTAATATTGAAATTAAATTAGAAATATATGTGCCAAAGAATAAAAAGAATGAAAAAATGTCTACCATTTATTATCTTGATGGACAAAATACATTCTTTGATTCTCATGCGACATATGGTAGATCTTTAAGAGCTTATAAAAAATTAAATAAATATAATATGCTAGGTGTAGCTATTACAGGCTATTATAATGAGGTAGATAGAGATTCTACCTACTGTCCATTTAAGCTTTATGATGAGCATAAGCCTGAAATATGCGATTTATTTATAGATGATATAGAATCTACTATAATTCCTTTTATAAATAATAATTATAATGTATATGATGATATTGACCATAGATTAATATATGGCTCATCACTTGCAGGTGTAACAGCTTTATACATCGGATTTAAGAAGGACCTATTTAAATATATCGCAGCCTTTTCTACTGCGACATTCGTAGATGAAAGAAAGCTATTTGATGTTATAAGTAAAAATAAAAAGGAAAGAAATGTCTATCTATATGTTGGAACTAATGAATCATCAGATAATAAATTTAAGCCAATGGATTTTCTTTTAGGCTCATATAAGCTTTATGACCTACTTAGACTTGTTGAGGTTAATACTGAATTAAAAATAAAAAAGAACGCTATCCACAACGAAAAATATTGGGGTAAATATATTAAAAAATTTTATAAATTTTATAAAAAAATGTAGGCACGTGCCTACATATTTTTATTTATAACATATTTTGCAAAATCTTTTCCACACTTTAAGGCAACGCCAATTGTCTTAGCTCCCTTAACGATATCTCCACCTGTAAATATATTATCAACAGATGTTTGGAAGGCTTCATCATAATTAGCCTTAGCCTTTAAATAGCCATGGTCTGTTTCAAGCTTACCAACATTATAAATGCTCATATCTGGTGCTTGACCAATTGCTGATAAGACATAATCACAATCGATAATCTTATACTCACCAGTACCTACTGGTCTTCTTCTTCCAGATTCATCAGGCTCACCAAGCTTCATAATTTCGCATTTAACCTTTTCTACCTTACCATCTCCAATTACTTCAACTGGATTTGTTAAGAATTCTAATGCTACACCATCATCTTCAGCTTGTTTAAGCTCGATAGCAGAGCAAGGTGCTTCTTCCCTAGATCTTCTATAAGCAATAATTACCTTATCAGCACCACATCTTACAGCAACTCTAGCTCCATCCATCGCAACATTACCGGCACCAACAACTACTACTGTACCATGAAGCTCTGGCTTTTTAGAGCCATCTTTAATCTTTTCTGCAAAATTATATTTTCTTAAGAAATCTAGGGCATCTAAATTGCCTTCTAATTCCTCACCTGGAATACCAAGCTTTTTAACCTTAGTTAAACCATAAGCTAAATATACATAATCATATTTAGTAGCTAAATCTAAGAAATCAGATTCCTTTAGCTCCTTACCGAATATGAAATTTCCACCTAGCTCTTTAACTGGATCAACCTGTTTAGCTATTGCCTCCATTTTAAATCTAAATGGAGGAATACCAAAGGCCATTACGCCTCCGCCAAATTGTTCCTTTTCATAAATATCTACCTTATAACCATTTGCAAGTAATTCCTTTGCGGCAGCTAAGCCAGCAGGACCTGCACCTACTATCCGAACCTTTTTCATTTTTAATAACCTATCCCTTATAACTATTTTTAATTAAATTAAAATCACATAGCGCAATAGCTAGACAAGCCTCTAAAACTACCATAGCTCTAAGTACTATTGCTGTATCATGTCTTCCCTCAATAACAAGCTCTTCTACCTTTTCATCCTTAAAATTATAGGTTTCTTGAGGCAAAGATATTGATGGTGTTGGTTTAACAAATACCTTTATTTCAATGTCGTTACCATTTGAAATACCGCCATTTATTCCACCATTATTATTTGTCAAAGTCTTACCATTTTTATCTACTATTAAATCATTAAACTTAGAGCCTGTTAAATTAACTCCATCAAAGCCAATTCCAAACTCAACTCCCTTAACTCCTCCAACAGAAAATAAAAGATGACTAATATTAGATTCTAAAGAATCAAAATATGGTTCTCCTAAGCCTTTTAAGACATTTTTAGCAGTAAGCTTAACAATTCCACCAACTGAATCGGCTGACTCTTTTGCCTTTGTTAAAATATCATTAAATTTAGTTGTGTCAGTCTCACCTGCTAAATTAATTAGCTTAGTTTCAAATTTGACATCTTTTAGCATCTTTTTAGCAACAACGCCTGCGGCAACAAGAGCTAGTGTTAATCTGCCAGAAAAATGTCCTCCACCTCTATAATCATTAAAACCATCATATTTATAATTAGCTACATAATCTGCATGGCTTGGACGTGGATGATTTACCAAATTAGAATAATCCTTAGATTTAGTATTTGTATTTAAAAATCTAATTAACATTGGTGCCCCTGTAGTATAGCCATTAAATACACCAGATTCAATTATTGGCTCATCAGCTTCAATTCTTGGTGTTGTACCAATACCACCTGATTTTCTTCTTAATAAATCAGCCTTAAAATCTTCTAGAGTTAGCTTAATTCCTGGCTTAACACCATCAATTAAAACGCCAACTGAAGCTCCATGAGATTCACCAAAAATATTTATTTGAAAAAGTCTTCCAAAGTGGTTCATATCATCATCTCAATTCTTTTTAATAAAGTAATTATATCTTTATCATATTTTTTATCCTGCCAAATTTCTTCAGCCTTTATAGCCTGCCCAACAAGCATAAATAAACCATTCATATTAGAATTAGCATATTCTAATAGCTTTGTTGTTTTAGGATTGAATATAATATCAATAACATATTTTGAATTACTAATAACTTCCTTATCTACTGGACAATCAAGCACATTTGGATACATTCCTACAGGTGTTGAATTAACAAGTAAATAAGGCTTTTTATTTTTTAATTCATCATATGAAATAATATTATTACCATTTTTATTTCTAGAAACAAAATAGGTTTTAGCACCTAAATCAAGAAGAGCTTGATTTAAGGCTAAGCTTGCTCCACCTGTACCTAAAATATAGCATTCCTTATTTTTTACATCTATATTATTAAATATTACCTCTTCCTTAAAGCCATAATAATCTGTGTTATAGCCAATAAGCTTACCATCCTTATAGGCTATAGTATTTACAGCACCTATTATCTTAGACTCATCAGATAGCTCATCTAAATATTTAATAACTTCCTTCTTATAAGGAATAGTTACATTAAAGCCACTATAGATTCCTTTTTTTAATAAATCTATTGTATCTTTTAATTCTTCTATTTTTATTTCTAGCTTTTCATATGTAGCATCAACATTTAAATCCTTAAATATTTCATTATGTAATAGTGGTGAATGGCTATGTGATAGCTTTTCACCTATTAGTGCGTACTTTTTCATTTATTATATCCTTTTGATATTCCTTTGAAGAATTTAAAACACCATCTAAAAACATTAAATAATATTTTTCTAAGGCTTTATCATTTAAAAGATTTAAATCTTTTTCCTTTAATAATTCTTCTCTTTTTTCATCTAAGATAGGTAAATTATTTTCAAATTTATATAAACCAATTTCTTTAGATAATTCCATTCTTCTTTTAAATAAATCAATTAGCTCTTTATCTATTTCATTTATTTTAACTCTAGCTTCATCTAAATTATTCATAAATAACCTTACCTCCTATAGATTCTAAATCCTTAAAGAAATGAGGATAAGATTTTTTAACGCACTCAGCGTTAATAATCTTAATATCACCTGTTGCTATCTGACATAGCATTGAAAAGGCCATCCGTAGTCTATGATCATTATGAGGATCAAGTGTTCCACCTATAATATCATTTGGCCCTAAAATTGTCATACCATCTGGATTTTCAACAATTTCAACGCCTAGCTTTTCTAATTCCTCTTTAACAGATGATATTCTATCACTTTCTTTTATTCTTAATCTTCCAGCATTAATAAATTCTGTATCACCTTTAGAATTTAAAGCTAAAACTGATAGGGCAGGACCTAAATCTGGAGTTTGTTTAAAGTCTAAAATAGCACCCTTAGTTTTAGAAGGAAGGGCCTTTAGCTTACCATCCTTATATTCGATTTTTCCACCCATAGATTTTATATCTTCTAAAATCTTTTTATCACCTTGATGAGAATTGATATTCATAGCCTTTAGACTAACATTTGCACCCATAGTATCAGCTACTAAAAAGAATGCTGCCTGTGAAAAATCACCTTCAATTTCATAATCACATGGCTTATATTCTTGATTACCTTCAATTATAAATTCCTCATAATTATTATTGATAATTTTGACACCAAACATATTTAATATATCGATAGTTAAATCGATATAGCCAAGTGATTCAAGTGGTGTTGTTAAAATTATCTTACTTGTTCCATCAAGTAAAGGAAGTGAAAATAAAAGGCCTGTAATAAATTGAGATGAAATATCACCTCTAATTTTATATTCACCCGCCTTTAATGAACCACTACACTTTAAAGGTAGGTAAGTATCGTTTGGCTTTTCATATTTAATATTTTGTTCATCAAAAATCTCAAAGAAGGTGTCTAGAGGTCTATTAACTAAATTATTATGACCTATAAATGTTATAGCCTCACTAATAGTTAAAGCAATTGGAATTAAAAAGCGTAGAGTTGAGCCAGATTCATTAGCATCAATTTCGCTATTTTTTCTAATTACATTTGAGCCTTCAATTTCTAAATAATTATCATATTTAGTAATTTTTGCACCCATAGCCTCCATACCAGAGATAGTTGCTAAAATATCGTTTGAAAACATCACATTTGATATTTTACTTTTACCTTTAGCAAGTGAAGCTGCAATAATAGCTCTATGCGATAAGCTTTTTGATGGTGGTATAACTACCTCACCAGAAAGCTTAGAAGGCTTTATAATAACATCCATTATAATACCTCCTTTATTTTAGCTTCATCAATTTTATAGATGACACATTCACCTAATTTAGTTATAAAAATAAAATTGATAACACCAGCTAAATTCTTCTTATCAAATAAGATATCATCTAAGAAATCCTTATAACAATAATATGTTGTAGGAAGTCCATATAGCTTAATAATCTTTTCTAATTTAGGTAAAGCCTCTTTTTCTGTTACACCAAGCTTTATTCCAAGTCTTAGTGCCATCAGCATTCCGATTGCTACTGCCTCACCATGCTTATAATTATATTTTAATTCGATAGCGTGACCGAAGGTATGACCAAAATTTAGTGTCATTCTTTCCTTTTGGTCAAATGGATCTAATTCTACTACCCTCTTTTTAACAAGTAGGCTTTCATAAATGATATCTTCATTTATTTCAGGCTTAGATTCAAGCTTTTCTAATAATTTTAAATTACCAATAGCACCATGCTTAATTAATTCACCCATGCCATTATTAAATTCTCTTTTATCTAATGTCTTTAAGGTTTCTGGGTCTATTAATACAAGCTTAGGCTGTTTAAAGCATCCTAAGATATTTTTCATATTGTTAAAATCAATACCAGTCTTGCCACCAATAGATGAATCCATTTGGGCAAGTAGTGATGTAGGTATTCCAACATATGGAAGTCCTCTATATAAAGTTGATGCCACAAAGCCTGTTAAATCACCAATTACTCCACCACCTAAGGCTATAAGTAAATTATTTCTTTTAATCTTTTTATTAATTAATTCCTCACATACCTTAGCGTAAGTAGTAAGTGATTTTGAAGCCTCGCCATGAGGTACAACTACATAATCAACCTTATAGCCATCTAAGGAATTAATTACTTTATTTAAATATAGCTTTTCTACATTATCATCTGTAATAATAAAGATTTTATCGTTATTATAAACTTCCTTAATATAATTTTTTAGATTAGAAAAAAGATTATTTTCGATGATAATATCATATGAATTATCCTTTAATTCAATTCTTAATTTTCTCATTTTTCCATCTCTTTTCTAGTCTTAGTTGATGACTTAAATAGCTTCTTTAAAGTTTCCTTATCATCATTTGCTAAGGCTTGTTTTAATATATCAAGCTCAAATTCAAATCTTTTGATATGCTCGAATAAAAAGTCCTTATTTTCTAAAAATAATTCACACCATAAATTATCATTAATCATAGCGATTCTTGTTAAATCACGATATGAATCACCTATAAATTTCTTAGTTTCATTTGGATTATCATCACTATTTACTAAGGATACCGCAATAGCGTGAGCTAGCTGTGATGTAAATCCAATTAATCTATCGTGGTTTTTAGGATCTATAACTGTAATTCTTTTAAAGCCTAAATCCTCTCCCATTTTCTTTAATATATCTATCGCAACACTATTTGTATCATCTAGGGCTGTAATGATAAAATTAGCCTCTTCAAATTTAACCTCATTTGAATACTCTACACCTGATTTTTCTCTACCAGCCATCGGATGGTGAGAAACATATGTTGCAGGTAGGGCAAGCTTTGTAGCCTCTTCAACAAAAGATGATTTAACGCCACAAATATCAGTAATAATTTGCGTAGGCTTAAAATATTTAGCATTTTCCTTTAAGAATTCTATAATCATTTGAGGATAAATACATAAAATGATCATATCAGCCTTTTCGATATAATCTAAAATATTAGTACTTCCATCATCTATATAATTCTTTTCTTTAGCAATCTTAATGGCATCTTCATTGATATCGTAGGCATAAACATTATAGCCTTTATTTTTAAGTCTATATGCATATGCGCCACCCATTAAGCCTAAGCCTACAATTAATACTTTCATAATACTTTCCCTCAAAAAATAAAATTTATTAAAATTTTATCAAATAATCCTTCTTAATTCAACAAATTATCATCAATAACATAGCCTATACCAACTAAATTATCTCCAAGCTCCATACCAACTGTTGGTGGTATAAAGCATACAGGAATCTTCTTATAATTTTTAGTATTAGCCTTTGATGGATCTATATCTAAAATACCATTAATTAAAATATTGACATATCTTGAATTTAAATCTGTCGTTAATACGAAAGGACATACCTCAATTCCATCAATTTGTCTTGAATATTCTCCAAATATTTTAACTAAGGAATCCTTAGTTGGAACCTTCATTCTAACAACTCTACCATTTAATATTTGGTAGCACCTTCCATATCTAAAGCACTTTTCAAAGTTTTTAGAGAAGTCATCATTTTTAGTAGGTTCAAAAATATAAATATTTTGATTCTTCTTTAATATTTCTAATCTATCTAATACTTCATTTAAGCTAACCTGATTTTCAAATAGTTCATTAGCCTTCATAGCCATATAGGCTAAAGGATATGCGAATAGATTTGAGTCATAAATAGCTGATTTAACTTCCTTATTTTCAGCAAGAACTATTGAAGCTGTAACGAATAAATTAGAATAGTGCTTAGATGAAAGTAAGAATAATATTTGATCATAGCCTTCAGCAATTGCAGATTTTACCTTCTCATTAACATAATGGTATTGGGCAGATGCATAATCTACAGATATTAAATTATCAAATCTTTTTCTATTATAGAAAGCATCAGCTGTTAAATTAACATAATCGATATATTCCTCACCATTGTTAAAGACATAAATAATTGGAATAGAATCTATGTTTGGACTATGCTTAATATAATCAATTCCTGAATTTGAACATACAAAAATCTTAGTTTTCATACAAACACCTTCAATTTAAAACTTTATACTAGTATATCATATTTTTATTAATATAAAAATAAAACAAAAATTTTTTTATATAAAAAAGATTCCTATCTTTCGATAAGAATCTATTTTTGACTATCATATATCTTTTTATATTCCATACAATTCTCATATAGATATTCATGACTACCCTTACCAACTAAATTACCCTTATCAAGTACGATAATTTCATCAGCATTCTTTATAGTTGATAGTCTATGGGCAATAATAAAGGTTGTTCTTCCTTTTGCGATAATATCCATTGCCTCTTTTATCTTCTTTTCAGTTTTGGTATCGATATTAGCTGTTGCCTCATCAAGTACTAAAATTTTTGGATTTCTAAGTAGAATTCTCGCAAAGGAAATTAATTGCTTTTCACCTAAAGATAGGTTTTCACCACGATAATTAATAACCTGATTTAAGCCCTCTGGTGTTTTTTCTACCATGTATTTAGCACCTACAGCCTCTAATACCTTTAGTACCTCTTCATCTGAATAATCTCTTTCTAATGTAATATTAGATTTTAAGGTACCTGCAAATAGTGCTGGGGTTTGAAGTACTATACCCATATTTTTTCTTAATGATGCCTTATTATAGGTTGTCATATCGACACCATCAATTAAAATTTGACCCTTTTGAGCATCATTATAGCCTAAAATTAAATTCATCATAGATGATTTACCAGAACCAGTATGACCAACTATACCTACTGTCTTTCCTGCTTCTACATGAAGATTAATATCATTTAAAACATATTTATCATCAACATAGGCAAATGAAACATTTTTAAATTCTATATCACCATTTACCTCTGGAGCTTCTTCTCCATCAAATATCTTAGTATCATCTGCTTCATCTATTAAAGCGTAAGCACGAGTCGCACCAACAAGTGAATCTTCAAGCTCATTTAGGTTATTGAAGATTGCGTTAACTGGGTTAATCATCTTATCTAGATTTTCTGATAAAGCTGCAATTAAACCAATACCAATTGCCGCACCTGCAATATTTATTGATGAGAAGCCTAAATATATTAATAATAATATTTCGGCAGTTCTTTTAATTAAAGATAATAATTCCCAGCCTAAGAAGTTATTGATGTTAGATGTTATTCTATCATTTCTAACATATCTTCTAACTAAGGTATTATAATCTTCTAGCATATAGTTTTCTTGGTTGAAATCTTGAATAATTAAAGTACCAGTAATAAGCTCATTTAGCTTACCTGTAATTTTAGAACCTGTTTCTCTTAAATCAACATAGAATTTATGGACAAATCTTCTATATACTGTAACCCAAAGTAATAATATTGGTACTAATACTAGTACTAATAAGCCAAGCACTGGCTCAATTAAAAGTACACCAACATATACAATTGTTATATTAAGTAGCGCATTAATAATTGTAAATAAAGTAGTGTAGAAGGCTCTAACACCTGCTGTATCAGATGTTATTTTAGCAACTATTTTTCCATCTGGCTCTAAAGAAAAATAATCTACTGGAAGGTGATCTATCTTTCTTATCGCATCTTCTCTAACAAGCTTTTCAATCTTCATACCTGTTAGGGTATTAATATAGTTAAATAAATATCTAAATACAAATGTTAAGATAATTATTACACCATAAAGTATCAACATCTTTATAATTGTATCATAATCACTTTTTGGTAGATATTCATCTAAGATATTTTTAGTGATAAATGGAGTTAAGGCAGATAAAACTGAAACTATAATACTTAATAATAATGTTAAAAAGACAAAGCCCTTATATTTTTTAATATATGGCATACTTCTTTTAAAAAGACCCTTTTTAGACATTAATTCTAATTTCTTTTTAGTCATATTACATAGCCTCCTTACTTGTCATTTTTTGGAAGCTATATTGTTCATAATACCAGCCCTTTTGCTTCATAAGCTCCTCATGTGTACCACGCTCGATGATTTGTCCTCTATTTAAAACAATTATCTCATCAGCAAATACTACGGCAGATAGCCTATGGGCAATAATGATATTAGTCTTATTCTTTCTAAAATTCTTTATTGATTTAATAATATTAGCCTCTGTTTGACCATCAACGGCAGACAGTGAATCATCTAATATCATTAAATCAGAATTTCTTAAGAACGCTCTTGCGATAGCTAATCTTTGTTTTTGTCCACCAGAAAGTGTAACACCATATTCACCAACTATAGTGTCTAAACCCTCTGGAAGCTGTGGAATATCCTTTTCAAAATCAGCTAGCTTGATAGCTTGATTTATTTCATCCATACTAGCCTTTTCATTTCCAAGCCTTACATTATCTAAAACACTTCTAGAGAATAAGACATGTTCTTGTGGAACATAGCTTATTTTTCTTCTTATATCTTCCTTCTTATAATCCTCAACAGGATTATCATTTATAAATAATTTATTATCATCAATTGGATTTTGTCTTAATAATTGCTTAATTAATGATGATTTACCAGATGCTGTATAACCAACAACACCTAAGGTCTTGCCTTTTTCTAATCTAACATTAATATCGCTTAAGGCATTAAAATCATCACCTAAATACTTATAAGAAAAATTCTTAAATTCTAATGAATCTATCTCATTTAATTCAAGTGGATTTGTCTTATTAATAACAAGGCTTGATGAATCATAAATTTCATTTAATCTATCAACTGAAATAAGTGATTGATAGAAGTTATTAATTAAGTTACCAATAGTTACAAGTGGCATTCTAAACATATTGATATAGTAAATAAATCTTATTAATTCTGCAATTGTAATTTCATTTTTATAATAGAAATAAGCACCTAAGCCATAACAAACTATCTTTGATATTTCAACAATTAATTGGAAAAGTGGATTAAAGATAATATTAATCTTTAAATTCTTCTTTTCAACCTCATATACCTCAGTTGAATAATTAAGTAGCTTCTTATAGTTTTCCTCCTCCTTTGAGAAGGCTCTAATAGTTCTTACATTTGTAATACTTTCAAGCACTACATTACTTAGTTCTGAATGCTTATCTCTAACCTTCTTCCAATTTCTTTTAACAATTGGTCTAAGTAGCATGTTAGAAATAAATATTAAAGAAAGTGGTAAGAAGCACGCAATAGCAAGCTTATAATTAATTAAGCACATTGCGATAAAGGTAACAACGACACTCATTGATTCAACAAATATCTTAGGTATTCTATTACCACCACTAAATTTAACCTGGTTTACATCACCTAAAGCTCTAGATAATAAATCTCCGTATTGGAACCTTTCAAAAAATGATGCATCCTGGATTAATATATTATTCATATATTTAACCTGCAAAGCATAATAAAGCTCTGTAGTTAATCTATTTTGGAAGAACCTTAAAAATGCTGATGTTAAATAAATCATCAGTGCGAAAAATAAATATGGAATTAGTATTTGGTATATTAAAAAATCTGATGTAATATCATTCTTTTCAATTGCTTCAGCTAGATTACCAGTAATATAAGCCGGAATTAGATTTAATACAGTTAAAGCCAAACCAAAGAAGATAACTAAAATATATCTATACCAGTTTTTCTTAATAAACCATTTCATACTCTTAATGATTTTAAACATGGTCCTACCTTCTTTCTTTTTTAAATTATAATTCTATTAGTATATTTTTAAAAGGAAAAAGTAACACAAATCTTTTTGAATAATAAAGGTCAAGCTTTCAACTTGACCTAATAATCTATCTATTACCGTACATTTCCTTATAGTATTCCTGATATGCGCCAGATGTACATTCTTCCATCCAGTCCATATGATTCTTATACCAATCGATAGTTAATTTAATACCATCCTTAAACATTGTAGTTGGAGCCCAACCTAATTCCTTCATCGCCTTAGATGGATCAATTGCATATCTTTGGTCATGACCCTTTCTATCTGCAACATATGTAATTAAGCTTTCTGGCTTATTTAATTCCTTTAGGATAATTTTAACAATTTCAATATTAGCCTTTTCGTTATGACCACCTAAATTATATACTTCTCCAACCTTACCCTTTTCAAGTACGGCTAAAATTCCATAACAATGATCCTTAACATATAACCAGTCTCTTACATTTAGGCCTTCACCATATACTGGAAGTGGCTTATCATGAGAGGCATTATTAATCATTAAAGGAATTAGCTTTTCAGGGAATTGATATGGTCCATAGTTATTTGAGCATCTTGAAATACTAACTGGTAAGCCATATGTTCTATGATATGCTAAAACAAGTAAATCTGCAGATGCCTTAGATGTTGAATATGGGCTTGATGTATGAATTGGTGTATCCTCATGGAAGAATAAATCAGGTCTATCAAGTGGAAGATCACCATAAACCTCATCTGTTCCAACCTGATGGAATCTTTCAACACCAAATTTTCTTGATGCGTCCATCATAACTTGAGTACCTAAGATATTTGTTTCTAGGAAGATACCAGGATTTTCAATTGATCTATCAACGTGAGATTCAGCTGCGAAATTAACAACGATATCTGGTCTTTCCTTTTCAAAAATCTTAAATATACCATCCCTATTTCTAATATCTTCCTTATAGAAGACAAAATTAGGATTTTCTAATGCTTTATTTAATGTATGGAAATTTGCAGCGTAAGTAAGAGAATCTACGCATACAACCTTCCAGTCTTTTCTTTCATCTAATAATAAATATACAAAGTTAGAGCCAATAAAACCTGCTCCACCAGTAACTAAAACTGTCTTTTTTGCCATAATAAAAAAACTCCTTTTTATATTGTCACTAGATTATACCATATTTCAACATATTTTTGGTATCTTTTTATATAAAAAAGAGATTTTATTTTTATAATATTTGAGGAAAAGATTACTAATTAAAAAAAGCCACATTCATTTGAATGTGGTTTTTATTTTTAATCAGTTGCAGGAACTGCAAAAATTGCAAATTGTGCTGATAACCATTCAGTAGTTAAAATAAATCTTTCATTTGTTGAATCATAGCCTAAAACAGCAGTAACTCCATCTATACCAAATGTACTATAATAATTTCCAATTTGTTCACAAGCCATGAAGGATATGTTATCAATCATGCTTGCATCTAGACTGAAGCATAATGCTTCAGTTGTTGAATAGCATATTTCATAAGTTTCTTTATTATAAGAAATATAATATTTTACATCTTCTCTTAATACATATAATTTGTAATATATATTTGTACATGCTTCTGAAAATTCTGTTGCAGGAATTACTTCAATTACTTTTTCAAAATGTAGCTTTTCAAAAACTGCATTTTCGCCAGTCTTTAAATAAGTTCCATTAGTTGAAGTATATGAATCATAAGCTCCGTTTGCTACATCTGTTAAGCATAAATTATTCTTTAAATCAACAATTAAGAACTCTCCAGTTTCAGTAATGTCATCTAAAGATTCAACTTGCTTTACAGTTGTTTCAGTCATTTTAACTGGTTTTACATATTTATATAGAGGTAATGGAGTTATATTTGAAGTGCTAGGTGGAATAATCTTATGATTATTGCTATCATATCCCAAGTATACCCACACACCATCAATAGAAAGAGGTGACATTAAAGTATATTCTACGTCAGGGTTTTGGTCTACCACATATAAATATGCCTTTCTTCCACTATTTATATATCCCATAAAATATGATGATGTTGTTGAGCTATAGATAAATTCATTATTTACCTTATCATATACTAAATAATATTTTACATCATCTCTTAATACATAGATTTCATAATAATCATCATTATTTTTTTGTGAATGTCTTACAAAATGTAGCGCTTCATATTCTCCACCCTTACTGATAGATAAGACATTAGTTTCGCTATCAATTTTATAAATTGCTTCATTCTTATCTGTTAAGCATGAATTTGAATTAGGATCTAACAGTAAGCATGAATCTTCTTCTGTAATTTTTTCTAAATCACCCACAAGCTTATAAGGTGCTTCTTCCATTTCAATTTGAATTTCAAGCTTATATAGAAATTGGAATGAAGCTCTCTTATTATCAATCATAACAAATTTAGAAGCTTGTGAATCATAAGCTAAATACCACCATGTTTCATTAGTATAAAGAGATGTTGGATTTCCTTCATCATTTAAATAACCAAATTTAATGTAGGTAGTTCCATCAGATTCTACTTCAACAAAATAATAACAATCAAGGCTAGTTGTAAATGTTATACTATAATCTTCACTTGAATAAGACATATAATATTTTACATTATCTATTAATACATATATTTCGTAATAATCTCCTAAAACACTTGTATGCTTAGCAAAATACATTGGTTCAAATGAAGCATCCGCGCTAATTTGTAAATCATATAACCATAATTCAGCTTCTTCATATTTACCACCATTTAAATCAGTTAAGCATTTCTTATTATCAAGATTAACTAATATATATGTATGGTATTTATCAATTTGGTCAATACCATATACCTTTTGATATTCACTTGGAATCATTTGAACTTCAGTATTTCCACCTTCATCAGGTGTAGCACCTTCAATATCACAGAATCTATATAAAACTATTGGTTGTTGACTGCCTATTGAATAAGTACGCCAGTTACCAGAATTATATTGTAATGCATTATTATCGTAAGTTAATATGATATTTCCTTGGCTAAATTGAACAGTCCATAATGTTTTAGTATTACGAGCTAAATCCTTCTTAGCACCACCATAGCCATAATAAACCTTTTCATCAGATTGTAACTTATACATATAATATCCATTACCTGATTTTTCAAAATAGAATGAATCTATTTGATATTCTCCCACTTGAGATGATGGAGTGCTTTCATCAAATTCTAAAACGCCGTTAACAGCTCTTAAATAGCCACTACCAGAATATGTTCTAGTTGATGTACCAGTTCCATAAACTAACTCATATTGATTACCTTCAACAATTCCGCTATATGTAGTTACTTGTTGCCACTTTGCAGTTTTTGAATTAATCATGTCAGCAGGTGCATAGTTAGCATAATAATCTTGATGATTAAAATTATCAACAACTGGATCTACTACATCTCCTCCAGTGCCACCTTGACCTTCGACGATATTAGCATCAAAGCCATCAAATGTTACAGTTGGAGCTGTTGAATAAGAAATTGAAGCTATTCTTCCTTCAGCATTAAATCTATTAGACCATGTACCGTTATTTAAATATTCAATAAATGTATTATAGTGGTCATCTGTATAAATACATACAGGTGAGCTGTCATAGCCTGTAGCTGTCCAGCCTCTTTCCCATACAACAACACGACCAACTCCACGTGATGACGTAGAATATGAACCATCTACATCTATATCTAATTCATAATAAACACCATTGCCATACCATGGAATAGCTCTACAATATCCATCGGTTCTATCATATTCTGAAACCTTTCTAGTACTTGAACCAAATGTAGATTGAATACCATTTACATTCTTAGAATAATTTGCAGGCCATCTTTTGAATAATGTGTAATAGATACATACTTCTAAAGGATCTGTAATAGTCGCATCATCTTTTACTTCTGAATGCTTTTTAACATAATCAGCTGTATAATATGTAAATTCTTTTGTTTGAGTTACTTTATATTTATGTGTTGCCTCATCATATTCATAAGCGATAGGAGCTGTAATCTTAGACTCTCCAGCTACTAAGCTCTTATTATATGTTATAGGATTAATTCTTGTTTTACCTTCTCCTGAAGTTTGTTCGTAAACAGGATTTGTTGTTGAACTATTATCATAATCAATACTAAATGATGTAACATAACAAGTATAGTCGCCCGAATTAATACTAAAATATTGATACATTGATAAATTAACATCAATTGTTTCAGTTGCCTTGGTTGATGTAGGCTCTAAGAAATATACATAATCTAAACAGTTATCATCCTTACCAAATCTAATATTTGGCTTAGTTGGAGTTGCAGTTTCAGGTGAAGTAGCAGTATATGTAATTTCAAACTTATTAATTCCACCAAATGGAGTTACATTGAATAAGCCGCCTTCTCTTCCATGATATAATGTCTCATTATAATGTGAATTATCAGGCCTAATAATTACTGAGTCACTATTCTTACCATATCTATAGCAAGAATATTTAATACCATCAATAGTTGTACCTTCACTTGAATTATTGAAGTTAGTTTCATATTTACCAGTTGCAAAGCTACTAGCATTAGCTGTTGTATGCTTAGCACTTGTATGAGAATCCTTACTAAATTCTAAATTAGTAGGAATATATAAGCCATTTTCAACAACACCATATTCAACATTTGGGTCTAAATTATTCTCTTCCCACTTAGCATAAATAGATATATTAGAAGTTATCTTAGTATCAAAATTAAACTTAGTTGTTAATGCCCGGTCACTATACCAGCCCATAAAATTATAGCCAGCTCTAGTAGGATTATTTACATTGCTTAACTTATTTCCTTCCTTAACTTCTATTTCTTGATTGTTTGAGCCATTGTTTAAAACAAGTGTTACCTTATAGGTTGTATCAACAACACCACTTGGATCTCCACCATCTGGAGTTTTCTTATCACAGGCTACAAAGCTAAATGATAATATTAATAATACTATTATTAATAACTTTTTAAATTTCTTCATATAGAGTACCCCTTTTTTACCACTATAAGAAATTATATCAATTTATGAAAACAATTTCAAATAAAAAAGATGCTGAATAAATTCAGCATCGATTTTTATATTAATTACTTATTAGGATATTCCTTATTAGCCATTTCTACATAATGGTTGTATCTCTTTTGAGCATCCTTAATATTTAATTCAAGAAGCTCTTGAGCCTTTGTAGGGTTAACAGCTACTAATTGGCTGTAACGACCTTCGTTCATTAAGAAGTCGTTGTACTTAGACCAATCTGGTTCCTTAGAATCCATTTGGAATGGGTTCTTGCCTTCCTTAGCTAGATCAGGGTTGAATCTGAATGTTGGGAAGTATCCGCATTCAGTAGCCTTCTTAGCTTCCATTTGGCTCATGAATAAGCCCTTCTTAATGTTATGAGCGATACAAGGAGCATAGCAGATTACGATAGATGGACCATTATAAGCTTCAGCTTCCTTTAATGCCTTAATAACTTGGTTTTGGTTATAACCATGAGATACTGTAGCAACATAAACATGACCATAAGACATAGCGATTGAAGCTAAATCCTTCTTGAATGTTGGCTTACCAGCAGCAGCGAACTTAGCAATAGCACCAGTTCTTGAAGACTTAGATGCTTGTCCACCTGTATTTGAGTAAACCTCAGTATCTACAACTAAGATATTAACATCTTGGTTATTTGCTATAACATGGTCAAGTCCACCATAACCGATATCATAAGCCCAACCATCACCACCGATGATCCATTGAGAAACCTTAACTAGGTAATCCT
>CAMOUK010000009.1 GCA_946626535.1 uncultured Caryophanales bacterium
GTATGTATACTATGCAGGATAAATATGAATTAGTATGCATTATTAGAAAAAGATATATGGGTGTTGTATTAAAGATATTAAAACAATATCCTACAACCTTCTGCTGTGTAACAAACGTATCAGAAGTTATTGGTAAATTTGAAAGATAAAAAATAGGTGCTACAAGCACCTTTTTTATTTTATAAACTATTCACCTTTAACATCTTTAATGTAATAAGCTAAAGCTGATATTTTCTTATTTTCAACCATAGCTCTCATTAAGAATTCTTTTACCTCTTGATACCATTTATTTTCAAATTCAATTGAAACGAATTTGCCATCCATATCACTATTAATCCAATATGTTTTAGTATCATATTTAAAGCTTACCCTACCTGGCTTTTTAAAATAATAGAATAAATCATATATATCCATTTTTGTCTTATCAAAATTGATACATTCATATATTCTATTTACGATATTTTCCATATTGTTAAATTCTCCAAAGAAGGCATTATAAACCAATCTTGACTTTACAAAGTCCTTAGCCTTAACAAGCTCATTATAGGCTTTTTTCTTTTGATTATCTTTAATCCAATATGATGATAACCTAATAACAACCTCAGGAAATACTGAATATACTAAATCAGTATTTTTTTCTTTTTCATAAAGTTCTTTTAGAATTTCTTTAGATTTTTCTAAATCCTTCTTTACACCCTTACCCTTATAATACATATCTGAAATTCTTAAAGTAGCTTCATCCTCACCAAGCTCAGAAGCTCTAGAGTAATATTCAAAGGCTTGATTATAATCAACCTCACCACATCTACCATAATAGTATATATATCCTAGCCCAACTAAAGCATATTTATCATTGGCCTCGGCTCCAAGTAGATAATACTTTAAAGCTAGATCAAATTTTTTATTTTCATAGTAAAAGCCTCCAAGCTGAGTAGCATACTTTAAATCACCTGTTTTTTCAATAAGGTAATCTAATGCTTCTACAAATAAACTATCATCCTTCTCACTTGGATTTTTCTTTTCATAATATGAGTCAACAATTCTTTTAGATTCTTCAATCTTATCCATCTTCTCACCACTATTCAAAAATATATAAAACGAATTACCTATTAAAAATTATAACATTATATAAAAAATATGACAATATACAAAAAAGGCGCCATAGGCACCTATTTATATTTTTTATTAATATGTGAAGAACATATCTTGAATATCTTCTTTATCCTTTGTCTTAGTTAAAGCTAGTTTTAATAATATAGCTGCCTTTTGTGGTGATAAATTATCTGCCGCAATAGTATTATCACAAAGTAAATTATCAGTTAATATAATACCACCATCAATACGTGAGCTTATAACAACCGGAATCTTTATAGTTTTAATAACATCTTTAAATTTTTGACTAAATTCACCAGCTCCAGCACCGGCAATAACTAAGCCATCTACCGAATTAGATACATAACGAAGTAAGTTCTCATCAGCTCCAATATGATAATATAAAATTGAAACCTTAGGCAATGACTTTAACTCAGAAACATCAAATTCAGTTTTAAAGGTATGAATTCTAGTAGGTGTTTCATATAGATGAACCTTTCCATCTCTTATCATACCAATAGCGCTCATTTCTCCTGCTGAGATAGCATCTACACGATATGTAGATGTTTTTGTTACTGATCTTGCTGAAAAAATTCTATCTGAAAAAACAACTAAAACACCATGTCCTTTTGCTTCCTTTGATGAAGCAACACATACTGACTCATATAAATTCATAGGTCCGTCCGCTGAAAATGATGAGGCAGGACGCATAGAGCCAGTTATTACAACTGGTTTATTTGTTTTAACTGTTAAATTTAAAAAATATGCAGTCTCTTCTAAGGTATCAGTTCCATGTGTAACTACAAATCCTGATATTTCTGGATCACTTGCCATCTCATTAATAGTATTAGCTAAATCGAACCAAATCTCATCAGTCATATCATCTGAATTAACATTACATATTTGAATTGCTTCTATTTCAGCAACATCCTCAATTTCTGGTATAGCACTAATTAAATCACTAACTGATAGTGAGCCTGGTTCATATCTAACTGATTTTCCGCGTTCTCCTATACCAGCAATAGTTCCTCCTGTTGCTAAAATAACGACCTTTTTACTTAAGACCTCTTCATTATCACTAGCCATAATTTTCCCCTTTTTCTTCTTGTATGATAACATATATAATATATTTCTTTCAAGTAAGATTAAAAGTGGCTTAAAAAAGCCACATTATTTTAATACCTTATAATTAGATGCCTTAGCATAATGACCAGGCTTCATCATATTTTCAATATTTAATATCTTATTTAATTCTTCTTCAGTTAAGATTTTTTCTTCTAAGATTAAATCTCTAACCTTTCTATTTTCCTTTAAAGCTCTCTTAGCTAAATCTGCAGATTTTTGATAGCCGATATATGGACTTAAGGCAGTAATAATACCTACGCTATTTTCAACTAATTGCTTACATCTTTCCTTATTAGCTGTAATACCTATAATACAGTTATCAACAAATGTTCTTACCGCAAAGCCTAAGGTGTCTATAGATTGGAATAAATTATAAAAAATTATAGGCTCAAAGGCATTAAGCTCCAATTGTCCAGCCTCTGCTGCTAAAGTAATAGTTGTATCATTACCTATAACATTAAATGCTACTTGGTTTACAACCTCAGGGATTACCGGATTAACCTTACCAGGCATAATTGATGAACCATTTTGCTTTGCAGGTAGATTAATTTCACCAAAGCCTGCAATAGGTCCTGATGACATTAATCTTAAATCATTTGCCATTTTAGATAATGTAATGGCAATTGATTTAACCTCACCAGATACCGCAACAAATGGATCTAGATTTTGAGTTGAGTCAATTAAGTCATTTGCTTGAACAAAATTCATTCCTGAAACCTGATTTAAAATTGGAACGATGTTTTTTAAATAAGCCTCATCTGCATTTATACCAGTACCAACGGCAGTTCCACCCATATTAACATAACGCATTTCCTCTACTGCCTTATCAACTCTATTTAAGCCTCTTAGTATCGCATCAGCATATGCCTTAAATTCTTGACCAAGGGTAATAGGTACCGCATCCTGCATCTGAGTTCTTGCCATTTTAATGACATCCTTAAATTCATCAGACTTATCAAGTAAGGCTTGATATAATCTTACCAATTCTTTCTTTAAATTAACTAAAAGTCTAATTGTAGTCATTTTACCTGCAGTAGGTATAACGTCGTTTGTTGATTGACCTAGATTAACGTGATCTAGTGAATTAACAACACTATAATCACCCTTCTTACCATTTAATAACTCAATAGCTCTATTAGCTATAACCTCATTAGCGTTCATATTAAGTGATGTACCAGCACCACCTTGAATAGGATCTACAATAAAATCGTTTCTAAATTTACCCTCTAATATTTCATCACAAGCCTTCTTAATAGCTTCAGCGATATTATAATCTAAAATACCAACTGATTCATTTGTTATAGCACAGGCCTTTTTAATATAGGCTAAGCTATTAACAATCTCAGGATGCATATTTAAGCCTGTAATATGGAAATTTTCTACAGCACGTAGTGTTTGAATTCCATAATATACATCGATAGGGACTTCCTTCTCACCTATAGAATCCTTTTCAATTCTATAGCCTTTTTTAATCTCTTTCTCATTAATTATTGATTTACCAGCACTTTGTCCAACAGTGCTTTTGAAATTATTATTTCCCATAAATTGCCTCTATAAATATTAATTTGTATTTCGTTTTACTACCGAAAATAATTATAGCACAACCATTTATACATTTTAACTATTTTTGTACAAAAAAATCATTTTGTATATGCATCAAAAACACTTGTTCATTTCATAAAAAAACTAAGCGATTTTCGCTTAGTTCTAAATCATTTTATTATTTTCCTAAACAGAATTTAGTAAATAAGGCATCCATCAATTCTTCTGGATAAGCTTCTCCTGTAATTTCACCTAAATTATCAAATGCTTCCTTTATATCTATTTCAATAAGTGAAATATCAACTAAATTATTAATTGATTCATAGGCACTATTTAAGGCAACAAGCGCCTTATTCATCAAATTAACCTGTCTATTATTATTTAAATATTTATCAGAATCAACATCTAGTTCTAAAACATTAGTAATCTCATATATTTTTTTAATTAAGGCTTCAATACCCTTATTTTGAGTAGTTGATATTAGTACTGCATCATCCATATTCCAGCATGAATTTAAATCAATCTTATTAGCTATAATAATTCTTTTCTTATTTTCTGTAAGCTTTAATAATCCATAATCTAAATCTTCTAATTCTTTAGATGAATCTAATACTAATAAAATTAAATCAGCCTCTTCTATAGCCTTTTTACTACGCTTTATACCTATTTCCTCAACATAGTCACTACTTTGTCTAATACCGGCTGTATCGACCAAATTTAAGGTAATATTGCCAATATTTAGGCTTCCTTCAACTAAATCTCTAGTTGTACCTTCAATATTTGAAACGATAGCCTTATCCTCATCAAGAAGCATATTAAGTAGACTTGATTTACCTACATTAGGCTTACCAATAATAGCTGTTTTAATACCTGAAATTAAAATGGTAGAAATTTTAGAATTTTCTAATATTTCATTCATTTCATTTATTAGCTTTTCAACCATTGGCTTTAAGATATTATGAGTCATATCGATGGCATCCTCATATTCAGGATAATCGATATTAACCTCTATTTTGGCTAATATATCTAATATCTCATTTCTAAATGAGGTAATCATATTTTTAGTTTTACTTCTAAGTGAATTAGTAGATGACTTTAAAGCTAATCTATTATTAGCCGAAATAATATCCATAATAGATTCAGCCTCTGTTAAATCTAATCTCTTATTTAAAAAGGCTCTCTTAGAAAATTCTCCTCTTTCAGCTAATCTAAAACCATTTGAAAGTAATGTTTGTAAAACTAAATTAGTTACATAAACTCCACCATGACAATTAATTTCTACACAGTTTTCGCCATCAAATGAATTTGGTGCCTTATAAATATTACATAAAACCTCATCGATTACTTCATCCTTATCCATAATATAACCATAATGAATAGTATGAGATTTACAATTATTTAGATTTTTACCCTTAAAAATATTATTTACTAATTCTATCGCATTAGGTCCGCTACATCTAATAATAGATATAGCACCAACACCATAGGCTGTAGCGATAGCACAAATATTATCCATCATATAAATCACCCATAGTAATTATACAATAGATGATATTTATTTTCTAATGTTTCTTTTTATATATAATTACACCTAATGTAGCTAAAATAATAATTACACCAACACTAATACCTAAAACAATATAATAGGTATTATTATTCTTTCCTTTTACAGGTATAGCA
This sequence comes from uncultured Caryophanales bacterium, assembly GCA_946626535.1. The sequence continues at coordinate 5,440 of CAMOUK010000009.1, forward strand.
TAAAAATCATCATCTATTTTACTTGATGTATTATTTCTATCTACAAATTTAATAATATCATAGAAAACCTCTCCATCTGAAATTACCTCTAACTCATATTCGCCCTCTGGATTTAAAGTAGAAAAATATAATGAATTTATAATTGTATTTTCCATAGATGTAATTTGACCACTAGATTTTAATATATTTAGTATTTGTTCTCTTGTAACATTTTCTCCCTTATTTAATAAAACAGTATATGTAGGAGCTTTAATTTCTGGCCCGATATTATCTACAACATAAATAGAAATCATATCTGAGTTCTCATTACCTGCCTCATCTTCAAAATGTACCTCAAATTGATATTCACCTTGTTTATGTGGAGTTTCAAAATATCCATCTACATCAAAAATATCAAATACTGTAATCACTCCATCCACATCATCATAAATGTGAATATGGCTTTTAATTTCAGCCTCTGTCATCTCAATATCAGCAGGAATATATAAAGCCTCATATGTTATAGTTGGAGGAATTTCATCCTTTACATTTATAGTAATACTACCTTCCTTTTTATTACCTGCCTCATCCTTTACTATTACACTAAAATCATAATCTCCAGACTTCATATAATTATTAGTATAGTCATCCTTAACAATCTCAAAGCTTACACTACTATATTCATCATAAGCATTAAAAAAGCTAAATATTTCTTCTTTTGATAGTAATGTATTAGCACTTGCAGGCATAGTTCCACTACCTAAAATTACTGGGGCTGTAACATCAGCAGAAATAACCTTACAGCTTTGATAGGTAATATTACCATTATCATCCCAAGCCTTTATTTTCATATTATAAGTTCCAGGTGTTACATAATTATCACTAATAATATATTCACTATCAATAATTTCTATATTTGATTCATGTATTACTCCACATATATTATCGCTTACATCAAGGGATGAAATAATATCTCTTTCGGTAAGTGGATTACATGAATCAACAATAAAATATAAGTCCTGATTATTATAGTTTTCATTTTCAAAAACCTTATAACCCAAAAGAAAAGTTTGGACAAACTTACCAAATCTTGTCTCAGCTGAAGGAGAATTAGAAAAATCATATGTGCATGAATAATGATTATCGCTTTTTGGCAGCTTAAATAATTTATTCTTTGAGCCAGCATAATAATTTAGATCTATAGGCTCGTTTAAAGTAGCCTTTAATAAATTATTACTTTGAGCTACTGCCTCATAAAGTAATTTATCTTCAACATAATAATCAATCTTTTTAGCTTTGCCATCTGATGTAAAAATTTGACAATAAAAATCAACATCACTTAAGCCATCTACACTTACATATTTTCCTTCATATTCAAGGGTTGATGAGCAGTTAAGCTCATTAAGCACATAATTTATATCATCAAGCAAGGTATTTGATATAGCATCTCTTCCAATTACATAATCAAATTCAGCACACCAATGGCAAGGATAATATCCCCCATATTGCCCATAAAAGCCCTGATCTCCTACTGGAGTTATACTAGCATTTGTATCAACTCCTACAAATAAAATAAATAAAAAGCCAATAAAAAGCCGAATACGTTTTTTCACATTATAGTCCTCCTTAAATTTTTAGTATTCATAAAATAATAGAGAACTTTTTTAAATATTTTTGAACAGCATTATAGGAAAACGTTTTCAAATAATAAAAAAATAAAATCTTAGGATAATCCTAAGATCTTAATTAATTATTTCTCCTGTCGTAAAATCCTTATCCTGGCCAAATAATTTATCAGATGGCACAATTGGAATCATAACTGGTGGAAGCATTGCGGCTGCCGTAACACCTGATACTGCTGCCCTCAAATAAGGAAACATTATATCAATTGCTTTAACATTTAAAAATGTATTAATTTCAAAATCTGTAGCCTCAAATATTTCAAATGTTCCAACCATTGTCATATGCATATCAAAAGGGAAGATAGTCTTTTCATCATTTTTAATATCAAATATTAATTTGACTAAATATAAATTATTATTTACCTTTTCTATCTCCTTTTTATATTTAGGAGTAATATTAAATTTATTTGTATTTTGCTTAATTTGTTTTAAGCTAATCTCTTCTGTTGTTATACCAAAATTTCCTAATTTCATAATCTACCTACCTAAAATTATTTATATCAAATAACTTTTCAACATCTTCAGCATCTAAAGCATTTGTGATTTTTAAAGGAGTAATATCCTTAGGATAACTATTAAAATCGCCAATTTTAAGCAATTCTAGATATGTAGTAGTTGCCTTACTATAGTCATCTAAGGCCATCTTATACATACTAATAGATGAAATGCCACTAGTCGCATAGCTAATGTAATATCCTGGATTTGCTGCCGCGCATAAAATTCCATAATCTATCATTCCAGGAATATTAGCCAGATTAAAACCATATGCTTTTATCGCATCTTCACAAACTTTATAAACGCTATCTACGGTCAAATTAGTCGCGCCATATAGTGCTTCTTCACACGTATATACTAAAGCACAAGAAATAACATCATCCATCTTATTAAATAACCACTTATAATTTAATGCCTTTAAGCCATTTTCTGAGATTTTTTTATAATTATTTCTTAAATAAATTTGGAAAAGAGCCTCATTAGATTGTGATTGGGTCTCACAAACATCAAAATCTCCTCCCCCACTTTTACAAGTATACATATTTAAATAATGACCAAATTCATGAATAAATGTATTTACACATTTATAATAATCTCCATTACCCATAAACATCATTGGAGTATTATCGTGATAATTATAATCAGTCCAAGCAGCTTGAATAGCTGTATTTTCAGTTGATAAAAATAAATACTTACTATTTAATAAATTATTATAAATCTTATTAATATCTCCACCTAAAGAGCTAGTATATGAATTAATTAAATTATGATAATCCCTAAAGTTTACTGAATCAAATTTATTAATTTCAGATTCATCCTTATTAGTGATATTATGATATGAATTAATATATTCATCCATCACATCATAAAAGCATGGGGAAACATAATCCTTTATGTTTCTTATTATATCTTTAGCATCACTTAAAGTGTAGCCTCTACCATATACATTACTAAAGGCATATTCTAAATAATTTTTACAACCTGATAGTTCAGCAATTTCTTTATTAACCTGAATAGTCTCAATTAATACCGGCTTCATTTGGTCTGCATCATTAATAGCTAACGCTTCATTTTTTAATTCTTTTTGTTTCTTATATAAAGGAAGCTTCTTCTTTTCGTTTTTAGCATATTCAACTTTTCTTTGAACCTCTTCATCACTAAGCTCGCCAAAAAATGCATCTCTTAAATCATTTTTTGAACAAGGCTCATAAAGATCTAGTTGAGTTTCATCTATTTCTAAAATTATAGAATGATAAAACTCGCTCTTATCACTATAATCCTTATTACCTGTCATATAATAATTAATATCTTCAATTTGGCGAAAATAAGCTAATCTAGATGTCTCTTCATTCATCCAGTTGCCTAAAGTCTCAAGTCTATCTGCATCCTTACCCTTATCAACTACATCCTTTATTTCTGTCATAACCTCTTTAGCATACTTATAGTCATCATCAGTATAGCTATAGTTAAATGCTGAATAGGTTGCGGAAGGATCTTGCTTAGGATCTAAGCTTTTAACCTGACAGCTAGCTAAAAATAATAACAAAAATACTATCAAATATAATATTTTTTTCTTCACTATTCCACCCCTAAAAATTTATTAGTAATGCTTCTTTTTAAATATAATCGAACTATTACGCCAGATAAAATACCTGTTAGTACACTTAATATCGCAATAAAAGGTAAATAATATATAACACTATCAAGTGAAATAATTATTATACAGGCTATAATCTGTCCTACTGCGTGAGCCATCGCTCCTAAAACTGAAACGCCAATTGGTGAGAAAAATTTTAATTTAGAAAATAGTAGCATAACTAAATATGATAATATTCCTCCAGCAAGTGACATATAAAAGGTTGGAGTTAAAAATGATCCTCTAATTAATGAAACAATAAGTATCCTTAAAGCATCAACGGCTAAAGCCTCATGCCATTTAAATTCATAAAGCATTATTAAAATAATAACATTAGCTAGTCCTAATCTAACACCAGGAACAAACATAGGTATAAAGCTTTCTAAATAATTTAAGACGATGGCTGCCGCTAAAAGCATTGATACTATAGCTAATCTTTTTACGCTCATACGACAACATCAGCTCCTTTACCAACTAGCTTAACATATATTTTATTTGGTAAGCAGGTTATAGTTTGACCACTTCTATTAATTTTACCCTGATGTACACAAATTTGATCAGGACAGGTAGATTCTAAAAATTCTACATAGTCGCTAGTTATATTTATTAAAACATATCCTTCTGAAGTTTCTATTTTTATTTGTTCCTCATGATCTAATCTAACTTCATTTACTAATGTGTCATTTTTATATATTTGACATACTAAATTATCACTTTTTTGATTTAAAAAAATAGCAAGAAAAAAAATAGTAATTATTATTAAAATTGAAATAATTAAAATAATATCATTCCTAATTTTTTTCATACTACCTCTCAAATACTATTTTTCCATCCTTATATAAAATAGCATTTATATTTTTTTCATTAATAAATTCTTTAGCACTTTCTAAATCCATCGCAAATATAGCTGTTGAATAGGCATCCCCTACCAAAGAATTATCCATAATAACATTTACGTTATCAAAGCTATTGGCAGGATAGCCAGTAAATGGATTGATTAAATGATGATATCTAACACCATCAATTAAAGCATTTTGATATTTACCACTAGATGTTGAAATAGAATTATTAGTCATTTCTAATAATTTAATTTCCTTATTATTATATGGACCAACAAGTGATATTTTAAAATTCATATCACCCTTAGTACCAAACGCTACAGTTGATTCTCCAGCATTAATTAAATAGCTTTTAACATTTTCTTTATTCAAATAGTCAATAGCTAGTTTTGTAACATAGCCCTTGGCAAAGCCACCTAAATCAATATTTGCATCACCAACAATAGTTATTAAATTATCATCTATTTCAATACTAGATGTATTAATCTTTTCTAATTCTTGACTTATGATATCAGAAGATAGTACTTCTTTTTTTTCAATGGCATCCTTCCACTTAGCTGTTAAGCTACCAATAAGTGGATTAAAATAGCCATTTGTATCTTCCTTTAACTCCAAAGCTTTTTCTATAACATTTTTTAAATCAAGAGAAACAGCAATACTTCTTTTTTCATTTAATGAATAGATATTTTCTTCATTAGCTATAGGATTATAATTATCTAAAAGCCTAGAATATTTTTGATATAGTCCCTTAATATATTTATAATGCTCATCAGCATTATCATCGTTATATAGTGTAATAGTTATAGTAGTATCCATCGCATATATTGGTTTACCACTATATGTTTTTAATTGATTACAAGAAGAAAGAATTATTATTAACATTAGAGAAATAATAAAATAAATTTTTCTCATTCATCTTCCTCTTTTTTGTGGTGTTTAATATAAGATATTAAGCCTTCCTTTAATATATTATTTTTCTCACACCAATGATATACAATCATCGCAAGACATGACATCATGACTCCAGATGCTAAACCAGCAAGTACGTCAGTAAAGTAGTGAACACCTAAAACCATTCTTGAAATCATAACTGTAAATATTAGACCTAAACAACCAATAAAAATTAATAGCTTAGTTACTCTTTTAATATTTAAATGATAACAAATATAAGCAATAAAGGTATATAAGAAGCCTGCCGCTGTAGAATGGCCTGATGGGAATGATGAGGTGATTTCCTCCTGCCATCTCATTTCAGCAATAGGACGTTCTCTTAAATAAATATTTTTAACGATAACATTAGTTCCAATAGCTAATAATAATCCAACAAGACAAATTATAAATCTATAATCTAGCTTAGTAACTATAGCCATAATTACTAAGATAACACCTATAGCTATAAAATCACCAAATTCAGTCATTATTCTAAAAAACCAATACCAAAAACCGTATTTTTCACCACGAGCGTTATAAAAAAAGTCACGAATACAAGCATCCCGCGCAGTAACACAATCCTTTGTCATTCCAACGTAAAAAGAAATTAAAACATATACAATTAATGCGACTGTAAAGCCTGTAATCTTAATAATCCTTTTCGTTCTTCGGCTCATAAAAACCTCTTTCTAATATTTTTTACAATAATAAAACTTAACTATAAAATAAACAACCAAATTAACAAGTAATACACCAAGTAGTGTATAAAAAACATATCTATTAATAAAAGCTGTAACAATTAAAGCAATACCCATTAAATAGATTAAAATCTTAATAGTAAAAGATTCAGTCTTTAATTTAATAAACTTATTTCTTTCATCATTTTTTCTAATTATTTCACTAGATGCATAATCAACACTAGTTAAAATCTTAGCGTATTTAGCAATCTTTAATCCAATATAACCTTCAAGTAATACAAAGATACCATATCTAAATACTATTAGATCATATACTACTGAACCTTCCTGTAGTAAATCTTCAATCCAGAATTGGAATGTTACTAATAATAAAATAGGTAAAATTGTAGATAAGCTCATAATTACAAGCTTAATTTTTGTCATTTTTAATAAATGTTCTTGATTTTCCATTATTCAGATTCCTCCAATTTAAACACATCCTCTACAGGTACTTTAAAGATAGAGGCTATCCTAAGTGCTAGAGGCAATGATGCAATATATTTACCTTGCTCAATAGAAATAATAGTTTGTCTTGTTACTCCAACAAGCTTCGCTAAATCTTCTTGAGTAAGCTTAAGTTGCTTTCGAAACTTATGAACTTCATTTAGCATATCAAATACCTCCTTTTACAATTATACAATATTTAATTCAATAATTAAATAAAAAAGGTAGCCGAAGCTACCTTAGCTTATTTCAATAAGTCAGAAAGTAAAGTTGAAATATATGAACCATTTCTAAATGTTTCAATGATTCCAATTATAATATCTGAAATATCAACATATTCAATTTTGTCATTGATAAGCTTATCCGACTTATCAATTGTATTGGTAACAACTAATTTCTTAATGTCCTCGCAAGCACTTAATCTTTCGATGGCATCCTTAGATAATACACCGTGAGTACAATATACATAAACAGCCTTAGCTCCTAAGTTAACTAATTCTTTCGCAGCCTTCATTAATGTACCACCTGTATCAACCATATCATCGATAATTAAAGCTGTCTTATCCTTAATATTACCAATAACCTGCATAGAGGCAACCTCATTTGGTCTATCTCTATACTTAACGATAACAGCAAGATTAGGAATCTTAGCCTCGTTCATAAATAATCTAGCACGTGTAACACCACCAGAGTCTGGTGATACAACTACTAAATTGTTTAAATCAATATTAGCTGGAATTTGTTTTTTCCATCTATTTCCCAAAATCATAAGAACAGGAATATTGTCAATTGGAATAGAATAGAAGCCTTCAATTTGGTTTGCGTGTAGGTCACATGTAGTAATTCTATTAATGCCTGAAATTTGTAATACATCAGCAATTAATCTTGCAGTAATTGGCTGCCAAGATTTAGCTCTTCTATCCTGACGTGAATAGCCAAGATATGGAGCAACTAAAGTAATTGACTTTGCTGAAGCTCTCTTTAAGGCATCAGCACAGATGATAACCTTAACTAAATTATCATTTACTGGCTCACATAAAGATGCGACAATGATAACATCATCACCTCTTACAGGTCTTCCTAGCTCGATGCACATTTCCCCATCAGAAAATCTAGAAAATACATATGGGATTATATCATCCTCTTTGTAATGTTCTAAAACCTTCTTCCCCAACGATGTTTCTTCTAATACTATAATTCTTGTCATATTATTACCTCCAAATATATCTTTTGGGCAAAAAAGGTGCATATTAAAATGCACCCAATTTTTACTTATCTAATTCAGGATATTTTTCTCTTTCACTATTATATGTTGTATGAAGTAGGTGATGAGCAATTGATGATCCTGGTTCTTTTAAATAATTCTTATATAAGAATTGAATATCCTTATTTAAGTGAGAACGTCTAACCTCTCTTGACTTATCCTCTTCATATAAAACATTAGCACGCTTTTGCATATAAGTTTGTAAAATATCGTCATCCTCGTTAGGTAGGAACAATTCCTTAACTGCAGGTTGTCCACCACCGTTGATACAGCCTCCTGGGCAGCCCATAATTTCGATAAATTGATATTTTGATTTACCAGCTTTAATATCTTCTAGTAATACCTTAGCATTCTTCATACCTGAAGCTACTGCGATATTATAAGTTGCACCATTAATTGTTAAAGATGCTTCCTTAATTCCCTTAAAGCCTCTTACTGGTTCAAATTCAACTGGCTCTAATTCGCCACCAGTTAAAATGTTATATGCTGTTCTAACTGCAGCTTCCATAACGCCACCAGTAACACCAAATATTACACCAGCACCTGAATATTCGCCTAATAAATCATTATCGAATTGTTCATCAGGTAGCTTCTTCCAAGTAATACCAGCTCTTCTGATTAGCTTAGCTAATTCTCTAGTTGTTAAAACAACATCAACATCAGCTATACCATCAACAGCGTTTGCAGGTCTCTTACTTTCATACTTTTTAGCAACACAAGGCATAATAGATACAACACAAATTTGTGATCTATCTAAGTTATGCTTTTCTGCATAATATGATTTAATAATTGCACCCATCATTTCATGAGGTGACTTGCAGCTTGAAAGATGACCTAAAAGCTCAGGATAATAATATTCAATATAATTGATCCATCCTGGTGAGCATGATGTAATCATAGGAGATAAAGCCTTAGTAGATAATCTATGAATCCACTCATTAGCTTCTTCCATAATTGTTAAGTCAGCAGCAAAGTTAGTATCAAATACTCTATAGAATCCTAATCTATGTAGAGCAGCTACCATCTTACCAGTACCAGATGTACCAATTTTTTCACCGAATTCTTCAGCGATTGCAGCTCTAACTGCAGGTGCAGTTTGAACGATAACAATCTTACCATCCGCAAAAGCCTTATCAAGCTTTTCGATTTCAGAATTTTCCATTAAAGCTCCTGTAGGACATACATTAACACATTGTCCACATTGAATACATGGAACCTGGCTGAAGCTTCTATTTTCAGCAGGTGCTACAATAGTGTTAAAACCACGGCCCTCGAAGCCTAAAATACCGATGCCTTGAACTTGCTTACAAGTTTCAATACATCTACCACATAATATACATTTAGAAGTATCTCTAATTAAAGCTGGAGCTAAATCATCATATGTAGTAGGTGTTTTTGCACCCACATATACATCTTCTCTTGCACCAACAATTTTAGAAACCTCTAATAATTCACAATGACCATTCTTAGAGCATGATTGGCAATTCATAGAGTGGTTAGATAAGATTAATTCTACTGATGTTCTTCTTGCTTCTACAGCAGTTTGATCAGTAATAGAAATCTCTAAACCCTCTCTTACTGGATATGCACAAGCTGGAACTAGTCTTCTTTCGCCTTTTACAGCAACAAGACATACTCTACAGCTTGCAAGTGAGCAACGTCCATCCATCCAGCTACATAGTGATGGAACATTATATCCACAAGCTCTTGCAGCTTGTAATACTGTTAGATTATCTTCAACCTTATAATCATGACCTTCGATTTTAATATTAACTAAAGACACAATATTCCCCTCCTATCCACGCTTAATAGCTCCAAATTTACATGTAGCAATACAGCTACCGCACTTGATACACTTTGCAGTATCAATTTTGAATGCTTCTTTTCCTACAACACCAGAGATTGCATCAACTGGGCAGCCTCTAGAGCATGCAGAACATTTTCTACATAGGTTAGGGTCAATACTATAAGTAATTAAATTCTTACATACACCAGCATCACACTTCTTATCAACGATATGTCTAATATATACATCTTTGAATTTAGCAAGTGTTGATAAAACTGGGTTAGATGCAGTTTGACCTAGACCGCATAAAGAACCAACTCTGATAGACTTAGATAATTCTTGTAATCTATCTAAATCTTCCATAGTTCCTTTACCGTCAGTAATTCTTGTTAATATTTCAAGTAATCTCTTTGTACCGATACGACATTGAGAACACTTACCACATGATTCATCGCAGATAAATTCAAGATAGAATTTAGCAACGTCAACCATACAGTTATCTTCATCCATAACGATAGCTCCACCAGAACCCATCATTGATCCCTTTTCAATTAGGTTATCATAATCGATTGGAGTATCAAGTTCAGCAGTTGTTAAGCATCCACCTGATGGACCACCAGTTTGAATAGCTTGGAATCTCTTATTGTTTGGAATACCTCCACCAATATCATAAACAAGCTCTCTTACAGTAGTTCCCATTGGAACCTCAACTAAACCTACGTTCTTAACCTTACCACCTAATGCGAATACCTTAGTACCCTTAGACTTTTCAGTACCAATCTTAGCGAATTCTTCGCCACCAACACGCATAATGTATGGAACGTTAGCATAAGTTTCAACGTTATTGATAATAGTTGGTTTACCCCATAAACCAGATACAGCTGGGAATGGTGGACGTGGTCTTGGCATACCACGCTTACCTTCAATTGAGTTTAATAATGCAGTTTCCTCACCACATACGAAAGCACCAGCACCTAGTCTGATGTGAACTCTGAAGTTGAAGCCAGAACCTAAAATATTATCGCCTAATAAGCCGATTTCTTCAGCTTGAGCGATTGCTTTTCTAATTCTTCCTACAGCTACTGGATATTCAGCTCTTACATAGAAATAACCATTTTGAGCGCCAATAGCGTAGCCGGCAATCATCATACCTTCGATAACTGAAAGTGGGTTACCTTCAAGGATAGATCTATCCATGAATGCACCTGGGTCACCTTCATCACCATTACAAACAACATATTTAGTGTCATTTACTTGGTTTAAGGCAAATTGCCATTTTCTACCAGTAGGGAAACCTCCGCCTCCTCTACCTCTTAAACCTGATTTTGAAATTTCATCAATAACCTCTTGTTGAGTCATTGATAATGCCTTTTTTAATGCCTTAAATGCATCATAGCCTAATGCTTCTTCAATCTTTTCTGGATTGATAATACCACATCCGTGTAAAGCAATACGCATTTGCTTTTGATAGAATGGAATATCCTCTTGACGTTTACACTTATTATTTGTAGCAGGATCTACATATAATAGCTTTTCAACAATTTTACCGCCAATTAAATCCTCATCAACAATAGTAGCAACATCAGATACCTTTACTGCATGATAGAAAGTATCCTCTGGATAAATCTTAACGAAAGGTCCTTGGCTACAGAAGCCGAAGCATCCAACCATGTTTACATCAACCTTATCACTAAGCTTCTTTTCCTTAATTTGCTTCTTAAATTCATCAAAAATCTCATGAGATTTTGAAGATAGACATCCTGTACCACCACAAATGGTAACACTTCTCTTACCATTTTTGCCCTTTAGTTTGTCTTCAAAGGCCTTAGTACATGAATCAATTCTTTCGTCTAGTTGTTTAACATTCTTTATTGTACTCATTTTCTACTCTGCCTTTTCCCTATATTCTTTAATAATTTTGTCAACATCTGATAGTTTAACCTTAGGGTAAACAGTACCATTAATTGAAATTGCAGGAGCAATTCCACATGCACCAATACATCTTAGTGCATCTAGTGTGAATAAACCATCACTAGAAGTTTGGCCTACTTTAATTTTTAACAATTCACTAAATTTATCCAAAACATTTTGTCCGCCCTTAACGTAGCATGCAGTACCAATGCATACACCAATGACGTACTTTCCTTTTGGATTAAGTGAGAAAAAGCTGTAGAAAGTAACTACACCGTAAATATCTGATACAGGAATATTTAATTCCTCAGAAATTATTTCTTGAACCTCAAGTGGTATGTAGCCGTATTCATTTTGGACATCAGCTAAAACTAGCATTAAAGGACTTGGTTCATCCTTATATCTAGAGCAGATTTCCTTAATTTGCATTACAGCCTCTAATCTTAATTTCATCATTATCCCTCCTTAAATGCATATTAACATTAAAATTGTTTTTAGTAGTTCTTATTGATTATAATATACTTTCATTTTTTTTAAAAGATTAATGAAAGCGTTTTAGCCGAAAAAGAGCCAACTTTTTTGCATGTTAGTCATAACTAACTCTAATAAAATAGTATATTTTATTAAAAAAGACGATGATTATTCGAATTCTAACCATCGTCCTTTACTATTTTATAAGAGCTAATTTATCGATTATTATAGAGGCAAAACCCTTATTATCATTTTCATATTTTCCCTTAATTAAATATAAATTATTTTTCATTATTCTATCATTAATTTGAGCTAAAGAATTAGGGAAAATTACAAACCTAATTTTTTTAGTTTCATCTTGAATTTCACCGACTAGCATAGTCTCATTTTTCTTAGTCTTAATCGCTTTTGACTCAACAAATTCAACTAGTAATCTAACCTCGTTATTTAGTCTTGCATCCTTCAATCTTATAGCCTTATACTTACTTAATTTTTGATCTATATTATTGTAGATGCTATACTCGATATTCATACCTAAATATTCTAATTCCTTCTCCTTTAAATATGAATAATCAAATTCCTCTTTTGACTTAACAACACCATCTAAATATTCTAAGAATAATTCATCCTGATTTGTTAAATTATCAATCATAGATTTCTTTGTATCAGTAAATATATCTAGGGCTCCAGAATATACAAGTGCCTCAATTAGCTTTTGATTTAAAAATGGACATCTAGCCTTAAAATCGCTAAAGCTCTTAAATAGACCATTTTTTCTTTCCTCTACTATTTGACTCGCTATAGCCTCACCACAACCTTTAATATTCACAAATGGAATAAAGATACCATTTGAATTAAATATATATTTATTAGATGAGACATTAACATTTGGCTTAAACACCTTAACACCATGAATCATAGCGTATTTTAAGTAGCTCGCATTCTTATTAATATCTCCTAAAGATTCATTTAATATATTAATAATGAATTGGGCAAAATAATTAGCCTTAAAATATGCCATCTGATATGCTACTAAAGCATAGGCTACTGAGTGTGATTTATTAAAGCCGTAATTAGCAAATTTAAAAATCATATCATAAATTTCTATAGCTAAGGCCTTATCATAGCCGTTTTTAATAGTTCTAGAAATAAAATCATCCTCTAATGCTTTTAAGGTATCTTCCTTCTTCTTAGAGATAGCCTTTCTTAAAACATCGGCCTCACCAAGTGAATAGCCAGCGAATTTTTGAGCTATCTGCATAATTTGTTCCTGATATACTAAAATACCATAGGTTGATTTTAAAATAGGCTCTAAATCCTTATTAATATATGTAAATTTTTTACCATGACGTCTTGCGATATATTCATCAATAAATTGCATTGGTCCTGGTCTATATAAGGCTATTACAGCACTTAAGTCATCAAATCTATTTGGCTTAAGCTTTGTAATTACATTTGTTATACCACGCTCAAGCTGGAACAAGCCTAATGTATCTCCTTGGCTTAATATGTCATAAACCTTCTTATCATCTAAAGGAATATTTCTCAAATCCTTAATAGATAGGTTAGAATCTCTCATCATTCCATCAATCATAGTTAAATTAGAAATACCTAGGAAGTCCATCTTTAATAGACCTATTTTTTCTAAATCTGAGGCTTCAAGCTGTGATTGATATAAAATATCATTATTGCTTACAAAGATAGGTACGATACTATCTAGTGGCTCACTAGATAAAATAATACCAGCTGCGTGAGTTGAAATATGACGTGGGAAGCCCTCTAAGGCCTTTGCGGTATCTAAGATATATGACATCATTTCATCATCTGAATATTTCTTAATTAATTCATCCATGCCATATTCTTCTACCATGTCTATAATCTTATCAGCCTTATCCTTAGACATACCACAAATTCTTGTTAAATCTCTAATAGATAGTTTAGTTTTAAATCTATCGAAGGCAGTAATATTACATACATGATTTTTACCATATAAATCTCTAACATATTCAATGACCCTATTTCTATCGACATCTGGGAAGTCAGTATCGATATCTGGCATGCTTACACGCTCAGGGTTTAAAAATCTTTCAAAGAACAAATCGTATTTTAATGGATCTATTTCTGTTATTCCTAAGGTATAGGCAACTAAGCTTCCTGCCGCACTACCTCTACCTGGACCAACAAGGATTTCGTTTTGTTTAGCATATTTAATAAAATCCCAAACAATTAAGAAATAATCATCATAGCCCATCTTATGTATTATACCAAGCTCATATTCTAATCTCTTAATATAATTATCATAATAACAATTTCTCTTTTGTAAGCCCTTATGACATAAAGCCTTTAAATATTTAGTTGAATCCTCCTTAACATTAGGACATTTAGGTAAGCTAATTTTACTATTAAATAAATTTAAATTTATTTGATTTACAAAATCATCTAAATCAATATCCTTATTTGGATCATCAATAAAAGAATAATCCTCATAATCTTCTATCTTTATATCGCTACCATCTATCTTTCTTAAGGCCTCATAATAAATGTGCTCATTAGAGTTTAAATATAAAAGCTCATGAATAGGAACTATACCAATATTATTTTCTTTAGCATAATTATAAATTTGTTCATTATCAGAAAGCTTATCTAATCGATTAGTATAGCTATAGCCAATATAAAAATTGTTTAATTCTTTTAATTCACTAATCCTATTATTAAATAATTCAGTATCCTTTTTATATAAGATATTTAAATATGAATTATTATATACATATACAAATAAAATATTTTTATATTCATAAAGTGTATCTAAATCTTCCTTTTTTAACACCTCTACTTTAGATGCTAAATTAAGTAATTCCTTATAGCCTTCATTATTTTTAGCATAAGCTAAAATTTTAGAATATGTATTATCATTTTCTAATAGCTTATACTCTAGACCGATAATAGGCTTAATATTATTTTTTAAGCATAGCTCATAAAATTTATAATTGCCACATAAATTATTATCGGTAATAGTTAAAAAATCAAAGCCAGCCTCATGGGCTTTGTCGATGTAATTTTCTAATTTTACATAACAACCTAAAAGGCTATATTCAGTTTTTCCGTATATAAATCCTTTCATAATTAGCCCCAAGAAAGACTTAGGAATTCACCTCGAATTCTAAAAGATAATACTAAACTAATTTTACTATATTAAAAATTGTTTTTAAATCTTTTTCTTTCTTTTTAATATGAAAATTACAAATATAAAAATAGCAGCAAATAAAATCATCATTCCAAACATTATAGATATATAAATAATATCTTTCATTTCAAATGAAACATCATTTCCAAGCATTTTATTATAATCCTTATTATTTAATACCTTAACCTCAATATTTTGTGTTGTAGATATTCCAGATGAATTAATTGCGTAGGCCTCAGCCTTATAAACTCCAGCCTTATAATAATTAACATCATTATCATATATAATTAAGGATGATGCTATATTAGAATCTGAAGCATCATATACCTCTATATAGCTAGCTAGATCAACATATTCTCCTTCTAATATTGATATAGTTTTAGTATCAATAGTTGGCTTATCAAATGAAACTAAATTAACATTTAATGTCTTTAAGACCTCATGTGTTCCATCATTATATTTAAAATCAACATAATACTCTCCAACCTTATTTTCTAAATTAGTTTCTATTATTAATTTAGAATAATCAACAGTCTCATTGTCCTTAATTTCTTTTACATATTTTTTAAAATCATAAGCTTTAAAATTAGTTTCATAATCTAAAATAATTGATTCATTAAATAAGCTAATTTCAGGAATATATGGATCATATATTTCAACTTCTATATCTAAGCTTGCCTCATTTAAGGCACTATCAGCTACCTTAATGGTATAGGTATTTATACCAACCTCATCACTTAAAATATTTGGATAAATAATTTTATTTGTTATATCCTTATCAACATCATCATAGGCACTAAAATATGATGATAAATCTATAACCTCTCCAATTATAAATTTTAAGGGCTCACTTTTAATTTTAGTAATTTGAGGAATTGAATTATCAAATATATTAACATTAAAGCTTTTATGACTTACATTTTTAGAACCATCTGTAACATAAATATCAACTAGATAATCACCTGGAATTTCATAATTAATATTTGAATTAATTTTATATTCTAATTCATCATAGTAATTATCTTTAGCTACAACATTATCTAATAAATTATAATTAGATTGAGCTCTTATACTTAAATTATTATTTAATATAGTAATTTCAGGAGCTATATTATCTATAACATTAAATTCTATCTTACATTTATAATCATTACAGGTCCCTGGCTTATATTTATCATTTTCAAAGGCCTTATACCAAACATAATAGGTTCCAACTTTTCTTGTATTAACATCACTTAAATAATATAGCCAGTCTCCATCCCTCAAATAATTTATAGATGCATCAGTTAAGGCAACACCATTTTTATATAAGATAGCCTTAGGCAAATATTTATATTTTTCTATCGATTCACCAAGTGGTATATCTATAACTGTATTTTGCCAAATAAAGCGCCAGCTTGCGGCACTAGTATTTAAAGAAATAAAGGAAGCTAATATTAAAAATATTAATAATATTATTTTTTTCATTTCATTAGCTCCAAATATAATAGATTAAATAATTTATATTTATAATTTTCCTTAGATAATAGCCGAAGCTCTTTTAAAAAATACTCTCTTAAATAAAAAACATTATTAGCTCTTATTATTGGAATTATTTTATTTTCAATATAGCTATATTTTTCTTCTTCATCTAAAAGCTCATATTCAATTAAATAAATAGAAAATTCCATATCAATATCTAAGCCTCTATAAGCATCAAATTCCTTAAAGCACTTCTTCTTATCTATAGAAGCTAAGGCTAAAAGCCTTGCCATACCTGTTGCCTCCTTGACCTCAGATAGCTTCGGCTTTATACCATCCTTTACCTTTTTTAACAATGTTATATTCTTCTTACTTTCATCACTTAAATATAGCTTTAAATTCAAATAGGCACTTCCTGAATAAATTAAAAATACATTTATTAAATAATTATATCTTTCAAGCTTATGAAAATCATTAGTATTAGATAGTAGACTGCAAAGGCTTTGATATGCTAAAAATATAGAACTATCACCTAGCAGAAATAGGCAATTAAATCTAGTCATAGCAGTTAAAATCTTAATTCCCGCAATAGCTGTATTAAAATCACCTAGCGCGTCTAATATATCTAGTGCCTCCCTACATTCGCCATTTTTTTGCCTGAAGCATGCCATAAAGCCACTATAATAGACTAAATCATCATCTGTCATTCCACCGATAAGCCCATTTAATTCCCTAATTAAATTTGCAGCTTCTACATAATCACAAGAAGAAATATAATAGATGAATTGCGCAATTTTAGATTTATAATTATAAAAAGATGTTATAGATTCATAAAGCTCCTTAACTCTACTATAATTACCTTCTAAAAAGGCAGTTATAGTTTCAATTAAATATTTATCAGCTGATAGGAGCTTATCTATTTCATCCTCATCAAGCTTAAGCTTTCTACATATTTCTTCTAAATAATATTGATTTGCCTCTAGCTGACCATTTTCAAGCTTAGATAAATATGATAGTGAGCAAATATTACTAGATACCTGTTCTAAGGTCATAGATAGTCGCTCCCTTCTATATCTTATTTCTGGACCAAGCTCTCTATGATTATTTTTCTTGCATCGTTGTCTTTTTAATAATTCTAAAATAATAACATTATTATTTTTCATAAAAATCACATCCTCTAAAGAATAATAATATTATTTTATAAATTAAAGCAAATTAAATGACTCAAATAAAAAAATGGCTTTTGGCCATCTTTATTTTAAAAAGTGGTAAAATTCGTAATAAAAAATACAAAAAGGTAGAGTTTCTACCTTTTTTCTTTACAATATTTTTTTAATTTACAGTCCAAACACTTTGGATTTGAGGCTAAGCAATAATATCTTCCATATAATAAAAATAAATGATGAGCCTTAATCCAATACTCCTTTGGAATATATTTTTTATAAGCCTCTTCAGCCTTTATTACGTCTTCATTATTTTTAATATAGCCTAATCTTTTAGCCATTCTATGTAGATGAGTATCAACAGGCATTGAGGGAATATTAAAGCCTAATGCTAAGACAACATTAGCTGTTTTTCTTCCAACTCCTGGAAGCTTTACTAATTCATCGAAGCTTGAAGGAACCTCTTTATTATATGATTTAATAATTTCATTAGCCATTAAAATTAAATTATTAGCCTTAGCCTTTGATAAGCCTATCGGTCTTATCATTTCTTCAAGCTCATCAAAGCTAGCCTTACTTAAATGATTAAAATCAGGATATTTTTTAAATAGATCCTTAGTTATAACATTTACATTTTTATCCTTTGTTTGAGCTGATAAAATTACAGCACAAATTAGCTCATAATTATTTTTAAAATCAAGCTCAGGCTTTGGATTTGTAATTATTTCTTCTAAAATTTTTAAAATCTCATTTGATGTTTTTCTGTTCATTTTATCTTACTAAAGAAATCAGAAACTGCCGCAGGTACATTATTTGGCTTTGCCTCTGGCATAGCTAAAGCTTGAGCAATCATCTTAATATTGATTACCTTTCTATTTTTAATACGCTCATAGGCATTTTCAAAATCTGATAGCATTTTTCTATCATCAAGTACTAAGCTTTGAACAATTTCCATTTCATTTGATGTTAATATTCTATTAAATGTATTTGTTAAAAATTCATTTACTCTAGATAATTCATCCTCTAAATTAACACTCTTATTTTCTAATATTAATGACGCCTTAATAAAAAAGCCATCTAAGGTAATAGTCTCTTGAATACTGCCATCCTTATTAGATACATAAAATGAAAAGAATGATCTTTCTAAAAGTGAATTTAGCGACTTATCTATTTTAGATTTTGTTAAACCAGTTTTAGCAAGCAACACGTCTCTAGATAAAAATTTAGATGTCTTATAGCCATCTAAAATATTTATAAGTATCATTGCTTCATCTGAATTAAGACCTAGCTTCTTTTGATTATCAATTATAAATTTAGCATAATTAAAGCAATCTGCTTCATATAACTTATTAAGCATTATTATGCCTCCTTCTCAAGGGCAGACTTAGCCCGCATCTGTTGGGCTTCCTTCTTAGTTTTACCTACACCTCTACCCATTAAGATTTCATCCATATAAACAACAGCCTCAAAGGTCTTGTCGTTAGCTGGACCCTCATCCCTAACTATTTCATATCTGATAGTTCTTTTTTCACTTTGAAGCTTTTCCTGTAATATTGATTTATAATCCTTAAATTTAATTACAGAATCAAAATATGGTAAAGCTATCTTTTCAACAATTTTATTAGCAGCCTCAAAGCCTCCGTCTAAAAAGACAGCGCCTAAGACAGCCTCAAAAGCATCAGCTATAATAGCTGGTCTTGTTCTTCCACCAGTTAGCTCCTCACCCTTACCTAAAAATAAATATTTATTTAAATTTATTTTTTCAGCATAGATATCTAGAGCTTCCTCACAAACAGCCTTCGCTCTTGTCTTAGTTAAAACACCCTCATCTAGGCTAATTACAGAAAATAAATATTTGCTCATAGCAAGCTCTAAAACAGCATCACCCAAAAATTCTAAGCGCTCATTAGATGATAAATTATTTTCATTAGCAAAAGATGAATGAGTTAAAGCCTCCTTCAAATAGGCAATATTATTAAATTTATATCCAATTATCTTTTCAAATTCATTTAATATATTACTCATTTTTATCTTCCTTCTTAGGAAGAGCAGCAACTACCTTATTAATTAGATCAGCCTTAACCATGTTATAAACCTGTCTAATCGCACTAGAAAAAGCATAACCATCGCTATTTCCATGAGCCTTAACAACTGGAGAACCAACTCCAAATATCATAGCTCCGCCTACTTCCTTTGTATCCATTCTCTTTTTAAATCTGCCTAAAGGCTTCTTTAAGAATAGGGCAAATACATTATGACCAATTTCTTGTTTTAACATTTTACCCATACCTTTAGCAGTACCCTCTAAGGCTTTAATTGCCATATTACCAGCAAAGCCATCGCAAACTGCAATAGTTGTAGGTAGGTCAATTAATTGATCTGGCTCTACATTACCCTTAAAGTCAATTGCCTCAACTGTCTTTAAATATTGATGAGCTAATCTATCAATTTCTCTACCCTTTGCCTCTTCAGAGCCTATATTTAATAAACCTACAGTAGGATGTTTAATACCTAAAACCTCACGAGCAGCTACAGTAGCAAATACTGCAAATTGACCATAGTGCTCTGGTCGTAATTCTACGTTTGCACCTACGTCCAAAATTAATCTTGGATTTCTATCAAGATTTGGAATGATTGGACATAAAGCAACTCTTTCCATCTGTGGTAATCTTCTTATAATTAAATGAGCTGCCATAATTACGCATTGAGTTGGTCCTGATGTTACAACAGCATCAACTTCTTTATTCTTACATGCATACATAGCCATACAAAGTGATGAATCTCTATGCTTTCTAACAGCATTAACAGGATCATGCTCACCCATATCCATTGTAACCTTAGTATCTACAATACTAATTCTTGTACTATCAGTTAATAATGGCTTAATCTTATCCTCATCACCATATAGAACAATCTCGATGTCATTAAACATCTTAATCGCTCTCATCGCACCTGGGACAGTAGCCTCTACTCCTAAATCTCCACCATTTGCATCTACACCAATTTTAATCATAAAAATAGTCTCCTTTTACACATTATTAATATTTTATCATAAAATATATATAATCACTAATTTATTTTTGATTTTTGTTCCTTCAAGGACTCTAAAATTTCTAAATACTTTTTATTATTAGATTTTTCATCTTCAAATTTCTTAGCATAAACTTTAGCATCCTCCTTAGCACATTCCCAAATTTTTACATCCTCAGTAAAGGATGCATATTCAAATGCGTTAAAGCCAGATTGCTCATCACCTAAATAATCTCCAGGTCCTCTTAGCTTAAAATCGCTATTAGCAATCTCAAAGCCATCCTGGCTATCCTTTAGGATAGCAAGTCTTTCATTATAGATATCATCACTTACTAGCATACAGCATGATTTTAAATCTGAACGTCCTACTCTTCCTCTTAGCTGATGAAGCTGGGCAAGACCAAATCTTTCAGCATTTAAAATTACTATAATTGTAGCCTTAGGAACGTTTATACCAACCTCAATTACCGTAGTTGAAATTAAGACATTTAAGCTTCCCTTATGGAATTTTTCCATAACTAAATCCTTTTCTAAAGGATTCATTTTACCATGAACTACGCCAATTCTAGCATTTTTTAATTTAGAATTAAAATATTTATAGGCTGTATCTATATCATAAGCATCGATATTTTCATTTTCATTTACTAGGCTTGTCACTATATAAACCTGTTCACCTAAAAATAGATGATTATTTATCATTTTTGAAATTTCTGTTAAACCCTTAAAATCATAGATTAGAGTCTTA
Organism: uncultured Caryophanales bacterium; assembly: GCA_946626535.1. The sequence goes on from CAMOUK010000009.1 coordinate 27,197, forward strand.
ATTGGCTTTTTATCCTTAGGTAAAGTATGTATTGATGAAATATCTAAATCACCAAAGGCAGTTAAGCCTAAAGTTCTAGGTATTGGTGTTGCTGTTAAATATATGGCATCAACATTAGAAAATTTTGAAATTAATCTTTTTCTTTGATTTACACCAAATTTATGTTGCTCATCAATTATAACTAAGCCTAATTTATAAAATATAACTCTATCTTCTATTAAGGCATGAGTTCCAACTATAATATTTACTCTACCATGGGCAAGACGATATAAAATATCTTCCTTATCCTTATCTTTTGTAGATGATGTTAAAAGTTCAATTTGTAAATTATAATTTTTTAAATATTTTTTAATATTTAAATATTGTTCATTTGCTAAAAGCTCTGTAGGAAGCATTACAGCAACCTGGAAGGCTGATGCTACCTCCATCAGCATTGCTGCATAGCCAACGATACTTTTACCACAGCCAACATCACCTTGAACAAGCCTATTCATAGGTCTTGGACTTATAATATCATTATAGCAATCATCAATTGCCTTTTTTTGATCTTCAGTAATATTAAAATCTAAATTATTTAAAAATCTTTCAATTAAGGAATAATCAACTGTTCTTTTTATCTTATCGATATTAATTCTTCTTAATCTTAATATTTCTAAGCTTAAGGCATACCAGAAAAATTCTTCATATTTTCCTCTTCTTAAAATATCTATATAGTCATTTTTAGAATTTAGAAAATGAGATTTATAAACATAATTATTATAATCAATAAGCTTATATCTTTTTCTTATTTCTTCAGGAAGATAATCTTCAAAATTTAAGCCTAGGGCACAAATATTTGAAACATATTTTTTAAATAATGAATCATTTATATCTTTTAGACCATAGCTTGTTTCAATTTTTATACTAAAGATATCAAAGAAGATATTTCTTACTAAAAATTCATTATTTCTATATCTTCCAGTTAAAATTACATTTGTTCCTTCGAAGAGCTTAAATCTTAAATAATCATTTGAAAAGATTATACATTTAAGCCTTGATGAATCGATATAAGCATAAAAAATTATCGCATTAACATTCTTACGATATTTTATAAAATATGGTCTAGCTGAGATGGTTGCAGAAACTGAAACTACCTCTCCAGAAAAGAGTTTAGAGTTATCAACTTCAAAAAAGGAATACCTCTTAGGAAAACTAAGAAGCATATCCTCTGTTGTAAAAATGTTATTATTATGTAATTTTTCTAACGTTTTTACGCCAATTCCTTTAACAAGCTTTAATTCCATACTCTTTCCTTAAAAAAATAAAAGGTTGGAAATTTCCAACCTTTAATAATTTTTATTCAACCGCAATGATATAAGAATATATATCTTGCTTACCTTCGATAATCTCTACATCAACATTCTTATTGATAGATGTTACTAAATCTTCAAGACCATCTGCTTCATCCTTTGTTACATCATTTCCATAGAAGAATGTAACCATATGTGATTCAGGCTTAATGCAGCCTTCAAGTAATGCCTTTAACGCATCTTCCTTTTTCTTAGTTGAAACAATTATTTCTCCATCGGCAATACCCATATAATCATTCATATTAATTTTTACGCCACCGATTTCAGTATCTCTTACTGAATAAGTAACCTCACCAGATACAACACCTGAAATAGCTTCTTCCATATTAGCTACATTTGTATCTAGGTCAACCTCTGGATCATAATACATTAATGATGAGAAACCTTGAGCAATTGTCTTTGCCATAATTACAGCAACATTAGTATCTTCTACTAAGTTAGAAGCTTGCTTAGCTGCCATAACAACATTACCATTATTTGGAATGATAATTACATTTTCAGCATTAACTTCCTTAATTGCCTCTACAAATGATTCTGTAGATGGATTCATTGTTTGTCCACCAGAAATAATGTAGTCAACGCCCATTTCTCTAAATGTAGAAATTATACCTTCACCAAAGCATACAGCGATTGTAGCAATGGGCTTTTTAGGAGCTTCCTTAATTCCTTCAGCAGCTTCCTTAACCGCTGGTTTAACCTTTAGGTTATCTACCTTAGTAGTTACAAGCTCACCAATCTTTAAGCATGTATCTAAAACCTTACCAGGTTTATTTGTATGAACATGAATCTTTACTAATTCTGAATTTCTAGTTACAGTTAAAGCATCACCAACAAGTGATAATGTAGCAACTAAATCATTAGCCTCAAATGTTTCAGGCTTCTTTAATGCGACAACAGCCTCTACATCATAAATAAATTTTAATTCATTTGTTGATTCAACCTTTTTGCTAGAATTTTCTTTAGCATCGTTAGCTTCTAAGATTACGCCATCGATAGCTAGAATCCAACCTTCAATAATCTTTACGAAACCAGCTCCACCAGAGTCTACAACCCCAGCTTCCTTTAATACTGGTAGCATCTCAGGAGTCTTTGCTAAAGTCTCCTTTGCATATTCTAAATACTTCTTTAAAAGATCTTCAGCATCTTCGATTGATTCAATAGTTGCGTTAACTGTTTCATAAGCTTCTCTAATAACAGTAAGAATTGTTCCTTCTACTGGTTCTGTAACAGCCTTAAAAGCAATGTTACGTCCAGAAGCTAGACAGCTTAACATTCCCATCTTATCTAATTCATTTGTTGTATTTTCCTTAAGGCCTACATAAACGCCTCTAAAAAACTGTGACAATATAACACCAGAATTACCTCTAGCACCCATTAGTGCTCCACGAGATAAAACCTTAGCTGCTTCAATGATTGAGCTAGATTCTGAGTTCATCATTTCGTTAACGCCTGAAGTAATAGTCATGCACATATTAGTACCTGTGTCTCCATCTGGTACTGGGAATACGTTTAATTGGTTAACCTCATCCTGATGATTTTTTAAATTAATAGCTCCATTCATTACCATCTTTTTAAAGAGAGTGACGTCAATACTTGTTACACCCATATGGTAAGTCCCCCTTAGTTATAAACATATATATCGATATAGGCTTTTGCCTACGCTAGTTAAAATTAGTTAAATTATAAATTAAATAATAAATTCTTGTAATTGCTAAACATCTCAAAATGTCTAGTTCGCTTAACATTATATCATTTATATATTATTTTGTAAAATATTTTTTATTTTACCAAAATTACATACGTTAGAAATATATCATTTTTTAAATCAATTGTCAAATTTTAGCCCTTATATCTTTAGATATAAGATATTTTTTTTTAATTAATTTGAAAAAAAATAAAAAAAAACTTGATTATTCATGTCTAATAATGTATACTTAAATGGCACAAAAAATGTTGGTTAAGGAGGTTAGAACCATGGCAAGATGTTATTTAACAGGTAAAACTACAGTAACTGGAAATAGAAGATCTCATTCATTACGAGCTACTCGTCGTACTTGGAAGGCTAATCTTCAAACTGTACATATCAAAGATGAAAATGGAAATGTTAAGAAGGTTAAAGTTTCTGCTAGAGCTTTAAAGAAAGCTAACCTAGAAAGAGCATAACTTTTAAAGGGACTCGAAAGAGTCCCTTATTTTTTTACGCATTTTTAATTTTATTAGCTGAAGCCACCTTATCACTAGCCTTAGTGATATAGCTTCCTACTACTGCCATGTCTATATAGTCTTTAACAAGCTCTATAGTCTTATCATTTATACCACCATCAATATTGATTAAATAATTATAATTATTTTCTTTTCTTAAATTATATAATTCCTTAACCTTATCAATTGAATTTGGCATAAAGCCTTGGCCACCAAAGCCTGGCTCAACTGACATAACTAAAACCTGATCTACATATGGTAGATATTTTTTTATTTCCTCTACCTTTGTGTTTGGCTTAATAGATATACCTGGCTTTACATTATATGATTTAATTAAATTAATTGTATCCATAACATCTGAAGCTGCCTCAACATGAAATGTAATATAATTAGAACCCGCTTCAGCAAATTGCTTAATATATTTTATTGGATCAATAATCATTAGATGCGTATCAAATGTTTTATTTGTTAAGCTTCTAATTGATTTAATAAAATCTGGTCCAAAGGAAATATTATTAACAAATACACCATCCATTACATCTAGATGAACATAATCTAGAATATCTATTAATTTATTTAAATCTCTTTCTACATTTTTATAATCTAAATTTAAAATTGATAAATCTAACTTCATATACTATCTCTTTTCTATCTGTTCAAGCATTTTTAAATAATTATCATATCTTGACTTTAAAATTTTACCATCTAATACTGCCTCTTCAACCCGGCAGCCCTTTATATGGTTGTGGTTACAATCCTTAAATTTACAGGTATAATTTTTAAATTCAATAAAATATGAGGCTAGCTCATTTTTATCTATACCATTTAAGGATAATTTTGAAAATCCTGGTGTATCACCTATAAAGCCATTTTTATAGGAATATAAATTAATCTCTCTAGTAGTATGCTTACCTCTACCTAAGGCATAAGAAATCTCTTGAGTCTGTAAATTAAATTCTGGAATTAGGCCATTAATTAATGTAGACTTACCAGCACCTGTTTGACCAGATAAAATAGTGATTTTATCCTCTAGGGCATGGGCTACCTCATCAAGGCCAATATTGTTGTGGCTAGATACAAAAATAACCTTATAGCCTAAATCCTTATAATAATCTAATTCCTTCTTAAATAATATAAGCTTTTCATCCTCTAGCTTATCTATTTTAGTTATAACAATAACTGGTTCTATCTTTTGTTTTAAGATATTAACTAAAAATAAGTCTAAAAGGTAAAAAGAAAAATCCGGCTCAACGCACGCGAAGGTTAAAAGTATTTGATCTACATTAGCTACATCAGGTCTAATCATCGAATTTTTTCTATCTAATATTTTAGATATCATATCATTTTCGACTTCAACCATATCTCCTACCTTAGGAGATTCCTTTATAGTCATAACACTTTCTTTATTACTTAAGCTATTCTCATTTTTAGATAATTTTTTAACAGCTCTAAGCTTTCCTCTAGCTTTAACATTTATAATTTCTTCATCATCTAATAAGACCTTATAAACACCACCGCATAGATTAATTATTCTACCAACCATTAGTTCCCCTTATTCATATGCTTACTGCGTAATTGACCACAGGCAGCATCAATATCTGTACCCTGTTCTCTTCTTAATTGAACATTAATTCTTCTTTTCTTTAATTGATCAAAGAAAGCTACCATATTATCCTTTGTTGATCTCTTATAAGGCTTTTCAATAACCTCATTATATGGAATTAAATTAACATATACATTTAAGCCATGAAGTAAATCAGCAAGCTCATTTGCGTTATCCTTTGAATCATTAATATCCTTTAATAAGATATATTCAATAGTTACTCTTCTATTAGTCTTTTCAATATAATATCTAATAGCTGAAATTAAATCTTCCATCTTATAGGCTAAAGATATTGGCATTATCTTATTTCTAATTTCATCATTTGGAGCGTGTAAGGAAATCGCTAAATTAACCTGTAATTCAAAATCGGCAAATTCCTTAATTTTAGGAACTAGACCACAAGTTGATACAGTAATATGACGGGCTCCAATTTCAAGTCCAAGTGGATTATTAATTAATCTTAAAAAGCTTAAAACATTATCGTAATTATCAAAAGGCTCACCAATACCCATAACTACGACATGGCTGATTTTAACATTAGCTAATTTTTCAACTGTAAGTATCTGTAAAACCATCTCAGATGTCTTTAAATTTCTAAGCTTCTTTTTCATACCTGAAGCACAAAAAACACATCCCATATTACAGCCAACTTCACTAGTAACACAAATAGAATAACCATAATCATTATTCATTAAAACTGATTCTATTAAATTACCATCAGATAATTCAAATAAGAATTTTTGAGTACCATCGGCTGATTTTTGATGTGATTTACAATTAAGGCTTTCAAAGTAAAAATCCTTCTTTAATTGCATAATAAAATCCTTTGATAAATTAGTCATTTCATCAAATGATTCCTTCTTATGCCTATAAAGCCATTCAATTATTTGTTTTGATCTAAAGGGCTTAAGTCCTAAACTTACTAAATAGTCCTTTAGCATTTGTTCATCATAATCATAAATATTTTGCATATAAAATTCTCCATGCAAATTATATATTATTTTTTAAAATTTAACAAGAAAAAGGTGCTTATTATTAAGCACCAGTTAAAAAGGATGGAGTTTGAAAGTCTTTATTATAAATCTTGAGTTTGGAAATCACATCTTTCAATTAAGATTTCTAAATTACCATTTCTACATCTTAATTGATCAACAAATTCTTTCTCAAGCTTATGATCATTTAAAATAATATTATAAGTTAATTTAAACATTGAACCCATATTAGTTGATTTAACTCTAATAAGCTCATTTTCTTTAGTATATCTAGCAAATAAATCATTAAATACTTCGTTATAATCTAAATCCTCTGGAATAGTTATTTTTAATACCTTTTCTAAAGGATTTATTTTCTTTTCAAACACTCTAAATTTATCAAATAATAATAAGCATATTGCCGCAATTACTGTAAATATTATAGCATATGCCACATAGCCTACGCCTAAAGCTAAGCCTGAAGCCATAGCTATAAATATTTCAACAATCTCTTTAGCGCTACCTTGGGCAGATCTAAATCTAACAAGACCAAAGGCACCTGCAACCGCAACACCTACACCAATATTACCATTAACAAGCATTATTACCATCGCTACGGCAACTGGTATTAATGATGTTGAGATATAAAAGCTTTTTGATGATTTTGATTTATATGAGCATATAAATGAATATACTATACCTAATAATAATGACACACCAATAATTATAAAGAATTCACCAACTGTTATTGTACTACTGCTAAATATTGATCCGAATAATTGTTCCATGTTAATATCTCCTTGTTCTCATTTTCTAATTCCATTAAGTATGCTTTTCCATATTTAGAAAAGCTTGTTTTATATATTTTATTTTTAGAAAGTATTTTAGTTAACCAAAGTGGAAAGGCAAAGGCTGTCTTTATTTCCATTAATACATATCCATCATCTAAAATATGCTTTCCATCTAATGAATAGCCTAAATCTAGATTAGTAGTTCTATATCTAATATTTTCATCTATTGTAATTCTTAAATCTGTTTTACCATCTGAATATGCTGTCCTATCGTAGATTAAAAGCATTTTAGGCTCTAAGCCATTATATTGCTTATTCATATATAATATTTCTTTTCCAATTTGAGAGGTTGGATAAATATTACCTGATATATATAAGTCAGCTTCCTTTTGATTTAAGCCAATTCTTCTTTTATAAACTATTCCATCATATTTTCTTTTAATCTCTAAATATAATTTAGAATCCTCTTTAGCAAGACCATAGCTTCTAAGCCTTAGCTTTTCTTTAAAGAATGGCTTTTCTAAAGACCTTCTTATAAGTAAGCTAGAAGGGGTATCATAATATAAGCTTTGGATTGTAGTTAGACCGTATTCATCTGCCTTAACATGATTAAATAATTCATCTTTTATATTTTCATATTGTTCTTTAGATAATAAAAATTTAACTTCGATTCTTTTAAATGTGTAATTAATCATATTTAATACCTCCTTCTTACTTTGTAGCCTCATTATAAAGGTCAAACCTAAAATTAACTTAAAGACAAACTAAATTAAACTTAAAAATAAAAAAAGACGGAAAATTATTTCCGCCTATTTTAACAATGGTTTTAAATATTTACCTGTATATGAATTTTCCACCTTAACTAAGTCCTCAGGTCTTCCAGCAAAAAGTACTGTTCCACCCTTATCTCCACCTTCAGGGCCCATATCAATAATATAATCAGCAAGCTTAATAACATCTAGGTTATGCTCAATAATAATTACTGAAGCACCTAAATCAGCTATTCTATTAATAACATTCATAAGCCTCTTAATATCATCAGTATGAAGACCAGTTGTAGGTTCATCTAATATATAAAGTGTTTTAGGAGATATTTTAGAATGTAATTCATATGCAAGCTTAATACGCTGTGCCTCACCACCAGAAAGTGTAGTTGATGACTGACCAAGTTTAATATAGCCTAAGCCTACATCATATAATGTTTGAAGCTTAGATTTAATCTTAGGGAATGCATCAAAGAATTCTAATGCTGCCTCAACAGTCATATCAAGTACATCTGAAATATTTTTATCCTTAAATTTAATATTTAATACCTCTGATGTATATCTTTTACCCTTACATACCTCACATGGTACATAAACATCTGGCAAGAATTGCATTGAGATTCTTTTTACACCATCGCCCCAGCAGGCTTCACATCTTCCACCTTTTACATTAAATGAGAAAACACCCTTATCGTAGCCTTTTATTTTAGCATCAGTAGTTTGACTAAATAATTCTCTAATATCATCAAATACCCCAGTATATGTGGCAGGATTTGAACGTGGAGTTCTACCTATTGGCTGTTGAGAAATATGGATAATTCTATCGATATTTTCTAAACCCTCAATAGATGCAATTTTGCCTGGAACAATTCTTTTATTTCCATAAATATTAATATAAGCATTCTTATATAAGCACTCATTAACTAAGCTTGATTTACCAGAGCCTGATACACCTGTAACTAATGTTACAACACCTAAAGGAAATTTAACATTTACATTCTTTAAATTATTTTCAGAAGCCTTTTTAATAGTGATATATTTACCACTTAATTTTCTTCTTTCCTTAGGTACTTCAATTTTCATCCTACCTGATAAATAATTACCAGTTATACTATTAACATTTTTACTAACCTCTTCAGGTGTTCCTTCAGCAACAACATAGCCACCATGAATACCAGCTCCAGGTCCGATATCAACTAGCCAATCAGCCTCTCTCATAGTTTCATCATCATGTTCAACAACAATTAAGGTATTACCTAAATCCCTCATTTGTTTTAAGGTATCAATTAAGCGCTGATTATCACGCTGATGAAGACCGATAGAAGGCTCATCTAAAACATATAAAACACCAGTTAGCTGTGAGCCTATTTGAGTCGCAAGTCTAATACGCTGTGCCTCACCACCAGATAGGGTATCAGCTGATCTTGCAAGTGTTAAATATTCAAGTCCTACATTAATTAAGAATCTTAATCTATCCTTAACTTCTTTAATTGCTAGATGGCCAATAGCCATTTTTTCTTCACTTAAATTAAGGTTATTAAACCAATTATAACAATCCTCTATACTCATTGCACAAATATCAGCGATATTCTTATTCTCAATAAAGATATTTAAGACTGTGTCATTTAATCTTTTACCTTCACAAACCTCACAAACATTTTCGACCATGAAGTTTTCAATCCAGTCTCTTATCCAATCTGAATTTGTATCATTATATCTTCTTTGGAAGGTATTTATGATACCTTCAAATTTAGCTTTTTTATCATGAATTCTTCCACTAGTTGATTTCATCTTATAATCGATAAAATCAGGAGCACCATATAATACGATATCCTGTTTTTTCTTTTCTAACTTATTAAATGGAATATCCATATCGATATCGTAATATTTACATGTTTGTCTTAATTCCTCAGCACTTAAATTACCTTCCTCTTGATTCTTATAAGGAATAATAGCGCCATTATTAATTGATTTATCTAAATCAATAATTAATTCTTTAGAAATAGATAGCTTCTTTCCTAAACCATTACAAGATGGACAAGCACCTAAAGGTGAATTAAATGAAAATAATCTAGGCTCTAGATTAGCAACTGAATAGCCACAATATGGGCAGGCGTGCATTGTTGAAAAGAAATCTTCCTTATCACCAATATATGTAACACAATAGCCCTCGCTTTCCTTAACAGATGTTTCAACGGCATCAAATATTCTTTGTCTAATATCAGGCTTAATAACTAATCTATCTACAACAATAAAAATATCATGTTTCTTGTTTTTATCTAAATTAATTTCAGAATCTAAATCTAGCATTTCACCATCAACTAACGCTCTAACATAGCCATCCTTTAAAGCCTTAGCTATAACCTGTTTATGCTCACCCTTTTGATGAAATATAACAGGAGATGTTATATAAACTCTTGAGCCCTCATCATATTTTTGAATCTTATCAACTATTTCATCGATAGTTACAGATGAAATAGGAATATGATGATTAGGACAATATGGTGTTCCAAGCCTTGAAAATATTACTCTTAAATAATCATATATTTCAGTTGTTGTTCCAACAGTTGATCTTGGGTTATGAGATGCAGATTTTTGGTCAATCGCAATCGCAGGTGATAAGCCTTCAATTGAATCTACATCTGGCTTTTCATTTCCACCAATAAATTGACGGGCAAAGCTAGATAAAGATTCAATAAATCTTCTTTGTCCCTCTTGGAATATTGTATCAAAGGCTAAGGTAGATTTACCTGAACCTGATAGACCAGTCATAACAATTAATTTATTTTTAGGTAATTCTATATTTATATTTTTTAAATTATTTTCTCTGGCTCCACGAACTATAATTTTGTCCATATAATTACCTCCTTTTTATTCCTTCATTAATTCAGTCTTACCAACTCTTTTTTTCTGCCAATAAACATATCATATCACAACTTTTCACAATATATTATACCACATTCATTTTTTACGCAAATTTATTTTCGCAAAAATAAAACGGTCAATGACCGTTTAATTAATACTATGACACATTATATTCATTACACTAGCAATTCCTTCACCTATCTCATCTAATGTTTGAGGAATCTTTCCTTTGAAATAATCGACAAATAGATGAATTGTTCCATTAGTAATAAAATCTATTTCTGCCTTTCTTTTCTTCTCATCCTTTGATAAGAAATTAATTCTAACATCATTATTTACTGCTTCATTACACATATCTTTAAGCTCATCAATAAATCTAATTTGATAATTTGAATTAATTATCTTTTTATAAATATCTTCATTTTCCTTTAATAAATTAATTAACTTTCTAATATATGTTGGATAATTTAGATTATGTGAATGCATATAATCCTGAAGTATTCCTTTAAGGAAATTAATTATTTCTATTTCAAGTTCCTCTTCAACTGCGTAAATATCTTGATAATGAGCATAGAATGTTGATTTAGAAATATCTGCTCTTTCTACAATCTCTTTTACTGTAATCTTATTAATATCATTCTTTTCTAGCAATAAATCGGCAAATGCTTTTTGAATTGCCTTTTTATTTTTTATAGAATTTCTGTAAACTGCCATATGATAACGCCTTCATTTCGTACTATTTTCAAACAATAGTCCAATATCATACTAAAGTGCAAATATTGACTATTGTTTTCTTTTTCGTATAGATTATAATCATTTATGTTCAAAAAGTCAAACTCGAGTACGAAATTGTACTTCAGTATTATAAGGAGGTTTAAAAATGAGTGTAATTGAAGTAAATCATTTAACAAAGGATTATGGTTCTGGTCGTGGTGTATTCGACGTTTCATTTCAAATAAACCAAGGCGAGGTTTTTGGATTCTTAGGTCCAAATGGCGCAGGTAAATCTACAACCATCAGACATCTTATGGGTTTTTCCCATCCAGATAGTGGAAACACTAAAATATTAGATAAGGATTCATTTACTGAATATAGCCAAATATTAAATAATGTTGGATATATTCCAGGTGAAATAGCCCTACCTCAAGGCTTAACAGGATATGAATTCATTAAAATGATGCAGGATATGTATCATATTCATGATGATGAGATGTTACAAAAAATGCTTAATATGTTTGAACTTAAAGATAATGTATTAAAAGGCGATACTAAGCATATGAGTTTAGGTGTTAAAAGAAAACTTGCAATTGTAACAGCCTTTATGTCAGACCCTCAGGTTCTAATACTTGATGAACCTACATCAGGTCTAGATCCGGTTATGCAACAACGCTTCATCGATTTTATTGTTGAAGAAAAGAAAAGAGGAAAAACAATTCTTCTTTCTTCTCACATATTCTCAGAGGTTGATGCAACATGCGATAGAATCGCTATTATAAAGGATGGAAAAATAGTATCTGAGTTTATTGCTGATGATTTAAAGCATAATTCAATTAAGCAATATAGAATTATATTTAATTCAAATGATGATTATAAAAAATTTAAAGATAATTATGATAATAAAATCATTAATATCTTAAAGGATAATGAAAATGAAAATAAATTATTTATTTCATGTGATGATAAAAATATTAATGATGTAATTAATTATTTATCTAATTTCGAAATAAAAGAATTTAATAACATTAAAGAAACCTTAGAGGATTATTTCATGAAATTTTATAAAGAAGATAAAGAATTTGGAGGTAATTTCTAATGGATTTAAAAAATGAAGGATTAATTGAAATTAAAAATCTTACAAAAGATTACGGGAATCAAAGAGGAATATTTGATATTAATTTATCAATTAATAAAGGTGAAATGATAGGCTTTGTTGGAACAAATGGTTCTGGTAAAACTACTACCATTCGTTCAATCCTAGGCTTCATCAAACCAACAAGTGGTTCTGCCTATGTTAATGGATTAGAATCTTGGAAATATCAATCTGAAATTGCAAAGCTTGTTGGCTATGTTCCAGGTGAAATCGCATTTCCTGATTTAAAAACAGGAACTAACTTTTTAAAGAGCCAAGCAGAATATAAAAGTATTAATGATTTAAGCTATGCAGATTCATTAATTAAAGAATTACAGTTAGATCCTAAAGCTAATTTAAAAAGAATGAGTAAGGGTATGAAGCAAAAGACAGCATTGGTTGCTGCCTTAATGGCTGATTCTCCAATAATTATTTTAGATGAACCTACAACGGGACTTGACCCATTAATGAGAGATGCCTTCCTAGATATTATTAAAAAAGAGCATAAAAAAGGTAAAACAATATTTATGTCTTCTCACATGTTTAATGAAATGGAGGAAACATGTGATAAGGTAGCATTAATTTCTGATGGTCATATCATAGATATAGCTGATATGAATCAAATTAGAAATAGAGATCTAGTAGATTTCAAAATTGAATTTAAAGATAAGGAATCATTTATTAAATTTAAAGATTTAAATTTCAATATTATTCGTACTCAAGAAAATTATAATCAATATACTGTTCAAATTAAAAAGGCTGAAATAAATGATTTATTTAAAGCTTTAAAAGGCTTAAATGTTAAATTTATTTCAGAGGTTAAATACACATTAGAAAAGCATTTTAAAGAAGTTATGGAGGAAAAACAAAATGAAAACAACTAAGAAAAATCATAAATTATTTTCAAAAGCATTATTCAAGCAAAGCATTAAGGCTAATGGCTTAATGTGGTTAATAATTACTGTGGCAGTTTGTTTTACATTATCTTGTGTAATGTTGATATCTGGAACAAGCAATATTTCTTCTGTTAAGGATGGAATTCAAGATACAATTATTGAAGAATTAATAAAAAGTGAAGTGAAAAAATCTTCAATTAACATCTATTCAAATTCTTATATTGCCGAAGAAACATTCGATAATAAATTCACAGAGAAATTTGATGAATTAAATACACTAGAAAACGCAGTAACATTTAATACATATAAAACAACAAAGGAAGCTGAAGCTACTTCTTCTATTACTTCTTTAGTTACTGATAAGGTTACTCAAAAAATTACTTTAGCAGTTCAAGAAAGAGTTCAAGGTGAAGCATCTGATATCGCACTTGAAATCAAAAATGATGTAACAGCTGATATGCAAACTACTGAGGCTCAAAATAAAATTGCTACATATATGGCTGAAGGTAAAACTTTAGATGAAGCTAAAGCTTTAGTAATTGCTGAATACACTCAAATTGAAACACAAAATGTAACAAATAATCATATTAATACTGCCAAGGCTGAAATTGTAGCTGCTAAACAAGAAGAGTTTACAAGTGAAGCTATGCAAGAATTAAATGATGATATCGAAGAAATTAAAGCAAATGCTAAAGCAGATGTTGAAAATAAATTTAAAGAAATGTATATAGTTCCTTCATATCAGTATGCAGCAGATTCAATTAAAAGTCTATATAATGAAGATTCAACTGAATATAAGGTTTCAATGCTAACAATTAATCCAAATCATGTTGTTGATAGTGAATATACTAAAAACAATGAAGAAATCCCTTCTGAATACGTTGAAGCCTTCACAAATTATATGCTAGCTGATATCGAAGAATATCAAAACTTACAAAAGGGAACAAGCTTATATAATTATATTAAATCTACCGAAAGAAAAGAATTTAGAGAAACAAGAGCTATGAATGCTTGTGCTATGGTCGTTGGTGCTAAAATGACTGATGCAGAATATAAACAAGAAATATTAAATATCTTAAGTGAATATAAGGTTGATGAACAAGCTTATAATAATATGGGATTTGATTATGATAATGTTCATAAGATTGCCTATGAAGGTATGATGGAATATAAAGATAAATATGATTATGAAATATCATTATTATCTAATGAAGAATTAAGCGAAGCTAAAGAAAAAGAAATTAAAGATGATTTATATTTATCAGTAGCAGGCTCACTATTAGATAAGCTTCCAGAAAATGTATCTGAAGGTATTCATGAGCTTGGAACAATGGATTTATATGGTTTAATTATCGGTTCTATATTCTTCAAAATGGCAGGACTTCTTCTTCCTATCATTTATGTAATAATGGTATCTAATAGCTTAATCGCAAGCCAAATTGATACAGGCTCAATGGCATATGTACTTTCTACTTCAACTAGAAGAAAAGAAGTTACATTTACACAAGGCTTATTCTTAATTTCATCATTATTCTTAATGTTTGTTTGTACAACAATAACATCATGTGTATGTTTTAAGATAGCTGATGTAACAACAGATTTAACATATACAAAGCTAATATTAATTAACCTAGGAGCATTTATTACATTATTTGCAATTTCAGGTATTAATTATTTAACATCTTGTATCTTCGATAGATCAAAGAAAGCAATGGCTTTAGGCGGAGGTATTTCAATGTTCTTCTTAGTAGCCACAATGCTTGGACTATTTGGTTCACCTGTAATTCCTTCTGTTGTTAGAATTTCTGCATTAAATAATTTCAATTATGTATCACTTATTTCATTATTTGATGTTGTATCTATTCTAGATTGTGGATATGATTTCATTTATAAATTAGTAATCTTACTTGTTGTAGGATTAGTTGGATATATAACAGGTTCAATCTATTTCGAAAAGAAAGATTTACCATTATAAAAATAAAACAGCCCAAAGATTCCGTTTTAATTAAACAGAATCAAAAGGCTGTTTTTCTTTTATTCTTTTATTTTTTCTAAGAATTCCTTTTCTTCCATGATATAAATACCAAGTGATTTAGCTTTATCATATTTTGAACCAGGATTTTCACCTAATATTAATATATCTGTCTTCTTACTAACTGATTCACTTAAATTACCACCAAATGATTCAATTAGCTTCTTAGCTTCACTTCTACCCATAGAAGCTAAAGTACCAGTTAATACACACTTTTTATTAGTGAAATAATTTTCTTTTATTTCACCCATATCATAATTCATATTTAGGTTATATTCTTTTAATTCATTAATTAATGAAATATTCTTTTCATCACTCATGAATTTAACAAATTCATAGGCGATAGCTTCCCCTATATCACCAATTGATTTAATTTCTTCTTCAGTCGCAGTCATTAAAGCATCTATATTTTTGAATTTCTTACATAATAGCTTAGCAACCTTAGCTCCACAATGTCTAATACCTAAACCAAAAATTAATTGATCTAAATTATTCTTTTTAGAATCTTCAATAGCGTCAATTAAATTATCAATTGATTTAATACCTAAACCAGGTAGTTTAATTAATTCATCATAATAATTCTTTAATTTAAATACATCAGTAATATCATTTAAATATTTTGCTTCATATAATTGCTTAACAAGCTTATCCCCAAGTGAATCAATATTATAGGCAGGCTTTGATGCAAAATGAATAATCTTATTTATTTTCTTTTCATCACAGTCTTCATTTAGACAGTACCAGTCAGCCTCATCCTTATTTCTAACAAGTGTACTTCCGCAGCATGGACAAACCTTAATCATTTCAAAAGGAATAGTTGTGCCATCTCTATCTTCAATTACAGGCTTAACAACCTCAGGAATTACATCTCCAGCCTTTCTAATGATTATATTATCTCCAATATGAATATCCTTTTCTAATACATAATCTTCATTATGAAGAGTTGCCTTAGAAATTAATGAGCCTTGAACAAATACAGGATTGAAGTTGGCAACAGGTGTAATAACACCAGTTCTTCCAACCTGGAAGGTAATAGATGTTAATTTAGTTTTAACCTCCTCTGGTGGGAATTTATAAGCAATTGCCCACTTAGGATATTTAACTGTTTCACCAATTAAATCATGAAGCTCAATCTCATTAACCTTTATAACTATACCATCGATATCATATTCTAAATCTGGTCTTTTCTTTCCCATTTCTTCAATGTAAGAAATAACCTCATCGATATTATTACAATGCTTATATAATGGATTAGTTTTAAAGCCAAGCTCCTTCATTTTAATTAAGGCTTCCTCTTGAGTCTTAATCTTATCATCCATGTAATAATAGATAAATGTATCTAGATTTCTTTTAGCAGCAACCTTACTATCTAGCTGTCTAACAGAACCAGCTGCCGCATTTCTACAGTTCGCAAATAATTCTTCTTCATTTGCCTCACGCTCTAGGTTTAAAGCTATTAAGCTTTTCTTAGGCATGAATATTTCACCTCTAACCTCTAGAGGCTCTTTTATTTTTACATTTAATGGAACTGATTTAATAGTTTTAACATTATGAGTAATATTTTCACCAACCACACCATTACCACGTGTAGCACCAAGCTTTAAAATACCATCCTCATATTGTAAAGAAACTGATAAACCATCAATTTTTAATTCACATAAATAAGTAGCGTTAGGCGCAACAGCCTTAACTCTCTTATCGAAATCTCTAAGTTCATCATAGCTAAAAGCATCTGCCAAGGATGCCATCTTAGTTTTATGATTAACCTTTTCAAATTTTGAAAGAACCTCTCCACCAATTCTATTTGTTGGAGAATCTAATGTTTTTAATTCTGGATTCTTTTCCTCTAATTTGATTAATTCATCCATTAGCCTATCATATTCATAATCCTCCATAATAGGATTATCATTAACATAATATGCATCATTAGCCTTATTAATTTTTTCCTTTAATTCATTAATTCTTTCTAAATCTGTCATAATTAAATACCTATATCTTTCTTATAGATGGGTGATTCTTCATTAATTTTTTAATGCCATATGGCATAGCGAAGGCAACAGATATTATATCGCCATCCATGGCAACAATTAAGCCATCGCCAAACACCTTATGATTTAGCTTATCGCCAAGCTTAAATTCATTGTTGATAACTTCAGCTTCAACCTTCTTTTCAACCTTATAGTTTGTTTTAAAGGTTGGTGCTTGTCGCTTTGGCTTATTATTAAATTCCATTTCTCTAATAAATCTAGAAGGGGCTGAATAGTTTTGCTGACCATACATAAATCTAGATTTTGCTGAAGATACATAAAGATTTCTTTTAGCTCTTGTAATACCTACATAGCAAATTCTTCTTTCCTCTTCTAGCTCTTCATTAGTAACAATATTTTGAGAAGGGAATATTCCTTCTTCCATCGCTACCATAAATACATTTTTAAATTCTAGACCTTTTACCTGATGATATGTTGAAAGTCTAACTGCGTTATCATTTTCAACACTATCATTATCAGTTCTTAGGGCTAAATTTTCTAAAAGGGCATTTAGCTTATCCTCATTTGAACCATCATATGTTTCATCTGTTTCAACAAGAACACTCTTTAATTCCTTTATGTTACTTAATTTATCTTCATATGTTTCATCATCTAAGGTAGATTTTAAATAATCCTGATAGCCTGTATCCTTTAATAAAACATTTATTAAATCAACTAGCTTAATATTTTCTAACTTAGAGTACATATTTAATATCATCTTTTTAAATTCTATTAAATTATCCTTAGCTTGACCGCTAAAATTAATAAAATCTATTGAATCAAATAAAGATAATTTCTTTTCATCAGCTATAAGCTTTAGCTTTTCAAGTGATGTTGGACCAATCTTTCTTTTTGGCTCATTTATTATTCTATCAAATGAGAAATTATCATCATGATTTAGCATAATTCTCATATATGCAATCATATCTTTAATTTCTTTTCTAGAGAAGAATGATAGGCCTCCATAAATCTTATAAGGTATTCTCATCTTCATTAAAATATCTTCAAAGTTTCTAGATATGTAGTTCGCTCTATACAAAATAGCTATATCTGAAAAGCTATCACCAGAACCAACAAGCTCTTTTATTTTATCTACAACAAACATCGCCTCATCGTAGCTTGTTGAAGCCTCATAATAAAATGGGGCATCACCATCAAGGTTATTTGTATATAGTTTCTTTTTAATTTGATTAGGGTTATTTTCAATAACCTTATTTGCTAAATTTAGAATTTGATTTGTAGATCTATAATTTTGTTCAAGTAAAATTAATTTAGTTTCTAAGAAATCCTTTCTAAATTTATTGATGTTTTCAATCTTAGCTCCTCTAAATGAATAGATAGATTGGAAATCATCACCTACAACAAAGATATTATGGAACCTTTGTGATAGCATGAACATTAAATTATATTGAAGCTCATTAGTATCTTGGAACTCATCTACTAATATGTAATTAAATTTTTCTTGATATTTTTTTAATATATCAGTATTTTTCTTAAATAATTCTATTGTTTTAATGATTAAATCATCAAAATCAAGCATATTATTTTCTTCTAAATATTTTTGATATGCTTCCTTTACTCTCTTATAGATATTATTTAATTCTAAATCTTTTAAATGGAAATTAGTGAAGTTTTTACTTTTAGAAATTAATCCTCTAATTCTTGTAGGCTTAAATTCCTTAGAATCATAGCCTAAATCATTCATTACAGTCTTACAAACCTTTAGGCTGTCTTCTTCATCTAATATAACGAACTTCTTATTAAATGGAGGAATAGCATCTATTTCTAATCTTAATAATCTGGCACAAAATGCGTGGAATGTTGATATCCACATATATCTTGTGTCGATATTAAGCATCTTAGATACTCTTTCCTTCATTTCATTAGCTGCCTTATTAGTAAATGTAACAGCTAAAATTGAAGATGGTAAAACCCCAAGCTCGCTTATTATATATGAAATTCTAGAAGTTAAAACCTTAGTTTTTCCGGCTCCAGCACCTGCCATAACCATTACTGGTCCTTCAGTTTGCTTAACAGCCTCAAGCTGAGATTCGTTTAATCCATCAAGTAAATTCATTATTCTAATCCCAAAAATTCCTCATATGTTGTTTTTCTATCTGTAATAGTACCATCAGCATTGAAGCAGATGATTCTATTAGCTACAGTTTGTAATAATTCAGCATCGTGTGAAGAAAATAAAATGTTACCACTAAATTTTGTCATACCTTCATTTAATGCTGTAATAGATTCTAGGTCTAGATGGTTTGTTGGGTCTTCAAACATTAAAACATTTTGACCCTCTAGCATGATTTTAGCAAACATACATCTAACCTTTTCTCCACCTGATAAAACTCTACAATTCTTTAAGGCCTCATCACCAGAGAATAACATTCTACCTAGCCAGCCTCTAATAAATGATTCATATTGATCCTCAACACTATATTGTCTTAACCAATCAATCAAATTTAAATCCTTATTAAAGTATTCTTTATTATCTTGTGGAATATATCCAACTGATGTTGTAATACCCCATTTAAACTTACCTTCATAATCTTCATCTTTTCCAGCTAATATATTGAATAATGCTGTAATTTGATGAGTATTTTCAGATAAGAAGGCAATCTTATCATTTTTACCAACGATAAATGATAAATCCTCAAATACACCCTTTTTTGTTAAATGTTCTACAAATAATATATCATTACCAACTTCTCTTTTTGGCTTAAATCCAATAAATGGATAACGTCTAGAAGATGGTTCAATATCATCAATAACAATCTTGTCTAACAATTTCTTTCTTGATGTAGCCTGTCTAGATTTAGATTTATTCGCACTAAATCTAGCAATGAATTCTTGTAATTCCTTAATCTTTTGTTCGCTCTTCTTATTTTGATCTTTTGCTTGTTGTAAAGCTAGCTGACTTGATTCATACCAGAATTCATAGTTACCTACATA
>CAMOUK010000010.1 GCA_946626535.1 uncultured Caryophanales bacterium
ATTTTTCTATTGTAACAATGGTTTTATGCAAAAGAAAAGCTGTCAGAAACTATTTTAGTTTCTTAACAGCCTCTTGTTTTTTTATATAGCCTTTTCTAAGGCCTCCTCAATGATTTTTGAGGCTTCAATTAACTCATTCTTTAAACTTTCATCAAATCTGTTAAAAATTGGAGAATCGATATCTAGTAGTCCATATGTCTTACCTTCTATATGAAGAGGAATACATATTTCAGATCTTGAATTAGAATCACATGCGATATGACCAGGATATTCTAATACATTATCTACTACAAGTGGCTTATCAATAAGAATAGTATTTCCGCATACACCTTTTCCTTTTGGTATTTCAATGCATGCGATACGACCTTGGAATGGGCCTAGATATAATGTATCATCATTTAGAATATAAAAACCTAGCCAATTTAAGTTTTCAATTGAATGATAAAGAAAAGAACTAGCATTTGAAAGAATTGTGACCTTGTATTTATTTCCATCAATTAAGGCCTTAAGAGATTGTAAATCTATCATAATATTAATCACCTGATGGTATTATAACATATTATTTGATTGCATTTGAACAAAATGATTTGTATAATTAGAAATAGAGGGTGATTTTGTGAAAAAGCTTATTAATTTAAAGGTTATACTTGGTTTTGTATTTTTATTTTTATTCATAATTTTAATACTATTATTAAATGTTGATAAGGATTATATTACTCCAACTGGTAAGGTTGGACTTAGCTCATTTAATGATATGGTTGATTACAAATATAATAAGGGATGGCAGATATTAGCAGATGTATTTTTATATTTAGGAATAGCTTTAGTAGCTATTCTTGCAATATATGGATTATATGAGCTTATAAAAAGAAAAAGCCTATTCAAGGTTAATAAATATATTATAGCTATAGGAGCTTTCTTTATCATATCTATTATATTATGGTTATTATTTGATAAGGTAGTAACTATAAATTATAGACCAATATTGGTTGATGGAGAAAAGGAGTCATCATTCCCATCAACTCATACATTCGTGTGTGTCTTTATTTATATGTCAGCCTATACTGTTGTAAAAAAGTTTTTAAATAATAAAATATACAATGATATAGTACTATCTATAGCTATAGTTATTGTTATTTTTACTGCAGTATCTAGAATATTATCAGGAATGCATTATCTTACAGATGTTATGGGTGGGGTGTTCCTAGGGCTTTCATTATATTTTATATGTGATGGTATTAT
Source organism: uncultured Caryophanales bacterium (assembly GCA_946626535.1). Next base: position 1,243 of record CAMOUK010000010.1, read on the forward strand.
AACAATTATTGATAAGAAAGAAGTAAAGGAGGAGATTTAATCTCCTCCTTTTTTAATTGTTACGACGTCTATCTAGGATGTTATCAATTGCTATAACAAGGGCTACAAGGAATGCAGCTTCTGTATCATCGTCAACCTCTACAGTATAGGTATCTCTTACAATCGTAAATTGCTTAATGATAGTACCAATTTTGTTCCCATTCTTTGTTATTTCAAGCTTCATATTTGGAAATTGTAATAGATTTCCTGAAATAGTTATATCATCAGAAGCTCCGTGTAAGACATATTCATTCTTAAAATCAAGATCCTTGTTTGTGAGAGCTCCTATTTTATTTCCTTGAAAATCATAGATTAAGGCGGTTGATTTAAATAACTTGAAAAACTTATTTCTTACAATGTATTTCTTTTCTTTATTCATTGAATAAATCTTTTTCTTATGGGTAGGACTAATCATCTTACCTTTTACTTTGAATACATTTTGGTCATTTTCATCCTTTACAAATGATCCTCCACCTAGACTAAAAAATTTGTTTTTAATAATTAATTTCATTTTTTATTCCTCCTTTATTTGTTATTAAATATAATTGCAGCTATCAATATAGCGAAAAGAATAAGGTAAATCAGAATGCTTATAAGCCTTAATCTTTTAAGTCTTTTTTTGGCTTCTACATTAATTTGCTTAGTGTTTTCAATCACTTCGTAACACAAATCTGTTTCAAGCTCTATCGCATCAGGATTATTTATGTCTATAATATATTTTGCAACTACAGTAGAGCTTTCGATTAATTTGATATTAGCGGCATATTTTATTTCAATGCATCGTTTGTCATACCTCTTATTAAATAAGCCTAAGACACTTATTAAAAAGAAGATTATATGAAATAGTATGTAGTGCTTAAAGCTAACCTCATTAATTTTATATATTTTAATTTCTACCATATCTTTATTGGTTTTGTAATTATATATATCATGACCATATTTTTTTTGAGGCTTTAATAATTTATTATCAAAATATATCCACATATCATTTGTTGGATTCATCATTTTAAATATTAATGTGTTCATACTAATTCACCATCCTAATTACTAATGCTAGTAAAACTAAAATGCTTAATAGTATTTGAAAGACTATTCTTTTATGATGTTCATAGCCTTTATTTAAAATGATTATTACAATCGATGATAAAAGAAGTATAAGTGATAATATTCCTATACTATTTATCCAAAAAATATTTCTATCATAAAAGCCCTGAACCTTAGAAATTATATCATCACTTGCATAAACCTTAGATATTGAATGTCTTACATTTTTTGATACAAGAATAAGCCCTACAGTCAAGAATATTATCGCAAGAATAACTAAGGTATAAAGTATTATGAATATACCATAGCTTATCGATATTGCGATAGGTAGTATTGATACTAATAAAAAGCTAAATGAGGAAAAAATCGCAAGCTTTGATAATATTATGGCAAAATGATCTAGATACATTCTTTTTGCTATATCGTTAGGGATTATAGAATTATTATCCATAAAACCATCTCCCTTCCTATTTTTATTTTATCATATTTTATTTAAATAATGTATAATATTCGTAGTAGGTGATTCTTTTGGAAGATATTGATGTTAGATATGATAGCCTTTTAAATATACATACCAGTGGAAGAGATGATTCGATATCCAATCTTACAAATTATCCTTATGAGCCAACACCATATGAGGTTTTATTAAGGCTATATAATAGTGGTTATATTAATAAATCTAACACATTGCTAGATTTAGGCTCTGGTAAAGGTAGAGTAGATTTTTATTTGAGCCATGAGACAAAATGCCATACTATTGGTGTAGAGTATAATGAAAGATTGTATAATAAGGCCTTAGAAAATAAAAAGAGTGGTGGATTTAATAGGTCAAGCTTTATATTAGGAAGAGCAGAGGACTTAAGGATAGATAATAATATTGATAGATTTTATTTTTTTAATCCTTTTAATTTAAAGATATTAAATAAGGTTGTTTTAAATATTATTAATTCATATGATGAATGTAATAGGGATATTTTACTTTTTTTCTATTATCCTCAGGAAAAGTATGAGGAGTATTTAGCAAAGTGCGATAGATTTGAACTAAAGGATAGTATAAGTACAGCTGATTTATATGATAATTATGATGAAAGAGAAAAAATATTAGTTTATAAAATAGTATAATATTAAACTATTATGCCAAAATAGTAGTATTTTAATATTTATTTACAAAAATGTTAAATATATTTGACATCATAGGGCTTTGTTTGGTATACTTTACATAGTATGAATCATTTTGTTTAAAAGAGGTTTTATTATGGAAAAAATAGCGATTATGTGTGATTCTATGGCTGAGATTAGTCAAGAAGAAGCAACAAAGCTTAATATTAATGTTATACCAATGCCATTTATGATTAATGGTACGGAATATTTAGAGGGTGTAAGTCTTGATAATGACACTTTTTTTAAAATGCTTGATGAGGATGCGACTGTTTCTACATCTCAGCCTTCAACAGCCTATGTAGCTTCCGTTTGGGATGAGCTTTTAGAGGAGTATGATACAGTACTTTATATTCCTATGTCATCAGGACTTTCAAAGTCATGTGAATCTGCTATGGTTGAGGCAGAGAAGAATTATAAAGATAGGGTTTTTGTTGTTGATGCGAAAAGAATATCTGCTACCCTAAGACAAATAATATATGATGCGATGCGTCTAAGAGATTTAGGATATTCAGCTTTTGAGATTAAGAATATATTAACTGAGGTTAGAAGTCAGTCTAAGATTTTTATTATGCTTAATACCTTATATTATTTAAAGAAGGGTGGTCGTATTACTCCAGCAGCCGCAGCTCTTGGAGGAATGCTAAAGCTTAAGCCAGTTCTTGTTATTGATGGAGAAAAGCTTGATAAATATAAGATGCGTAATAGAAGCCTTGAAAATGGTATTGAGATTATGATTGAGGCTGCGAAAAAGACCATTTTAGAATTCAAGGAAATTGATGGAAGAACAGATAATATTAGATATGAAATAGCATATGCTTCAAGAAGCACTGAAGACGCATTACTGCTTGAAAAGAGAATGAGAGAGGAATTTGGTTCAGATATCAATATCTTAATTGATAGGCTTGCGCTTGCTGTTTGCTGTCACACAGGTGAAGGTGCTGTTGGAATTGCAGTTACTAAGGATATTCCTGATAAATATACAAAGAAGGTTTTTGTAGAGGATGACAAGTCATTAAAAGCTATAGGTGAATATGCTTTATAATTATGGAGAGCGTTAGGCTTCTCCATTTCTTTTTGTGATATTTTTTCCTTTAATTAAAGGGATAAAGTGATATGATTTAATTCGGTGGAGACGTGATAGTATGACAAAAGAGGAACGTCAATTAAAGAAAAGAGATATGATATTAAATGATAAAATGCTTAAGACAATTCTTTACATTGCCTTGCCTATAGTATTTTATAATTTATGTAATTATCTTTATGGAATATATGATATGATGATTGTTCAAGTCGCAGATATTGGAGATGCGGCTGATGTTGTAGTATTAGATCAAATAAAAAATATGATTCAAACCATCGGAGGAGCAATAGCTACAGGTGGAGGTATACTTATTGCTAAAAAGATTGGGGAAAATAATATTGATAGTGCTAGAAGAAGTGCAAATACAGTATTTAGTATCGCACTTATTATTGCAGGTATTACACTATTATTTATTCCATTCGCAGTACCATTTTTAAAGCTTTTAAAAACAGATAAGACAACAATAGATAATGCATTAGGATATTTTGATGTTCAAATGATTAATTTATTTATCATCACTTTAAATTCTGTTTTTATAGCATTTGAAAAATCAAAGGGAAATACATTTAGAATATTTATTTTAAATATTGGAGTAATTATTATAAAAATTGGACTTTCTACATTATTTGCATATGGTCCTTTTGACAATGTTACAATTACATGGCTTGCAGTAGCTACAATGGTGGCTCAGCTATTTATGATGGTAATTATGCTTATGCTAGCTATACTTCCATCTAATATTTTAAGAATAACACCTAAATCATTAAATCTAGACAAGTCTAATGTTATGGTTATAATAAAGCTATCATTACCTGTATTTATTGGAAGATTTCTATTCCATTTTGGTAAGGTATATCTTAATTCCATCGCATCAGCACATTATGGTAAGCAGGTAGTAGGAGCTTTAGGTATTTCTAATACTATGGCTGGTCTTCCTACAAATATAATAAATTCCTTTGAGGATGGTGGGTCTACTATAGTATCTCAAAACTATGGTAATCAAAATGGAAAGAGAATACTTAAATTTTATTTATGTAATATGCTTTTAGTAGAAGCCGTATCTTTGGTATTTATGACCGCTTTATTTATATCAAGAAGTAGTGTGGCAGGGTTCTTTGCAGGAAGCGATGAGGATTATAGAGTTATTATTTCTAATATATTTAAATGGGAATGTCTAGATATAGCATTTACAGGTCTTTCAGGAGCTTCAAATGCCTTATTCTATGGATTTGGTAAAACTAAGATTACATCATTTATGTCTATGTTAAATTTATTTGGATTTAGACTACCTACAATTATGCTATTAATGTATGTTGTAGATATGAATTATGAGGCATGTGGAATTGCTATGTTTGTATCAAATACATTAGCTGGAATTATTACTTCAATATGGTGTCTATATTTTGTTTTACATTTGAAGAAGAATCATAAATATGAGGATTTATTTAGACCTCATGAAGGCTTGGAGATTTATGAGGCAATATAGAAATAAAACTAACCTGATGGTTAGTTTTTTCTTTAAAAAGAAGTAGAAGCCTAGAGATTTTCTAGGCTTCCTTTTTCCTCTAAATCTGGAAGACCAGTAAGTGTCTTCCATCTTCCTTTTTTATACATTGTAACAGATATAAATGCTCCAACAGCCCATCCAATTGGCCAGGCACTAAATATTCCCTTATATCCAAATGGATAGCTTAGGGCATATGATAGAACAATTCTTATTATAAGATCAGCAAATGTACCAATCATAAAGCTTCGCATATCCTTAGCACCCTTTAAAACTCCATCTGATGGAATCTTTAGTCCCATGAAAATGAAGAATGGGGCTACGATATATATAAAATATCTACCCATCTCTATTGATTTATTTGAGGCATCATTATCCATAAAAATCATAAGAAGGATATTTGGTATTAGTACAAAGATTAGACTCATCACAAAACTAAATATTACACATATAAGTAAAGACCATTTAAATCCTTCTCTAACTCTATAAAGCTTTCCTGCTCCAATATTTTGTGATGTGTATGTAGAAATAGCATTTGAATATGCACCATAAATGTTTACTATTACATAGCAAATCTTATAGGCTGCGCCATATCCTGCAATCAAATCAGAGCCATACGAATTGATTTTTCTTTGAATGAAGAAATTACCAACTGAAATTGTGGCTCCTTGAATAATTGATGGTATAGCAATTAGTAATATATCCTTAAGGATTTTATTACTAAATAATATTTGCTTTTCATCTGTTTTTAAAACCTTTCTTATACTTAAAAGAAGAAATAATAATGATAATATCATTGCAAGCCCTTGAGCAATAAATGTTCCGAGCGCAAGCCCTAGGATTTTTAGATCACATGGCCCTACAAATAATATATCAAGCACTATATTTAAAATTGTAGAAAAAATAAGAAAATAAAGAGGTGTCCTACTATTTCCAAGAGATTGGAATATAGATGTTATTACATTATAAAGATATGTGAATAATAGGCCACCACAATAAAATCTTAAATATAAGGCACTATCATCAAAAATATCATCTGGTGTACTTATAAGCTTTAATGAAAGAGGGGTAATAAGTACTCCAAATATAATCATTACAATAGATAAAAGTGTTGTGAATATTAAAGAGGTTGTAATAGTTATCTTAGTAGAGGAATTATTACCTTGTCCAAAATATCTTGATGTGATAACTCCACATCCAACACCAAGCCCTGTAGCTATTGATAAATAAATCATAGTAATAGGGTATGATGCAGATACTGCGGCCAAAGCATTATCACCAATCATCTTACCGGCGATAGAACTATCGGCTATATTATATATTTGCTGAAGGGTAACGGATAATATCATAGGAAGAGCAAATAAAACTAATACCTTCCAAGGTGTACCCTTACTTAAATCTGTTGTTTTCATAATCTCACCATCTTTAGTATACTCTTTTTTTAAAGAGTATGTTTTTGAAAACATTTCCAAAAATAAAAATGTCAAATGCAAAGCATCTGACATTTGTTATTATTTAAAATTAATTATATTATAAATATCTTCAATAGATTGAAGTTCATGTCTTACCTTAGAGAATGTCTTTCCATCCTTAGTATAGATTATAACATCCTTTTCTTCAGGAAGAAGACAATGGTGAACTCCACCCTTACCATTCATAGAATTTTGGTATGATCCTGTACCAATGCATCCAATATAATTATCTAGAGAATCAGGAACTTCAAAATATCCCTTTTCTCTATCGAATAAAACATCATCACAGTCACATGTAATACCTGCAAGCCTTACTTTTTTCATAGGCTTATCTAGGTTATTAATTGGTGTAACTAAAATAGGCTCACCTAACGCATACATTTCTGGTAGGGCAACAAGTAATGAACCATTAACGATATGCCAAGGATAATCTCCAGTGTTTTTAACACCAACAATCTTATATATATTTACAGTAGAATCCTTTTGACTAAACTTACCATTTTCACCAATAATATTAGGCATACTAACATTATTCTTAAGACAAAGCTCCTTTAGATATTTTAATGTGCTTAGGGCAAAGCTATCATAATCAAAATCCTCAGATAATGGAAGAGGCATTCCTCCACCAATATCAAAACTATCTACGCTATCACATACACTCTTAGCGTATAAATAGAAATTGAACGCCTTAAGAAGGTTTTCTTTAAACTTATCCTCTACATAATCAAACCCTCTTTGATGATAATGTATTGTTGTAAGAATAAGCTTAGTGTTTTTGATATCATTTAGAATATAATCTATTTCATTCTTTAAAAGACCAAATCTATCATCTGGAACCTCAGCCTCATAAAGAGAAGAAAGATGAACTCTAAATCCTACCTTTATAGGAAGATTTAGATTCTTTAAATATTCATATTCATTTAAATCATCAATAATATCGATTATATTAAGTCCCTTATTAAAGGCACTAACAATCTCATCACAATAGTCCTTAAGCTTAAGACCATTAGATACTATAAGCTTATGTCTATGATCTTTATTTACCTCAAACATTTTTTGAGTAAGACATAAATCGTAATAAGATGATGTTTCAAGTCCATCACCAGCAAGGAAGGCTGTCTCAATCTCTTCCTTTCCATAATTAGCCTTATTGGCATTAAGGTAGATGAATCTACCTTCATATCCAATAGAAGAAATAGCGTTATCAAATGAGCGCTTTAAGCTTTTGATATGCTCACTAATAACATCCAAAAAAGTAATCTTAAGTGGTGTACCATACTCCTTTGCAAGATTATTTAAGCTAAATCCATTGTAGTATAGCTCACCATTTTTAATTTCTCTTAATTTTTCCATTGTCTAATACGTTTTAATGCTCCTTCTTTAAAATTCGATTGCCCTTTGGCATATCAAATTTCGTGATTATTGCTGCTTATTATTGCCATGTTCATGATATTATATAGCATATAGTAGAAACTATAATCACAACAAGAAGTTGCTTAGCTAGTTTTACATAGTAGGCTTACATCGTCCTGCTTTTAATCCTTATATTTTGATATGTATTTTTTTAAAAATTTTAATAAATAAAAAAGTACACCCATCAGCTATAAAAATAGCTAATAAAACTGCAAGCATTATTTAACAATAAATAGATTGTAAAATCAACATAAAATTATAAAAAAAATAAAAATGCACGTCCTACAAAAACAACCATAGTTGTATTGTTTTTGTGTGAGATAACACTACAATAAACAAGCTTTAAATATAATTAATTTTTGTTTTGGAATGAATAATGTGAATTGTGGAAATCTTTTTTAATGTGATAAAATATATTTGGTGGTGATATTCTTGAGAAATAGAAATTATATAATCGCATCAATTGTTTTTAATTCGTTAATAATTATATTAGAGCTATTTGCCCTATCAGAGGTTTTCTTTAGATATCTTCCTGGTAGTGAAAACTTTAAATGGTATTATTCATTAACATATTATACAAATCTTTCAAATATGATTTTATTATTCGCATCAATTGTTATGCTTATAGTAGATATTTTAGAGCTTCATGGAATTAAAAGCCATCCGGCTTTGCATATTATAAAATATATTGCAGTAACCCTTACATCAGTTACATGCATTACAATTTGCATTTTAACACCTATTGCAGGTGATATTAAATATTTAGTATCTGTTAGGGGAAATATGTGGCTACTGCTACATACAATATGTCCTGTGCTTGGATTTGTATCATATATAATACTTGATAAGACAAATAAAATTTTTAAGGTAGATGTTATATTCCCTTTGCTATTTACTCTTATATATACTATTATGATTGAACTTTTATTCTTATATGATAAAAGGGTTCCTTATGCTGCAGATATATCTGGATTTGATCTTAATGCATATATTATTATTGGTCTTTCTATGATTGAATCAATGCTTACTATAGGACTTGCTTTTCTTATAAGATATCTAAAATTAAAATATTATTATGTAAGAAAAGAAGAGAATGAATAAAAAAAAACAGGGATTAGAAACCCCTGTTTATTTTTAGGCTTAGCAATTGGGCACAAGTATACATCCATTCAAGTGATGGTCTTTTGTATATCTTTAATTAATAAGCTATAACCTTAAAATAAGTATTGCTAAGATGTTTGGCTTTTATCATCATATTAGATATATGTCGGTTGATAAAATATCTTAGCTATATTATAATTCTGGTTAATTAAATTACCCTCCCAATGAATTATATCTATATTTTACTATAATTATAAAGGAATTGATAGTATAATTTATTTTACATATTTGTTAAATTAGAGTTTATTGTTTTTAATTTGTGAATATATTATAATGTCAATTGATGGTGATGATAATGATAAAAATTGATTTGATAACTGGATTTTTAGGTAGTGGAAAGACAACCTTCATTTTAAAATATGCAAAATATTTAATGGATAAGGGAGAGGATGTTTGCATATTAGAAAATGATTATGGAGCTATTAATGTTGATATGATGCTAGTATCATCAATAGGATGCGACTGTGAAATGGTTGCTGGAGGATGTGATTATGATTGTCATCTACGTAGATTTAAGACTAAGCTTATATCTATGGCAATGCGTGGATATACAAGAATAATTGTTGAACCATCTGGAGTATATGATACTGATGAGTTCTTTGATGTATTATATGAGGAGCCTCTAATAAATTATTATGAGGTTGGGAATGTATTTGTATTATATGATATCAATACTAAAAATCTTTCAGAGGAGTCTGAATATATTTTTGTAAGCGAGGCTGCTGTAGCTTCAAAGCTTATTATTACTAAAAGAGATAATAAATCTCTTATATTAGATACCAATTACATAAATGGCCTTATGAAGAAGTATATGTGTGATAGGGTATTTATGGATAGAGATATAGTTTATAATGATTCATTAAATATGGATGATATTATAAATGCAGGATATGCTTCATATGATCATATAAAGCTTAGGGTCATAGATGATAATAATTATGATTCATTATATATTATGAATAAAAAGCTTAATAAAGATTTTATAATTGATTTAATGAATAAGCTTTTTAATTCAAAAGCCTATGGTAATATTTTGAGAATCAAGGGCTTTATTTATGAGAATGATAAATGGTATAAGGTTAATATTACAAGAAATGATATAGAAATAGATGAAATAGATAATGGACAGGATGTTATTATAGTAATTGGAGAAAATCTAGATAAGAATAAAATTAATGCGCTGGTAGGAGAATAATTATGGAGAATACACTTATTATATTTGATTGCTTCGGAGTACTTTGTACAGAAATATCACCAAGATGGTTTCGCCTTAGATATAGTGAGGAGGAGACTATTAGATTAAAGGCAGAATATTATAATTCAGCTGATATGGGATATTATAATGTATATGAGCTTTTAGATAAATTAGAAAAGGGACTTAAAATTCCAAAGGATGTAATAGTAAAGGAATGGAAGGAGCTTCTTACATTAAATAGTGAACTTATAGATTTTATTAATACTAAGCTTAAAGGGAAATATCATATTGCTCTTTTAACTAATGTAATAAAGGATTATGTAGAGCTTTTATATGGGGATAAGGATTTTTTCAAGAAAATATTTGATAAAACCTTCAATTCATGGGAATACCATTTAAGAAAGCCAATGCATGAATTCTATGAGGTATGTGTTAATGCATATAAGGATATGGGAATAGAAAAAATTTATTTCATTGATGATAGTCCCAAAAATTTAGTTGGCATCGAAGATTTAGGTGTTATACCTATACAATATACTAACAATAAAGAGTTATTTGACACTTTAAAAAAATATAATATCATTAATGAATAAATAAAGATTATTTTTAACTGTTTAAATAAATATACACAATTGTCGATTTTGTTGACAGTATTTGTTTTATATGTTATAATGGCATTGTATAAAGAGAAAAAGAAAAGATAAAATCAATTTAATAATTCTGTGTAGATTTAATAATGTAGGCTGTAATCTTTTGTTGTATTAAGTCTTATATAGAGAGGAAGATTTTAAGAATTAATACAATAAAGGTATGTTGATTTAAGATTGTGGGAATGTTTTTTCAATGTACGATATGATGGAGAGAAGGCACAGAATGGTTAGGTTGCTTTTAATCACCCTTTAGGTGATATAGCTAATAATACGGAAGTATCTTGAGGGAGATATAGAGGTGTTGTTAGTACAGTAGTTTAATCAATAGGTTTTAGAAGAAAATTATTATTAAGCAAAATAGTGGATTGAGGGAATCCACTTTTTTGTTTACTAATGCCAAGTGAAAGTAAAGTCGGCTTGACACTGATATCTTAGTTTGGTATAATTTTATTAGTTTTTCATTAAAGGAGAATTGTTTTATGAATAGAATCGAGATTATTACTGATTCAAATAGTGGAATTACACAATATGAAGGAAAAGAATTAGGTATTGTTGTTGTGCCAATGCCTTTTACTATAAATGGAGAGGAATATTTAGAGGATATAACTCTTACTCAAGAGAAGTTTTATGAATTCCTTAAGGATGATAATGCTGTGGTTTCAACATCTCAGCCATCTATTGCGTATGTTGAGGAGCTATGGGCCAATGCATTAGAAAATAATGATTCAGTTATCTATATACCAATGTCATCAGGACTATCTAATTCATGTGAAACAGCTTTAAGAGCTGCTCAAAAGCCAGAATTTCAAGGTAAGGTCTTTGTAGTAGATAATAAGAGAATTTCTGTTACTCAAAGACAGTCTGTATTAGATGCAATGAAGCTTAGAGATTTAGGATATACTGGTAAGGAAATACATGATATTTTAATTGAAACTATGTCTAATTCAGATATTTATATTACAGTAGCTACTCTTAAGTATTTAAAGAAGGGTGGACGTATCACACCTGCAGCTGCAGCTTTAGGTACTATGCTAAAGCTTAAGCCAATTCTTCAAATTGAAGGAGAAAAGCTTGATAAATATAAGATGCGTAATAGAACAATGGAAAATGCAATTGAAATAATGATGGATGCTTGTGAAGGAAATATCAATGGATATTTAAAGGATCTAGACGGAAGAACTGATAATATTTATCTTGCGGTTGCATATTCAGGAACTGATAAGGAATTACCAATGAAGTTTGCTGAAATGATTAAAGAAAGATTTGATGTATCAGATGTAGTTGTAAATCCATTATCACTTTCAGTATCATGCCATATTGGTGATGGTGCCCTAGCTTTGGCAGTAACTAAGGAATTACCTGAGAAATATTTAAAGAAATAAAATCCTTTAAAAAAAGGATTTTTTATTTTCGATGATTTTGGCATATAGGAGCATAAGCAAAAAGACAATCATAGATTTAGTGTATGAGAGATAGGATTAAAATGATTATTTTTAATCCTTTTTTTCTTTACAAAGTATTAAAAAATGTCTCAATATGTAGTATAATTAGATTAAAGAAAAAATAGATTGAGGTGTTTAGTATGAGCTTTAATGTTTATGATTTTATTAAAAATGAGGATCTTGTTAATAAATGCAAGGAATTAGATTGGAAATTTACTGATTATGAAATGGCTAAGATTGTTATGGGAAGTAAGAATACACTTGCGCAAAAGAAGGAAGCCTATACTTATCTGTTAAATGAAACAGATAATGAAAGATTAAAGGTAGAGCTTCAAAAGGTTATTCATTATCAAGATGAGGCACAAGAGGATATAAAGACTCCGAAGAAAAATAGTATTTATATTTTATATCTTAAGGGGGAAAAGCCAATTCCTTATGATAAATTCAATGATGCATATGAATATGCCTTAAATAAGCTTGCTGGGTCTAAGTATAAGACATTTAAGATTGCGAAGGTAAAGAAGAATCTTCCAGTAGGTGAAAAGGCATATGGATCAGATTATATTATTTATAATTCTAATGGAGAGGCAATTGATTTCCATTATTATGCAAATGATGATTATATTAAATCATATGAGATTAATGTAAAAACATTTGATGGATTTGATATTTGGGTTCCATTCTGGAATGGATATGTAAAATATCCAACAGTATATGATGATATGCAGGTACTTAAGAGACGTACTATTGATCCTGAGGATACTGATGATACTCAATATATTGCATGTAACAATGTAGCCTTCAATGGAAATAATGAGGCTGGTGTAAGTAAGTCTGATGAAATGCCATATGACATTTTTGCAGGACAGCTATGCTATAAGTATGTTACTGTTTCAAAGAGAAAACATGCAGTAGAGGTTGAAACTATCCCGTTTGAAGGCCTTAAGAAGGTTAAGAAGGATGACATTACACTTAATACTAAGGATACAATTAAGAGAATTAAGGAAGTTGTAAAGAAGGTAACAGCTGAGAAGTAAAGAGGTATTTTATTTATGCTAGAGGATGTTAAAAGGTATATAGAGGATAAATACAAACTAAATTGTAATTTATCTATAGACTTAAAAATAGAATCGGATAATGTATTAGATACCATCACTATTACTACTCTAGAGGATGCCTTTGTAATAAGGTATGATAATCTTGAAATAAACTCATCTAAAAAGACGATTTATAGAGATATTTCATTCCTATTAGATCATTTGTCATATATTTATTTCCTTACCTTTGAAGGTAAAGAGGTTTGTCATATTACATTTGATGCACTACATGAGGATACAATAATTGATTGTGCTGAGAACTTTTTGTGGGAGCATAGAGATGATAATATGGAAGAAATTGATAGAATCTTTGTAATATCATTTAGAAATCTCTATTCCTTTGAGGCAAAGGTATCTGGTTCATTTGTAGATACCTATTGGCAAATATATGATGAGCCACATTATAATGTAATGAATGCGGCTATGACTACATTTAAATATAGAGATAAGAATTATGCAGAAAGGTACAAATCACTTTGTACCTTATGCATTAATAATAGCTATAATATGCTAGAGCTTAGAAAATATTTCTTGCAGGATGGTTATGCATATCTTCTAGATTGGAAGGATGAGGATAGGCATGATGTATATGAAATTATTGATATAGATATTGATAATATTAAGACAACTGCTGGAGATAAGTTTGTAATTATGAGTGCAGATTATAGTTCTATACTTGATTATGAGGATGGAAATATTTATCTTAGAGGTAGGGTTGCAGATATATATCCTACCGAGAGTAAAATACTTCAGGTAGATGATGAGCCTTGTCAGTATATTCATTCTATAAAGACATCAAGAGTTTTATATAATGGTAAGCTTTATGAGGCATCAGGTAAGACTAGAAGTGATGAGCTTAATAAGCTTAATAGTCTTTTAGATAAGAAAATATTATGCTGCTTTTTCTGTAAGTATGGAAATTATATCGATGATGAAGAAAAGATTTACTGTCTTAATGGATTTAATCCAAAATCATTTGTGGATGTTTTATTTGATGTAGAAGAATCAAAAATGATTCCTTATGATATGTTTAATTTATGCGAGGATTTTAATTTCCAGTCAAAGCAGTATTATACTCATACCAAGGCTAAAGGAGACGAGGATAATGAGTGATCCGTTTAAGCTAATAGAGGCCTTAGATTATAAGGGACTAGAGGCATATTTAAAGGTTGAAAATATTAATGTTTTAAATGAGCATAAGCAAAGTCTATTAGATGCTGCTATAGCCTCTGAATTTGATGATGCTTTTGATCTTTTGATTAAGAATTATATAAATCTAAATACTTTAGATGATAGTGGAAATACCCCTCTTATGTATTCTATTTTATATAATAAAATTGGATATTTTAAACGTCTTGTTAGAGAAGGTGCAAACCTTAATCTTACAAACAATAAGGGTGAAAGTGCCATTATGATAGCCCTAAATCAAAGAAAGATGGATATGGCACATATCCTATTAGATTCAGGTGTTGATTTAAAGGTTGTTGATAAGAATGATGAAAATATTTGCTTTTCTATAGTTCGTTCTCATAATCTTCCTCTTTTAAAGGAGATTATTGCAAAGAATAAGACTCTTTTATTTTCAATAAATTATACTAGACGTAATCTTTTACATGAGGCTTGTATGGTAAAGGATCATAATATTGCTCTTTATTTATTAAATAATGGATTACTTGCTAATTCTGCAGATAATTTTGGAGAAACTCCAATATTCTTTGCAGCTCGTGAGAAGGATTATGATATGATAAAGCTTTTAATATCATATGGAGCTATCATAGAGAAGAGAAATGGATTTTATGAAACTGTCCTTGATATAGCTAAGGGAGAGATTCATGATTATATTGAATATCAAATGCAAAGCGTTAGATATAATAGATATTTAAAGAAATATCCTTTACATGTTGCTGTTATAAATAATGATTTTTTAAGGGTTAAACAACAGGCTAATAGATATAATATGAATAAAAAGGACGATTTTAATTATCGTCCTATAGATTACGCAAGATTATTAAATTATACTGATTCATATAACCTTTTGAAGCAATATGAGAAGCTTAAGAATTAAGCGAATACTAATACTAATGCTATAAAATTACTTGTTGCGTGTACTGCAATTGAAAGCCATATATTTCTATGGCTTTTTTCATATATTGTACCAAATACTATTCCTGATGTAAGATATGGAATTGTAATAGATACCATATATCTTAATGAACCACTAGATGATACGATATGGATTGAAGCGAATAGAAGAGATGAAATGATAATAGAGACATATTTATTTATAAATATATCAAACATTGCCTGTCTAAATATAAGCTCCTCTACAATAGGACCTATAATTACAGCAGATATAAACATAAGAGCAGCTGCAATATATCCTGATTTAAGTGTTGTCTCTATTAATTCCTGATTAACGGATTGACTTTCCTTATATATAACCATTGATATTACTCCAGCTATAACTGCCGATACATAAAATATACCTAGTGATGTTAAAAAGAATATTGGAGTTTTTTTGTCTGATATTGCATGGAAGAAATCATATTGAAGCTCAAATTGGTATCCAACAAGAAGTGGTATTATAAGAATAATATAAATAATTAAATCAAATACAGCACTTGCAAGATATAAGCTTTTCTTCGGAATATCATCAAATGGCTTATTATATATGTTTTCACAAATGTTTTTAAATAGTGGCGATAATGCATAATCAACTATAACAAACATTATCAAAAAATAAAAAACAATAAATAGAAATGCCTTAATTGCGGCAGGTCGCTTAATAAAAGCTTTAATATTATCTAATAACAATTGAAATCACCTAACTTATTATACCATACTTTATTTATTTTAAATAAAGAATATGTTAAAATTAAGATGGTGATTTAAGTATGGAAATAATTATAGCTTCTAATAATAAGAATAAAATAAGAGAGTTTAAAAAGATATTTGAGGGTTCAAATATAGAATTAAAATCATTAGAAGAAAAAGGTATAGATATTGATGTAGAGGAGAATGGTACTACATTTGAGGAAAATGCACTTATTAAGGCTAAGACTATTGCTAAATTAACAAATGTGCTTGCTATTGCAGATGATAGTGGTCTTATGTGTGATGGACTTAATGGAGAGCCTGGGGTATATTCAGCAAGATATGCAGGTCCTCAGCATAATGATTTAGATAATAATAGGCTTTTATTAAAGAATATAAAGGATGTTAAGAATAGAAAAGCAAGATATGTTTGTGCTATTTGTCTTTGTAAGCCAAGTGGGGAGTATATTATAACTAAAGCCTCATGCGAGGGTGAAATTATAGATGAAGCTCGTGGTAATAACGGCTTTGGATATGATCCATATTTTTATATAGAAAAGTTTAAAAGAACTATGGCTGAGATTACATTAGATGAGAAGAATACTATTTCGCATAGGGCTAAGGCCTTAGAGGAGCTTAAAGGATTATATGAGAAATTTATTAATAATAAGTGATACTCATAGAGATACCTCATTAATGGAGGAGCTTATAAAAAAATATAAGGGATATATGATAATTCATTGTGGTGATTATTGTGTTAAAAGAGATATTTTAGATAAGTATGATATTACTTATGTTGATGGTAATTGTGACCAATATGATGATAATATTGAAAAAGTAATAGAAATAGATTCTAAGAGGATATTTATTACTCATGGACATAAATATAGGGTAAAGATGGGATATATGAATCTTTATTATAGAGCTATGGAATTAATGTGCGAT
The DNA here is from genome assembly GCA_946626535.1 of uncultured Caryophanales bacterium. The sequence continues at coordinate 18,261 of CAMOUK010000010.1, forward strand.
TATGTGTTTTTTGGACATACGCATGAGGCTTGTGTTTTTTCTGATAATAATATTACATTTATAAATCCTGGTTCATTAAAATATGGCAGGACATATGCAGTAATAGAAAATGATGAGGCTATAATTAAGGAGATTTAGATATGACGCTTGATGAGGTGCTATCTCTTGAGGCAGATAAAAAATCAATTAAAAAAATTGATATGTTTTTAAGAGATAAAGATGAAACTTCATATGAGTATGCAAGGGCTATAGCTTACAAGGCTTTAATCCTTCATAATTCTGATAAGGATAAGGATGCGCTTCGTATCCTTTTAAGCCTTACTCCTTATTTTAATAATTATGATAACGATTCTGTTGTAGCCTTGTGTGATACCTTAATCGATATCTTTTTATCATTAGATAATAATGATCAAGCTTTAAAATATATTGATATTAAAAATGATCATTTAAAGACTATTGATAAGGACCAATATCTTTATGATATGATTAGATATTATACAAATGTTGGTAATAGAATAGAGCTTAAGAGAACTATTACTCAGTATTTGTTTGAGGATATTTCTGAGGAGAATAAGATAAAGGCCTTAGAGGAGCTACAAACATTACAATTTTATGATAAGGAATACGATAATTTTTATGATTCATTTAAGAAGCTTAAGGCATATTATATAAAGAACTTTTCTTATGAAAAGCTTTTTAGGCTTTATTTAAGAGAGGCTAAAATGCTATATGAGGAAAGAAAGCTTAATGAGGCTCAAAGCTTTATTATGCAATATATAGATGATAAGCAAATAGATACTACATCTAAGGTTGGTATGGCAACAATTCTTTTAAATATTTATTTAAAGAATTCTGAAAATAGACGTGCTATGATTTTAGAATCAGAGTACCATGATATATATTTAGATGCTGAAAAGAATGTAGCCTTAGAGTTTGCTGAAACTGCTCTTTTAGTTTCGAAGGCAATCAATAATAGAATTGGTGTTACAGAATATGAGGAGAGTATAGAAAAGCTTAATGAAGAAATAAAGGCTATAAAGAAGGATAAAAAGAAGGAAAAGAAAAAATCTATCAATATTAATATTATTGAGGATGAGATTGTTAAAGATACTGATGATGAAACAATTAATATAACCTTTAAGGGTGGTAGCGATAGAAAATCACATTTTACTGAGGTAGAGTCAAATATTAAGGAAACGCCTATAGCTATTACTGAAAGATTTAAAAGCCTTGAGGGTGTACTTAGTGCATTAAACCCTAATAAGGGATTAAGGTTTAGAGATATATTAAGAAATTATGGAATGGAGATAGAGAATCTTTATTCTAAATGTGAAATCGTAATAGCCTTAAATCATAATGGAGATGGATTCCATTATAAGATGAATAGGGTTTATGAGAAAATATTTACTGATGATATGATTAAGGATTCTCCTTTTGAGGAACTCCTATCTAATTCTGAAAAGCTTTTACTTATTAATGTTAAGGAATCATTATGGGATAAAAATATTATAACAAGACTTCCTTTTGAGGATTCGTTTAAGTCAGTTATAGGATTTAGATTATATAGAAATGATAGCCCAATTGGAGCTATCTGCTATAATTTTTTTACATCTGAGTTTAAGGATATCTATATTTATGAATCTCTTAAAACATTAACTCTTGTTTTAAATATCTTTATTAATGAGCTATATGATACATTTGATATTTCTAAGGAAATGAGAATGTATGATTTTATAACTACTCATGCAAAGCAGGGGCTTAAGATTGAAGAGGATAAGGAAATATCATTAAATGATAGCGCAGCGCTATTACTTGGTCTTAAGGAGAAGCATTTTGAGGATAGTGAATATATTTCATTAATAGATGCGAAGGATGTAGTAGGATATAAGGAAGTATATAGAAAAATATATGATAGAGAATTGTTTGAGGCGACAATTTATTATCATATAAATGGAAGATATATAAAGGAAGATGTTATGGTTAATGATTCATCTGTCCTTGAAATATATTCTCTTATATCAGATGAAACTAAAACTGAGACAAAGGAAAAGGCTTTAGAGAATAAGGCTTATAATAATCAAATATCACATCTTAAGAATAAGAGTATGCTATATATTGATCTTGATGAGGCTATCTTGTCTAAGAAGTTTGCGGTAGCTTTAATCAAAAATGATAATTATGATACATATTTTAATATTTATGGTTATAAGTTTGCGGATGATTTAACCCTTCTTATTGGAAAAATATTGAAGGAAGAAATTAATAAGGAAATGGATGTATATCATTTAGAAAATGATAAGTTTATGTTGTTATTCTCTGATATAAATGATATGAGAGCAATAAAGAAAAGGGTCTCTGATATTTTAGATAAGATTAAAGCTAAATCATATGAGGTTAATGCTCGTCTTAAGCTTAAGATGAAGGCGGGAATATATCGTTATACTAAGGCTATGGGAAATGTTGATTGTAAAAAGGTTATTTCATTTGCCTCAGAGGCTTTAATTGACGCAAGAGAAAGCGAAGAGGATGTAATGTTTTATGATAAGGATTTAGCATTACAAAGATTTAGGGATTCACAGATTATTCTTTATTGTACAGAGGCTATAGATACAAGAGATTTAAAAATATGCTATAGGCAGATGGTTAATGCTGATGAAGGTACAATAGAGTATTATATTCCACGCCCTAATCTTCGTCAGTTTGATTGTGATGAGGAGTATTTTAATAAGGTTGTAGCTGAAAGAGATATTAAAAAGGTGTTTGATAGGTATATTATATCTGAGGCTTTATTTGAGCTTAAGACATTCTATGATAAATGTAGGGTTTATTTCCCTATTATGATCAAGGTACATAAAAGTGTCTTTATGGATAAAAGATTTAAGGTGTTTTTAGAACAAAAGCTTAAGTATCTTAAGCTTCCTGGAAAGGTTATATCATTTAATATTATTGATGATATAGAGGGTTCTATAAAAGACCTTGCTGTATACTATAATACTATTGGTATAAATCTTATGTCTGAGTCATTTGATTTAGTAATTAAGAATAAGCTTAATGCCTTCTTATGTAATCAGGAGGTATATAATTTAGAGATTACTAAGGCTTTAAAGGCATCTTTAGATGAGGTTATGATTAAGGTATATGCTACATCACTTAAATCAAAGGGAGAGATTGGATTATTACATACAATAGGTATTGATATAGTTTCAGGAGAAATACTTAAGAGTAATGATACTATTGATACTTTGATTAAGGATTATAACAAGGATAATAATTAGTAAAGGACTGCCTTTTGGCAGCCTTTTATGTAAATTATTAAAATAATTTATATAATTAAACCTTTATATAATTTTTTATAAATGATATAATAGGTTATGATTTGGAGATGGTATTATGTCAAAATCTATAAGAGAGTCAAGAATTGATGCGATTAAGGTTATTTACAGCTGTCATATGAATAATACAGAGGCAGCACAGGTAGCAGCTACAGTTATCACAGATGGTGATGATTTAGCTATAAAATATGCACTTAGTACAATGGCTGATATTAAGGCAATTGATGAAATTATATCAAATGCCTTAGTTGGATATACACTTAATAGATTAAATGTTGTTGATAGATCTATTGTTGAACTTGCGACATATGAGATGAAAAATGATGTTGTAGCTCCTGCAATAGCTATTAATGAGGCATTAGAGATTACTAAAATGTATACTGATGCTGGAGATAAAAAAGAGGTTAAATTTAATAATAAGCTATTAGATAACATTAGAAAACAATTAGGTAAGTAGGGATATTATGGATGATAATGCACAGTATTTAACTGTATCTGCTTTAACTAAATATATAAAGTATAAGTTTGACTGTGACAGGCATCTTGAATCTGTACTATTACAGGGTGAGATTTCAAACTTTAAGCATAACCAAAAGGGACATTTTTATTTTAGCCTTAAGGATAGTGGTGCCACTATTTCTTGTGCAATGTTTTCTTCATATGCTTCAAAGGTGAATTTTGAGCCAGAGGATGGAATGAAGGTTTTTGTAAAGGGTAGAGTTACAGTTTATGAGCCTTCTGGTACATATTCTATTAACATTACTGAAATGAAAAGTGATGGTATAGGAGATTTATATATTCAATATGAAAAGCTTAAGAAGGAGCTTGAAAAGGAAGGATATTTTTCATTAGCTCATAAGAGGCCAATTAAAAGAATACCTTCTATAATAGGTGTTATTACATCACCTACAGGAGCTGCAATTAGAGATATTATTAATACAATATCTCGTAGATATCCTTTTACAAGGGTTATTTTATATCCAGCTATAGTTCAAGGACCTGATGCTAAGGAGAATATTGTTAAGCAAATAGAACGTGCTAATTCTGATAATTTATGTGATACACTTATTGTTGGACGTGGTGGAGGTTCTATTGAAGACCTATGGGCATTCAATGAAAAAATTGTAGCTCTTGCAATATATAATTCGAAAATACCTGTTATAACAGGAATTGGTCATGAAATAGATTTTACTATTTCAGATTTTGTATCAGATTTAAGAGCGCCAACACCTACAGCTGCCGCAGAGCTTGCGACACCAGATGTTGTTGAGCTTCGTAATGAAATTCTCACATCAGTTCATATGCTTTATAAGGATCTGATGAATAGATTTGAGAATTATAAAACTATTTTAATGCACCTAGATGAAAGGCTTGATAATGCCTCACCATCTAATAAGATTAAGGAAAATAAGAAGGATTTAAGAGCTTTAATTAATAGACTTAATGTTTCTATTAATAATATAATGTATCATAAAGGGTTAGAGCTTGATTCCTTGTCTAAAAGATTTAAGGCAAATAATCCTTTAAGCTTAATTAGACAAAAGGAATCGGATTTTAAAAATACATTAAGACTTTTAAATAAAAACATTAGAATAATTCTTGATAAGAAGAATCAGGAATTTAATATTTATACATCAAAGCTTAATGCCCTAAATCCATTAAATCTAATGGATAAGGGTTATTCAATTCCATCTGTTGATGGACATGCAATAAAAAGTGTTAAGGATGTAAAAAAAGATTCTGTCCTAAATGTTCGTATGAAGGATGGAAATATTACTACTAAAGTAATGGAGGTTTATCAAAATGGAGAAGGAAAATAAGAGCTTCGAGGAGCTTTTAACTGAGCTTGAAAATACAGTAAAGAACCTAGAAAACAAGGAAATATCACTTGATGAGGCTGTAAAGGATTATACAAAGGGTCTAGAGCTTTCAAAGAAGTGCTATGATATTTTAGGCTCTAATGAAAAGCTTGTTGTTAAAAAGATGACTGAAAGTGGTTTAGAGGACTTTGTCAAGGAAGATAACTAAGCATATTAATTTAGAGGAAATTAAGGACCCAGGGTTCCTTCAGGATTTATCTAAGAAGGAGCTTAAGGTTTTATGTGATGACATTAGAGTATTTATTCTAAAACATGTCTCAGAAACCGGTGGGCACCTTTCCTCAAACCTTGGAGTAGTAGAGCTAGAGGTAGCTTTACATTATGTTTTTTCTTCACCTAACGATAAGCTTGTTTTTGATGTAGGACATCAAACTTATACACATAAGATTTTAACAGGAAGAGCTAAGGATTTTAAAAATCTTAGAAAATTTGGAGGACTTAGTGGATATCCTGACTATAAGGAAAGTTCATATGATGCCTGGGAATCAGGTCATAGTTCAACCTCTATTAGTGCATTAGAGGGATTTTTACGTGCAAAGGATATGGGAAATGATTCTATTGGAGATTGCGTTGCAGTAATTGGGGATTCAGCCATAGCCTCAGGAGTAGCCTTTGAAGCACTTAATAATTTAAGCTCTAAAAATGGTAAGGCAAAGCCAATTATTGTTTTAAATGATAATAAGATGGGTATATCTAAGACTGTAGGTTCATTCCATCGTTCCCTAGATAAGCTAAGAAGTAACGCGTTTATAAGAGGATTGAAGAGATTTGTAAAGAAGGTTACAATTGTCCCTGTAAGAAATTTCTTCCATAAGCTTAATAATGGTTTTAAATCCTTTTTTCAGTCTGATAATATTTTCTCTGCCTTAGGGTATGATTATTTTGGACCATATGATGGTAATAATTTATTTGAGCTTATAAGAGATTTTAAGAGAGCAAAGAAGATGAAAAGACCCCTTGTAATTCATATTATTACTGAAAAGGGTAAAGGATATTTACCAGCCTATAATGATAATTCTGGTAAATATCATAATGTAGCTCCATTTGATATTAAGACAGGTCTTCCAAAGAATGTCCTTCTTGAAGGAGAATATACATATACTGATATTGTGCTTAAGACATTATTTATGCTAAGAGAAAATATGCCTTTTACTATAATTGACCCAGCTATGATACTTGGAGATAGTATTAAGGAATATAATAGAACATATCCTGATTTTATCCTTGATGTAGGAATATCAGAGGAGCATGGTGCAGTTTTAGCTTCAGCTCTTTCAAGAGCAGGAGAAAAAGCTGTTGTTCTTTATTATTCAACATTTCTTCAGCGTGCATATGATTTTGTTTTAAATGATATCGCAAGACAAAATGCTAATGTAGTAATTGGCATTGATAGATGTGGAGTAATTGGACCAGATGGTTCAACACATCAAGGTATTTATGATATAGCTATGCTATCTAGTATGCCAAATATAGAGATACTTATGCCATCAAATGGGCGTGAGACAAGAGAAATGCTAAAGTATGCAATGAATCATAATGGCCCTATTGCAGTTCGCTATACTAAAAATAGTGATATTTGTAGGCTTGATTCTAAAATTGATGATATTAAGCAATGCTGGACTAAGGTTTTAGATGGTAATGTTGGTATTTGTATTACATATGGACCTGATGTTACAAGAATTAAAAATATTATTATTGAGAATAATTTATCAATAGAGCTTATAAATGCTAGATTTATAAGACCTATGGATTTTGATATGCTTAATATTCTATTTGATTCTAAAAAGCCAATTCTTGTTTATGAACAGGTAATTAAGAGTGGCTCATTATATGAAAAAATTGTAGATTTTAAAAATAAATTTAGTAAAATATCTAAGGTTTCTGCTATTAATATTAGTGAGGATACTATAATTCGTTTTGGTGAGGTAGATAAGGTATTAGACAATTACGGATTAGGTGATAAGGATATTTTAGAAGGATTAAAGAAATTATATGAGAATTGATTTATATCTAGTTTTAAATATGAAATTTGAATCCCGCAATAAGGCAGCTCAAGCTATTAAGGCACATTCTATTTTAGTTAATGGCAATGTTTGTGATAAGCCATCATATGATGTATCAGATACTGATGTGGTAGAGGTAGCCTTTGATGCGCTTAAATATGTATCAAGAGGTGGATATAAGCTTGCGGGTGCATTAGAGAAGTTTAGAATTGATTTTAGTGGAAAAACAATACTAGATATTGGTTCATCAACAGGAGGATTTACTGACTGTGCTTTGCAAAATGGGGCAAAAAAGGTATATGCAGTAGATGTAGGATGTGATCAAATGCATCCAACATTACGTAATGATCCTAGGGTTGTTCTTTATGAAAATACTAATATATTAGATTTTAATTCACCTATAAGATTTGATTATTTAGTTATGGATGTATCCTTTGTTTCTATTGAGCATGTTATACCAGGAATATTAAAGCATTTAGATGATAATAATTCACTTATTTGTCTTATAAAGCCTCAATTTGAGGTTGGTAAAATGGTTGGTAAGGGAGTTATTAAGGATAAATCAATTCATCTTAAGGTTTTAAATCAGGTATCTGATTTCTTAGAGGGTGTAGGACTATATATTAATAAGCTTGCACCATCCCCTATTAAGGGTGGAAGTGGAAATATTGAGTTTATATCTGTAATTTCTAAAAGAAAAACTTTAAAGCTAAATTATAGAAGTATTGTGCAGGAAGCACATAGGGGGTAGGCCTAATGCTTAAAAGATTATCTGTTAAAAATATTGCGATAATTGAAGATTTAACTATTGATTTTAATAGCTATATGACAGTACTTTGTGGAGAGACTGGTGCTGGAAAGTCACTTATTATTGATTCGATATCACTCCTACTTGGAGCTCGTGCTGATTCTGATATGGTACGTTATGGTGAATCAAAGGCTTATATTATGGGAATATTTGATTATGAAAACCAAAATATTGATGAAATACTTGATTCTTTAGGTATAGCTCATTCAAAAGAGATTACAATATACCGTGAGATATCAACTACTGGTCGTAATATAATAAAGGTTAATGATGTGGCTGTTACAGTACAGGCTTTAAAAAACATTGCATTATATCTTGCAGATATTCATGTACAGCATGATACATTTAGATTAATTAATCCTGATACCTATCTTTCATTTATTGATACAAAGGAGGATAAGAGCTTTCAGGATGCATATAACTCATATGTCATTTCATTATCAAAATATAATGAAGCCTTAAAGGAGCTTTTAGATATAATGAAAAGACATAAGTCATCACAAGAAAGATTAGAGTTTTTAGTATTTGAACGTGATGAGCTAGAGGCTTTAGATCTATATCCAGGCAAGGATATAGAAATAGAAGAAAAAATATCAAAGCTTTCTAATTATGATAAGATATTTAAATCTCTTAATGAGGCATATCAAAATATGGAAAGCGAATATTTCTCACTAGATAATATTTATAATGCTTATAAGGCACTTGATGATATAAGAGATTATGATAAAGAATATATGGAGCAGGCAGATATTATATTTGATGCTTATTCAAACCTTACTGAAGCTAAATCTACAATCTATAAGGCAATAGATTCCCTAGATTTTGATGAGGATGAGCTTAATAGGCTTCAGGATGATTTAAAGGCTATTGAGGATTGTAAGGCAAAATATAAAAAGAATCTTGATGAGCTTATAAAGGAGCTTGAGGACATCAAGATGGAAATAGCCTTAAATGAGGATTTTGATTCAGTAATTGAAGATAAGAATAAAAAGCTATCAAAGCTTTATGATGAAGCATTTGACAAGGCAAAGGCCTTATCAAATATAAGAAGAAAAAATGCTAAGTTAATTGAGGAAAGCATTGTTAATGAATGTAAGGATCTTGATTTAAAGGATTGTAGCTTTAAAATAGAGTTTAATGAGGTAGAAAAGAAGGATATTATGGATAATTCTATTTTCTTAGATAATGGAATTGATAGTGTATGCTTCATGATTTCATTAAATAAGGGTGAGCCTTTAAAACCCCTACATAAGACAGCCTCTGGAGGAGAGCTTTCAAGAATTATGCTAGCATTTAAGTCATATTTTGCTAAAAAGGCTAAACTATCCTTAATGGTTTTTGATGAAATAGATACTGGAGTTAGTGGTAATGCAGCACAAGAGATTGCAAAGAAGATGAAGAGTATTTCAAAGTATTCACAGGTTTTATGTATTACTCATCTTCCTGCAGTTGCGGCAAAGGCAGATAACCAGCTTCTAATATCTAAGTCATATAAGGATGGAAGAACAACTACTCAAATTAAATCTTTAACAGAGGATGAAAGAGTAGAGGAGATTGCTAAGATGATTGGTGGTAATACATTATCATCACACTTTATTGAGGTGGCAAAGGAAATGCTTAAGCAATAAAAAAGGAGCTTCAAAGCTCCTTTTAAATCAATTATACATTTCCAAAATTATCAACAATGTTCCAAATTAATGCAATTACAATTCCTAGAACCATTGCAAGACATAATGTCCAAATAAGAATTTTACCCCATAGAGTTTGAAGAGGATTATGATATACCTTTCCTTTATTCTCTTTTTTCTCTTGAACTTGATTTTTATTTGCCAAAATAGTCACCTACTTAAAATAATATTATTTCGCTTAATACGATATAATAATTATATACTATAAAAAATGAAATTGAAAGAGGGATTTTTATGAAAAATAGTAATGTTAGAATAATTTTCCATATTGATATGAATATGTTTTTCTGCTCTGTTGCGGTCATAAATAATCCTTCTTTAAAGGGTAAGGCTTTTGCCGTTGGAAGAGAAAATAGTATGAAGGGTGTTGTATCAACTGCATCCTATGAAGCAAGAAAATATGGTATTCATAGTGCTATGCCTCTAATCGAGGCATATAGGCTTTTACCATCTCTTATTGTGGTAAATCCACAATTTGAGGAATATAAGAAATATCATAGATTATTTAAAAATCTAATAATGGAATACACAAAAATAATAGAGGTAGCCTCAATAGATGAGGTTTATGCTGATATGACTGAAATAAGCCAGAAGAGAAATCCTATAGAGGTAGCTAAGGAGATTCAGCTTCGTCTTGTAAAGGAACTACACCTACCATGCTCTATAGGAATTGCTCCAACCCTATTTCTTGCAAAAATGGCATCGGATATAAAGAAACCACTAGGTATTACAATTTTAAGGATAAGAGAAATTAAAGATATTTTATATCCACTTGATGTCAAAGATATATATGGAGTAGGAAAGAAGACATCTCCTAGGCTTATTGACGCAGGAATTAAAACAATTGGAGATTTTATGAATCCAGATAATGAATCACTTATAAGAGACATTATTGGAGATAGAATGCTTAAATCATTTAAAAATGCATTAGAGGGTCATTCCTCAAATGTAGTAGATCCTCAAAGATATGAGGATTCTAAGAGTATATCTACATCACAAACATATGATTATAATCTATTTGATTATGATGATATTTTAATAGAACTTAAAAATATGTCAAAAAGACTACATCAGGATTTAAAGGAGCAGGAATATCTTACAAAGACTATATCTATTACTCTTCGTGATAGTGATTTTAAAACTATCACAAGGAGTAAGAGTATAGATTATACAGATAACCTTTATGAAATAAATGATGTAATAGAGGATTTATTATACGATAATTTTATAGAGAAGGAATATAGGCTTATAGGAGTTGGTTACTCTAATCTTATTAAGAGCAGTGATTTAGCTTTAGAATATAATTTGTTTACTTGGAAGTCTATATTGGAGAAGGAAGATAATATTAACGATATTATTAAGGAGTTTAAAAATAAATATGGAGATACCTTTATTAGAAAAGGTGTTGAATTAAATGATAAAAAAGAAGAATAAAGAAAAGGGTTAGGAAAAGAATATGGATTATTTTGATATATATAATGAAACTATAAACTTTACAATTTTATCCTTTATGATATAATACAGATATCTTATTAGAGGAAGTTTAATTGTTTCATTTATTAAATAAATCCCGGAAGGGATTTTTTTATTGCAAAAATCATATTGAATAAAATGATAAAAAAGAATAAAATAAAGAAGACAAAGGAGATATTTAAATATGAAGGATACTAATTGCGCATATTGTATGAAGGATGAGAATCCATCATTATATCAAAAGTTTGGATACTTTGCATTTGAGACAAAGACATCTAATGTATATGTATTCAAGGAGCAAACTAAGTACGGAAGAGTAATAGTTGCATACAAGGACCATGTATCAGAGATGGTTGAGCTATCTAAGGAGGATAGATGTGATTTTATCGAGGATGTAAATGCCGTAGCTACAGCTATGCATAAGGCTTTTAACCCAGATAAGATTAACTATGGAGCTTATGGAGATACAGGAGGACACCTACACTTTCACCTATGCCCTAAGTATAAGGGTGGAGATGAGTGGGGAGGAATCTTCCAAATGAATACTCATGCTTATGAGCCAGCTGATTCAGTTCTAGAAGAGATTAGACAAAAGCTAATCGCGGCTATGGATCCTAAGTTCATTGTTAAGAAGTAAAAATATAGTGTCACTTTTTTGTGACACTATTTTTATTTGCATATATTTCTATTTTAAGTTAAAATATTATTAATGGGAGGCGATAATATGGCAATTAAATATTGGGTTGGAGCTAAGGCTATTATTTATAATACTAAGCTTCATAAAATTCTTGCAGTAAAAAGAGGATTTGATGATACATCTGCTGGGGTTTGGGAGAATCCAGGTGGTAAAAAAGAAGTTGGAGAGGATATCATTGATGCTTTAAAAAGAGAGGTTCTTGAAGAAACAGGAGTAGAGGTTAAGGAATATAGATATCTATATTCTTCAGGCATTAATGAGGAAAGAAATCCTTTCTTTATAGAAGGATATTTTGTACCAACTGAGAAAGAGGATATTGAATTATCATTTGAGCACATTGAATATAAGTGGCTTTCTGTAGATGAATATTTAAATATTGTAGATGCTGGTATTAGAAGAGATTTTAAAAGAGCTAATGTATTAGAGATTATTAAGGAATATGAAAAATAAAGAGTGTTTGTTGACACTCTTTATTTGCTTTTTAAGAAATTTATTATTTCATCAACAACATCACTTGGAGTAGAAGCTCCACTTGTGATGTTTATTGTATTAATGTTTTTAAAATCATAATTCTTTAATTCATTAAGGCTTTCAACCATTATAGAATTGCTTTTGGCTGATGCTAGCTTATAAAGCTTACCTGTATTAGAACTCATTTTATCTCCTACAACTATAAATAAATCACAAGGCCTAGCGTTTATTACAGCCTCCTGTCTTTTAGTTGTAGCCATACATATAGTATTAGATATTACTACATTGGGATTTTTAGCCTTAATGCGTTCATGAAATTCCTTTATATCATATAAAGACATTGTTGTTTGGTTTATTACAAAGGATTTGTCTTTAAAATTATAGGAATCGATATCATCAATACTAGATATTAAATGTATTTTATCTGATATACCACATGCACCCTCAGCCTCAGCATGTCCCTTAGCTCCAATATAGTATATATCATATCCTAGGGATAAATACTTTTTTATTTCATTATGCGTTTTATATACAAAAGCACATGTCGCATCTACTATTTTTAATCCCTTTTCCTCTGCCTTTTTAAAAACAGCAGGAGATGCACCATGTGCAGATATTATAACAAAGGAATTATCTGGAACTAAATCTAAAAGCTCAAGCCTTGTGGCTCCTTTTTTAGATATTGTGCTTATTCCTTTTTCTTTAAGGCGATTAACCATAATTTGATTATGAATTAAGGCTCCAAGGCAATATACATTATTATTAAGTTTTAGATTTAAGGATTTATCGATGGCTATTTCAACACCTCTACAAAATCCTTGTGGTTCTATCCTTAAAATATCCATAAAATCTCACCTACCCTATTATAACATAGTTGTTGAAAAATAGACATTTGTTTGGTATAATTTTACCGTGAAAGAATCGGTGATATTATGCAGTTTCAAGGCTATGAATTAAAGGATTTTATAGTAAAAGCTATAAAGGATTTAGGATTTAAGGATTTTTCAACAGTACAAAAGGATGTTTTCAATTCTTTAAAGGAGAATAAGAATCTTCTTGTAAGAAGTAAGACTGGTAGTGGAAAAACTCATGCATTCCTAATTCCTATTTTTAATGCACTTGATCCAGCCGACCAAAGGGTACAAGCAGTTATTATATCACCTACAACAGAGCTTGCTCGTCAAACATATAAGGTTTGTCAGCATATGGCTTCATTTTCTCCAAATACAATATCAGTTCGTCTTTATGTTGGTGGTACAGATAAAATACGTGAGATGAATACACTTAAAAACTCTCAGCCACAAATTGTTATCGCAACTCCAGGAAGATTAAAGGATTTAGTTGTTGATGAGAATGTCTTAAAGGCATATACAGCTGATACCTTAGTTGTTGATGAGGTGGATATGTGTCTTGACTCTGGATATGCAGAGGCAATTGATGCAGTAGCTGCTATCCTAAAGGATAAGAAAATGATGTTCTTTTCAGCTACAATGGCTGAAACAGTATTACCATTTATTAAGAAGTATTTAGATAATCCTAAGATGATTGATATTAAGGATAATAGTGAGCTTAATATTACACATATTTGGATTCCTTTAAAGCATAGGGATAGATTTGAAATGCTTCAAAATCTATTGGCTTTAATTAATCCATACTTATGTATTATATTTTGTAATAAAAAGGAAACGGTTATTTCTTTAGCGAATGCCTTAAGAAATAAAGGAATTCCAGTTGGAGAAATCCATGGAGATTTATCTCCTCGTGAAAGAAAGAGAGTCCTAAAGGAGGCTCAGGATTTAAAATATCAATATATAGTAGCCTCTGATCTTGCGGCTCGTGGTATTGATCTTGATGGTGTTTCACATGTTATAAATTATGAGATTCCTAAGGATTTTGAATTCTATATTCATAGAAGTGGAAGAACAGGTAGAATGAATTATACAGGAGAGGTATATTCATTCTATACAGAGCTTGATGATTTATACCTAGATAATCTTGCAAATAAAGGTGTTAAGCCTGTTTATAAGGTTATAAAGGAAGGAAGCCTTGAGGATTACAAGGGAAGAAATGCACGTGAGAAGAGAATTAAGCCTTTAAATGAAGGACAAAAGCGTGCTCGTAGAATAATTCATAAGCCAGATAAGGTTACACCTGGTTATAAGAAAAAGCTTCGCAAGGCTCAAGATGAGCTTTCAGTAAAGCTATATAAGGCAGAAGGGAAAAAGAAAAAAAGAAGAGGGAACTAAAAATGAATGATTATGTAATTATTACAGAATCAACAACAGATTTATCACAAGAGCTTATAGATGAGCTCGGACTTGTTGTTATTCCGATGACATTTAAGTCAGATGATAGGGAGTATATTAATTATCCTGACGGAAGAGAGCTTTCTAATAAGGATTTTTATGAGGCTGAAAGAAAAGGTGTGCAGTTTACTACTGCTCAGGTTACACCAAATGATTTCGCAAATGTATTTAGAACATATTTAGATATGGGAAAGGATATTCTGGCGATATGCTTTTCATCAGGCCTTAGTGGTACTGTTAATAGTGCACACCTTGCAATAGAGGATTTAAAGGATGAATATAAGGATAGAAAGATTTTGATGGTTGATTCACTTTGTGCATCTATGGGAGAAGGATTATTAGCTTATTATGCTTCTAAGAATAGAGAGAAGGGTATGTCTATTTTAGATAACCATGATGCTATAGAAAATATGAAGCTTAAGCTTGCACATTGGTTTACTGTATCAGATATTGATTTCTTAAAAAGAGGAGGAAGACTTTCTAATGCTTCAGCATTTGTAGCAAAGGCATTAAGAATTAATCCTGTTCTTCATGTAGATAATGAAGGTCATCTTGTTAGTAGATTCAAAAAAATTGGTCGTAAGAGTGCTATAAAGGAAATACTTAATCAAATGCTTGATACAATAGATGTAACTATTAAGCAAACTATTTTTATTTCACATGGTGACTGTGAAGAGGATGCACAATATTTAGCTTCACTTGTAAAAAAGGAAATTGATGCAGATGTTATTATTGGTGAGATTGGACCAGTTATTGGTGCGCATTCAGGACCTGGTACATTAGCACTATTCTTTATTGCTTCGCATCGATAAAAAGATTATTTTTACATTGATATATTTTGAATAAAATGTTATACTATTTAAGTATATCGTATAAGAAAGGGTTGTCATTTTAAATGAGATCTAATAAGCATAGAAAAGTTAAAACAAGATTTAAGTTTACTAAGGCTCTAGCTGTATTATTAGGATTTATTGTGGTAATAGCTATTTTAACTGGTTTACTTTCAATTGAGTCTGATGCAGAAAAGCTATATACAAAGATTACTACTGCACAGGCTGCAGTAGATGATTTCTCTGGTACTTCATTAGATGAGGATAATGTTTTTAAAGAGATTTCTTATAAGAAATTAACTTCAAAGATTAAATCATCAGATTATGTTTATGTATATTATGGAACTATCACAAATACTGATTATTTAACTTATATACAAACTGTTAATGATAGAGCTCAAACATATAATGTTGATAGAGTATACCTTCTTGATTCAGTATGGGCTACTTCAATCAATACAGATGATGAGGATTTTGGAGAAGAGAATAATTTAGTATTATCAGAGGTTGAACGCGCTCTTGGTGGTGTTGACATGACTATTGTTCCTTCACTTTGGGTATTTAAGGATGGAGAAGTAGTTTTCAATTCAGATGATTATATTAATGATACATATCAAGCATCAACTTGGAATTATGTTATCGAACAGGCATTTGGTCGTTATCCTGGTGAAGAGGACTAATTAAAAATTAAGAGATAGGCGACTATCTCTTTATTTCTTAGAGGTGTGATTATGATAGATGATATTAAACAAACACTAAAGAAAGGGCTTGAAGCCTATTATAATAAAAATTATGGAATTTCATTAAATCTTACTATTGAGGAGCCAAAAAAGGCTTCAATGGGAGATATATCTGTTCCTATGTTTTTAGTTGTTAAGGAATTAAAGAAACCACTTCCTGAGGTTGTTAAGGAGGCTTGTGATGTTATTAAGACACTATCTCCATTTATTAAGGAAGTTAATCCTACAGGACCATTTATTAATATTATTGTTGATAAGGGTATTGTATCAGAAGCTGTTTTAAAGAATGTATATGATATGAATGGTAATTATGGAAATTCAAATATAGGTAATGGTAAAACCATTGTACTTGATTATTCATCTCCAAATATTGCGAAATCATTTAGTATTGGACACCTTCGTTCAACTATGATTGGAAACTCACTAAAGCTTATATTCCAAAAAGCTGGATATAAGACAGTTGGAATTGATTACCTTGGTGACTGGGGAACTCAATTTGGAAAGATGATTGTAGCTTATGAAATGTGGGGAGACGATGAGGCTATTAAGCGTGACCCTATTAATGAGCTATCTAAGCTATATGTAAGATTTAATACTGAGGCCGAGGATAAGCCTGAGATGGATGAGCAAGCTCGTGAAGCTTTCCGTAAGATTGAGCTTGGAGATCCTAAATATGTAGCCCTATGGAAGTGGATTAGAGAGGAATCATTAAAGGAGTCACAGCAAATATATGATATCCTAGGTGTATCCTTTGATTCATATAATGGTGAGGCTTATTATAATGATAAGATGGAGCCAGTTGTAGATGAGCTTAAGGAAAAGGGTCTTTTAAAGGAGGACCAGGGAGCTCAAATAGTAGATCTTGGTGATGACCTACCACCAGCACTTATTAAAAGAAGTGATGGAGGTTCATTATATATAACACGTGATTTAGCTGCAGTATTTGATCGTATGAAGACATATAACTTTGATAAGTGCTTATATGTTGTAGGAAATGAGCAAAAGCTTCATTTTACACAGCTTAAGTCTGTATTAAAGAAAATGGGATATGATTATGGTGATCGTATTGAACATATAAACTTTGGATTATACCTTACAGGTGGTACTAAGATGAGTACTAGAAAGGGTAATGTCGTAAAACTTTATGATGTATTAATGGATGCGATTGCTCAAGCTCGTAAGCAAATTGAAGAGAAGAATCCAAATATTGAAAATAAGGATGAAATTGCACGTAAGGTTGGAATTGGAGCTATAGTTTTCAATGATTTGAAAAATCATAGAACAAATGATATTGAATTTAATCTTGAAAGTATGCTAAAATTTGAAGGTCAAACTGGACCATATCTACAATATACAGGAGTAAGAATATTCTCAATTGTTGATGGTCAAGAGCTTGATTTTAATAATATTTGTAAGGATAAGTTTAATGAGCCTCATTATTTTGAGCTTATTAAGCTAATAGCTGCATTTAAGACTACAATTGAAAGAGCAACAGTAGAATATGCTCCATCAGTTGTAGCTAAGTATTTATTATCACTTGCACAATCATTTAATGGATTCTATGCAAAGGAAAAGATAAATGCAGAGGACAAGGCTATACGTAATACTAATATGATTCTTGCAGGTGCTGTAAGAGTTGTAATTAATGAAGGATTACGTTTACTTGGAATGGATTATGTTAACAAGATGTAATAGGGGTTTCCCTATTACAATTTGGGGGCGTGATGGAATGGCAGACATGGAAGACTCAAAATCTTCTGCTAGTGATAGCGTGTGGGTTCGACCCCCATCGCCCCTACCATTAGTATTAATCGTTAGAATAAAATATTCTAACGTTTTTTTATTTGTGCTTATATTATATTGACTTAAAGGTCATAAAAAGTTAATATTAAATTATAAATTAGGGTGGTTTGTATGAAAAAAAATAAGCTTTTTAAATCCTTTTATATTTTAACAATTTTAATATTATTTATACTTTTTATTACATCATGTAATAGAGGTAAACCCCATACAATCTATGATATTTGTTATGAGCTATCTGATGATGGAAGCTACTATATAGCTTGTGGATTTAAAAATAGAGGATATACACTGGCTATAGATGAGGAATATAATGGTCTTCCTGTTAAAGAAATAAAGGAGAAAGCATTTAGAAGATGTCCTTGTAGTCAGGTTATCATACCAGATACTATTGAATATATAGGATATGGAGCCTTCGAAGGATGTATTGATATTCGTAGTATGTTCCTTCCTTTTGTTGGAGCTAAAAGATATGATACTTTTTCATATGGGCAAGAAACACTTGGCTATTTGTTTGGAAATGATATATATAATAAAACTAAACAAACTACATATAATGATAATGGTGAGCTTGTAACAAATGAATATAGTATACCTTCAAGCTTAAATTATATTGAAGTAAGGGGAGACAGCTATATACCATATCATGCATTCGAAAATATGACTAATCTTGCATATCTAAATATTTATGATTGTGTTTCTTCCAAAAATATACTTGAAGGATGTAGTAATCTTTATATTTTAAAAATTAATAGTAATACTATTAATAATGTTTTAAGCTTGTTTGGAGAAAGTGAGTTTGAAAAGTCTTATAAGGTCAAAGATTATTATATACCTAATACATTAGATACTATTTGTATTAATGGAGATTTAAATGATAATTATATTAATGGACTAGATTCATTAAAGTATATTGAAATAAATAATGCTTTAAATATTTCATATTCATCTATTAATAGTTTATCTAAGATAGAAGAAATTAAAATAAAATCAAATATAGATTTAGTTATTACAAACATGTCTTTTTCTAATAAATCAATTAAGAAAATAGATTTATATGGTAATTATTATTTAGAAGAAAAATCCTTCTATAATTGTAAAAACTTAACTGATTTTGATGTGTATGGAAATCTAAATAATATAGGCATAGAGGCATTTGGATTATGCGAGAATCTATCCTCATTTTGTGTTAGTGGAAATATAGGAATGATTGAAAGCAAAGCCTTTGATGGATGCGAGGATTTAAAAAGGATATTTGTAGGAGGATTTGTTAATGGCAAGGCTTCTGACTGTCTTGAAAATTGCAGTGCATATTTAGATATAAGAGGAGGTAAATACTAATGAAAAGATTATTTATTTTATTATGTATTATAGTTTCCTTCCTTTTAATTAATAAAAATAGTAATGCAGAAATTGATAGAAATGATAAGTCTGGCTATGAGTTTAGACTAGAAAAGTATTCATTTGAAAGAATATGGATTAGTGTTACTAATAATACCGATGATTATTTGTCAGTACAGGCAATAGTCTACATTGAGTATGGTAATGAGGATAATTATAAGTACACTAGTGTTTATTGTAATCCAAACCAAACAGAAACATTCTCAGTTCGTTTTCATACAAACAATAAAAGGATAAAGCATTGTAAAGTGTATTGGGAATGTGAAAATGAGGATGCCACATATAGACAAATTGATAATAATCATTATATTGATATTGGAAATCAAAAATATGTAATGGTTTATAGCGCCACTATTAATGGTAGTAAAAGAAATAATGTAGCTCTTTATTATGTCCTTTCGATATTACCTCTAATATTTTGTATAGGGGCTTATTTTGCAACCTTAAAAATTGTGTTATACAATATTAAAAATAGTAAATACCCTATAAATCCTATTGGAACTATTCTTAAGGGATTGTTATTTTTCCCTGTGGCTATTATTGGAGGTTTAATTGATTTCTTTACAGAATCATATTATGGAGATATTCTTTCAAGGTCCGCATATTATATGTATCTTTCTATAATTTTAGCATTTATTACTGCGGCTATAATTGAAATAATTTATTATAAAAAGAGTTTACCTAAAAAAGCTTAATAGGGGGGAGAGTTTGTGGAAAGGCTTAAAAAACTGCTGTATCCAAATGGTGTTGGGAAAAAGGAATATAGAAATATGGTTGGACAAGATCATTTAATAGAATCAGCAAAGATTCCAGTGCCTAAAATAAAAGAATGCTGTAGAAAGGTTTTAGAAGATCCTTCATTTGACATAAATGCTATTCCCTATAATGAACTTGTTGAATACCAAATATGCTATTTTATTATAGGATTGTCAAGAATAAAGGATTTTGTTTTACAATTAGATTTTATATATAAAAATGCATATATTGCGAAATCATGGATGACAACTGATTTATGCAATCAGTATTTAATAAAACCAAATATCACAGAATATAAAAATTATTTTTTAAAATTAATAAAGCTTAATGGTACCTATGAAAGAAGATTTGCCTATGTTATTGCTTTAAAGATGGCAAAGGATATTAATGCATCCAGATTCTTTTTAGATAATATAATAGATGATGATAGATATTATGTATTAATGGCAGAGGCTTGGCTTATTGCTGAAATTGGTATTTATCATTTTGATTTAGTTAAGACATTTCTAGAAATGAAGGGTCATTTAGTAGAGCTTAAAAGAAAGGCTATATCTAAAATGATAGATTCTTATAGAATTAGTGATGAGAATAAGCTTTTATTAAATGAAATCAGAAAAATGCTATAATGTGTTTTACTTTAATTAAATGAAACGTATTGCTATAATAATATTGGTATATTGGAGGTATTAGCTTTATGTTTCGTGAAATGAGAAGATTTAAGCAAAAGGCTTCTTTAGAGGAGTGCATGGAAATATTAAAAGAGGAAAAGAGAGGAGTTCTATCACTAATAGGAGATGATGGATATCCTTATGGAATACCTCTAGATTTCTATTATGATCTAAATAGTAATAAAATATATTTTCATGGGGCTAAGGAAGGGCATAAAATAGATAGCATTAAAAGGTGTGATAAATGTTCATTTACTCTTTGGAATAAGGGTGTTAGGATGGATGATGAATGGTTCTATAGACTAACATCAGTTATTGTATTTGGTCGCATAAGGCTTATGGATGATTCAAATATATCATATGAGATGTGTAAAAATATAGGCTTAAAATACAATCCTAATCCAGATGATGTTTTAAGAGAAATGAAGGAATCATATCCTAGAGTACAAATGCTTGAGCTTTCAATAGAACATATTAGTGGAAAGCATGTTAAGGAGGAATAGTTGATGTTAAAGGTATACGGACATCCAGATTGTCCTGATTGCAGAAATTGCTGTAAAAATTTTGATAATTACAATATTGAATATGAGTATTATGATATAAGAGAGCTTAAAAATCTTAAACAGTTTTTAATTTATAGAGATACTAATCCAAGAGTATTTGATCGATTAAAAATGGTTCAAGATATAGGTGTTCCAGCAATTGTAGATGATAGTGTTGTTTTTACTGATTGGGAGGCTTATTTAAAATATTATAATCATGAGCCTATAGATTATGAAAAAAAGAGCTGTAGTCTACTGCATAAAAATTGTTAAAAGGCCAATTTTATTGGCTTTTTCATTTATTAATATATTTTTTCTTTTAAAATAATTTTATAAATGATATAATTATAAAGTATTTATACATTCTTTGATATTTGAATGTATTTGAAAGGATTTTGTATTATGAATGTAAGAGATGAATTTTCAAAAAATATGGTTTCAACACAGGAGCTTCCTACACCTGAAGAGGTAAGAGCTATGTATCCTTTATCTGATGATTTAAAGAAGATAAAGGCTAAGAATGATGAGGAGATTAGAAAGGTATTCACTGGAGAAAGTGATAAGTTTATTCTAATTATAGGACCTTGCTCAGCAGATAGAGAAGATGCTGTTTTAGAGTATGTAAATAAATTAAGAAAGGTACAAGAGGAGGTTAAGGATGTTTTAGTTCTTATTCCTCGTGTATATACTGGAAAGCCAAGAACTACAGGAGCTGGTTATAAGGGAATGATTCACCAACCAGATCCAAACGCAGATCCTGATATGTTAAAGGGACTTGTAGCTATTCGTAAGCTTCAAATGGAGATAATTGCTCAAACTGGATTTAGCGCAGCTGATGAAATGCTATATCCTGAAAATTATGCATATGTATCAGACCTATTATCATACATTGCAGTAGGAGCTAGATCTGTTGAGGATCAGCAGCATAGACTTCTAGCTTCTGGTATGGATGTACCAGTTGGTATGAAGAATCCTACATCAGGAGATTTATCAGTATTAATGAATTCAATTAGTGCTGGTCAAGCACCTACAACATTTATATACCGTGGTTGGGAGGTTAATACTCTTGGTAATGATTTAACTCACGTTGTATTACGTGGTTATGTTGATAAGGGAGGAAAGACACATCCTAATTATCACTATGAGGACCTACAGCAATTATCAGATTTATATAAGGCTAAGGAATATAAGAATCCTGCAGTTATAGTTGATTGTAACCACTCAAATTCTGGAAAGAAGTATATGGAGCAAATCCGTATTGCTAAAGAGGTTTTACATTCAACAAGACATAATGAGGATATTCATAAGCTTGTAAAGGGACTTATGATTGAATCATATTTAGTTGATGGAAACCAAAAGCCAGGTGATGGTGTATACGGTAAGTCAATTACTGATGCTTGCCTTGGATGGGAAAAGACAGAAAAGCTTATTAAGCAAATTGCTGATTTAAGAAGAGGTATTATAGATTAATATTAATGGGAACACAAATACTTAGATTGATGTGTTCCCATTTTTTTAATCTTTGTAATATGGTATAATAAGAATAGGTAAACGATTTTATAACTAAATGTGGGAAGTGATTTATATGAAGCTTAACTTAACTAAGACACTATATGCATTATCAAATGCACTTGATACTGTCCAAAAGGAAATGGGTGGAATATCAAATGCACATGGTAAACATGTAGCAGTATTATCATATTTAATAGGAGAGGGACTAGGATATGACAATGTTAAACTAAATGATTTAGTTGGACTTGCAATTCTTCATGACAATGCCTTTACTGAATATGTTCGAGAGGAATATAACAATGGTGAGCTATTAGATTATGAAGAATTAAAGAATGAAAGTGTCTCTAAATGTGTTAGGGAAGGATTCTTAAAGGAAGCTAGGCATAATGTTGTAGGAGAGGATAATATTAGGCTTATTCCTTTTTCAACTGATGTAAAAAATGTAATTTTATATCATCATGAGAACGCAAATGGTACAGGACCTTTAGGAATAAAAGAGGCAGATACACCAGAAATGGCACAAATAATACATATAGCAGATATATTTGATGTGATGTTTGATATTAAAATAATGGATAAGAATCTTTTAGATAAGGCGATTGATAGAATAAAAACCTTTGAAGGATCGTTATTTTCTAAAAAAATGGTTCAATCATTTATAAAATATATAACATATGAGGATATAGAGCATATGCAAAATATTGGTGAAATTCCATTCCTTAATGAAAGATTAACAACATATGAGAAGGACTATACTGATGATGAAATCAAAAATATTTGTGAATTCTTTGGAAAGATAATAGACTATAAATCATCTACAACAAAGAATCATTCATTGGGTGTTGCTAAAAAGTGTATGGAGATGGCAGATTATTATCATTTTAATAAGGAAAAAAGAATAAGGTTTTATTTTGCAGGAGCGTTCCATGATATAGGAAAGCTTATGGTAACTAATGATATATTAGAGAAGCCTGGTTCTTTAACATCGATAGAATATAATAGAATTAAAAATCATGCCTATTGGACCTATAAGCTTTTAAGTGATATTCCGAATATCGAGGATATTAGGGATTGGGCTTCAAGGCATCATGAAAAGCTAAATGGATCAGGGTATCCATTTGGACTTAAGGAGGCAGATTTATCATTTGAGGATAAATTACTTGCGGTTATTGACATTTATCAAGCCCTAATTGAAAAAAGAAGCTATAAAAAAGAGTTTAATGAATATGACACATTTGCTATTTTAAGGCAAATGGTTAAGGATAATTTTATTGATGGAAGAATAGTCAATGATTTAATTAAGGTATATAAAAAATAAATTTAGTAAAGCATATATCACCTCCCTATATATTTAGTGGAGGTGATTTTTTGGGTAAGCTTACACCCCATAGGTTCTAAATTATAAACATAAAATAGCTATTGTAAAGTAATATTAAAACATATCATTAAGAGATTCTAATCACTTATGTGTAAAAGAATCT
This sequence comes from uncultured Caryophanales bacterium, assembly GCA_946626535.1. Next base: position 42,649 of record CAMOUK010000010.1, read on the forward strand.
CTTTTTAGTTTTTAAAACTTCTTGACCTATACATCAATAAGTTCGATTTATATTTTATATTAATATTGAAAAAATGTTTAAAGTAATATATAATAAAGATGAAAAAAGTAATTTCTATTTTGTGAGGTGATATCATGATTTATGAATTTATAACTACTAACTTTA
>CAMOUK010000011.1 GCA_946626535.1 uncultured Caryophanales bacterium
TCTTCTCTCATCCAGACTTTACTGTCGGTATAGGAATTACACCTAATCATGCCATATGGCTCGCAGACTATACTGCCGGTATGGAATTACACCAAACCCCGAAGAAATATTTAGTTCATATCTATTATAAAACTTTTTTTATTAATTTCAACTATTCAACTCTACCAAATTTCTTTAAATAAAAATAATATTTAGCTGATATAGCACCAATCCATTTTATCAAAGCTGTATCTTCTTCTGGATACTTATTATATCCCCAGCCCTCTGGTGCTTCCCAAAGACCATGTTGAGCGATACTATCAATAATATAATCAAGCTCTAAATCAATTTTTGATTTTAGTTCTTTATCTTCTAAATATAAAGCACAATCAAGAGGATGGATATCCTTTGGATTTGAAAAATCAACACTAACTACTTTTTTAGCTAAGGTAGTTAATTTTTCTTCTATCTTCTCTTGATAATCAGTATATAGATTCATTTCCTTAATTGAATTTAAGAAAATATTAAAGCCAATAAACTCTTGTTTTGTTAAAGCCTCCATATTAAAGAAATCATTTAACATAACATCAATCATCTTTAAGGCCTTTTTATAATAAGCCTTAGTTGGCTTAACATATTTTAAAATATAGCCTAAAATACCAGCAGTTGGACCATATCCAAAATATTTCCTATTTTCATCATTATATTCAAAATAGATACTATGAGCATAATTTTCATTAGACTCAACATTTGGATTCCATTTATTATCTATAATTTCTGCCTTATTAAATAAAAAATTACAAGCCTTATTAATTAATTGATCAAACATTTCATGTTCAACATTTAAATTAATTCCTGCCATATCTAAATATCTGAAGGCTTCAAATATTTCATATGCTGATGCATGTGGATTATAATTATCGATATAAAGTCCATTACCAAAGCCACCATCATCAGTTAAATATAATGCTAAAGCGTCTACCATTATTTCATTAGGCATATAATCAGTTAAAACATTATAAAGACATAAATCTATATCTCTTGCTATATCAACCATTTTATTAGATGCCTTATTTTGCATTTCTTTTGTATATAATTTCATTATTAATCACCATTTCTAATTTTACAATAATATATAAAAAAATGCTATAAAAATATCTTTAAATATCTTATAATATTTATGGTGAAAAAAATGAGTTTAACAATGCTATATTATTATAATTTACAAGAAATAATAAAAAAATTACCCCAAAACATAACACAGTCAATGGATTTATCTAACGATAATATTTTTAACTTTGCAACCTTTAATGATTTAGCTAAATTCTATAAGATACGTTTTTTCAGAAGAGATAGATACACTTTAAATGTTAAGCTTCAAGATGAACACTTTTATGATTTTATAAATGAAACAATTATTAAATTTTCTAAAACTGCAAATCCTAATCAACTTCTTTTGATATATGCTATGCTTGCTCATTATATTTTAGAAGAAGAAATTCAAAAGTATTTGAGCGTTAGAATTACAAAAATAAATACTTATAACATAATGGCTAATAAAATAGATAAATATTATACTCAAATAATTGATGAAATTGATTTAACAAAAACATCTATATATAAGCTATTTCCTAATAGCTTTTATTATACAAAAGAAATGAATGACCTTATTTCTCATCCTATGATTAAGATTTATTCTTTTTTAGAACCCCATAATTATTTTACTAAGGCAATGAAAAAGAAAAAATCTTATTATAAGAGACGTAGATATCTTAAATTCATGGATTTAGAATTCTTAAATTTAGATAAAAAGCCTTATATAATAGGTGATCAAACATATTCATATTCCTTAAATGAAGTTATCGAATTAGCAAGAAAAAATACATTAAAACAAATAGCAATTATTAATGAGCATATATTCGATAAAAAAGATGAAAAATATAATGAATTATTTAATATAACAAAAGAGTGAAAAATTAATTTTCACTCTTTTTTATCATTTCATATAATTCATCTAAAGATAAATATAAAGATGATACTTCCTTTATTTTATCTTCTTCTTGTTTATAAAAATCTTCCTTTACACCAATAGTTTCTAGCCCTATTTTCCTAGCTACTTCTAAAACTAGAGGTGAATCATCTAATAAAATAGTTTTTGATTTATCTAAATTATGCTTCTTAATTAAATACTTAATCGCATCACCATTTTCCTTAGACATCTTATTTGATGTTGCAGAAAATATATCAGTAAAATAGCTTCTTATATTCTTATGATCTATAGCAGGATCAATTATTTCATAAACTGATGCTGATAAAACAAATAATTTTTTATTTAAGCTTTTTAATAATTTAAATAATTCAACACTATTTTTCTTTAAATTATTATACTTATATTCACTATAAACCCATCTTTTCATATCAGCAAGTATATCATTTATAGAACCATCAAGATTATATTCCTTCTTAAAGAATTCTGCCGTTTCTAATGTTTCAAAATAATATATTTGCTTATCTAGATCAGGTTTAGGTGTTTTATTTTTATATTTGATATATGATGATGGTCTTGATACCCAATATGGCATAGAATCCATAACTGTACCATCAAAATCAAATATAAAATTATCATAATCTAATAAATTCATTATAATTGTTTATTTAAAGTATCAGTATAGATTTTTTCAATTGATACTCTTTTTCTTTCTTCTTCAGTAAAGATTAAAACTATAATATCATAACAATCTACAATTACCCAAGGAGTTTCCTTACCTTCAACAGCTCTAACCTTAAAGCCATTTTTTTCAACCTCTTCAGTAATATATGTGATAACTGCTGAAACCTGTCTCATGCTTGAAACAGATGCTACTACCATCTCATCATAAAATGGAGATTTTTCTTTAGTATCTATAGATATGATATCATAAGCCTTAACCTTACCTAAAGCTTCTACAATTGACTCTTCTAAATTCATTTACTTACCACCCTTTTCTAAATATTCATTATAAACCTCAAGCTGTCTTGGATGAGGATTTTGATGATTTTTTAAGCATAGCTCCATAGTCTTTTCTAAAGAATAAACTATAGCCTCATTAAATTTATCTTCATATAGCATCTTTCTTGCTTCTATACAAGATTCATACTTTCTATTTTTTTCTGTATAATCAGCAATCATGATTATCGCCTCTAGCATACTCATACCAGGTCTTCCAAATACATGATTATAAATCGCATTAAATATATCCTCATCATCACCTATATATTTTTTATACATATAGGCAGAGCCATAGGCATGATATAAAAAATCATAATGCCTACATTCATCTATTTCAGCTGGAGTAAATATTTTTTCTAATTCATTTACATCATCATATTTACAAAAGTCATGCATAACAGCTGCAATCTTAGCCTTCTTCACATTAACCTTATATTTTTTAGCTAAATATTTAGCCATTTCAACAACGCCAAATATGTGCTCTAATCTTGCTTGATGCTTACCATCAAAATGCTTTATTAATAATCTTTTTGCTTTTCTATATGATTCCATTAGTTATATAAACCTCCGTATTATCTACATAACCAAGCTTTATATGACACTTATTTGAACATGAAATAAAGCCAATGCTTGATAACCATATAGTTCTTTTACCTTTACCATCTAAGAAAATATCTTTAGTCTTATATTTTAAATTACTTGCCTCTTCAATAGTTGGAGGAGTTAATAATTTACCTAATTCTTTATTAAATAAACTTTCTCTATTCTTAGTTTTTGTTCTATGAATATATAAATCATTTGATACATAGATAGTTAAAGATATCTTTTCATCTGACATAATATCTAAATAGAATAATCCACCGATAAATAATGTATTACCATCTAATATTTGATATGTCTTTGGCTTAATAGTCGCTGTTGGAATTATCTTATTATAACTTACAGGCATCAATTTATTTATTATATCTAATTCATTAATTAAGCCTGGTGTATCTATAAATGCCTTATTATCCTCAAAGAATGGAACAACTATTTGATTTAGGGTTGTACCTGGAATCATAGATGTTGAAATAACATCATCAGACTTTGAAGTATTTCTTTTAATTAAAGCATTTATTAAAGATGATTTACCAACATTTGCACAACCGACAAAATAAACATCTCTACCTCTTCTTGCTAAATCTATAATATTCATTAAATCATCGATAAAGTATCCCTTTAAAGATGATACAACAGATATTGCAAGAAGCTTTAAGCCAGCAGCACATGCTTGATTATTTAAAAACTTTACAATAGATTCTGGATTAGTACTTTTAGGGAATAAATCGAATTTATTAGCTACAAGTATTACATCCTTATTATGAAGCTTTTCAATCATCTTCTTATTAAAGGTAGCCTTTAAAGAAAATACATCTACGATAAATACCATAAGACCATTTTTCTTAATTACATCATCAATTACCTTTTCATAATCAGAATTTTTAGCAACTATCTTTGGTAATTCATTATAGTTTTTAATTCTAAAGCATCTTTTACAATATTTAATTTCAGAGGTTAGCTTAGGAACAAACCCAGGCTTAGATTCATCATCTTCCTGTAAGATTGAACCACAACCATTACATTTTCTTATTATCATATGATGCCTCCACGTAAGCTTCTAATTTATCCTTATAAGCATCAGGATATTTCTTCATTATCTTTTTCAAATAATGTCTTTCTAATCTTCTATTTATTCTAGTAGGTAAGATATCAGTTAATTTATCAATTGGCTTTACTAAAATAGAGCTTATTTTTGCCCTATTAGCACCAAAAATATCAGTCATTAGCTGATCTCCAAATAAGATGATTTCTTCTTTTTGATATTTTTTAGAGGCTAAATGCTTAATAGCTTTATTAATTCCTCTTTTTAAAGGCTTTAGACTCATTTTAGTATATTTTAATTCTAAAATCTCGGCAAACTTCTTAGCTCTTAAGCCCTTAGATGAATTTGAAACTATAATAATTTCAAATCCCTTTTCCTTTAAGTTTTTAATTAAGTTTTTTAAATCATCTTTAGGCAAAGACTCCTTATAGCTAATAAGGGTATTATCTAAATCTGTTAGGATTAATCTAATACCTTTATTATATAGCATATCATAGTCTATGTCATATATTGAATTATAATAATATGAAGGTATAAGCTTTTTTATCATAATTCTCCTTAGAAAAATAAGAGCCGTTCTTTTTGTGAACTGCTCTTAAAAAATTAGTTTTTCTTTAATAATTTTACTTTTAATTCTCTTCCTGATTCACTAATGAATGTGAAAGTTTCATTTACCTTTCTATTCATTATAGCCTTTCCAAGTGGAGATTCCTTTGAAATCTTTCCTTCCTTTGGATTAGCTTCGCTTGAACCTACAATCTTTAATGTATATTCTTTATTTAAATCTACATACTTGATTGTGATTGTTGTATCTTCAATAATCTTATGATACTTAACAATGTTTTCAAGTTCTGTGATCTTAGCTTCGTTTTCACTTTGAGCTTCTCTAGCTGCTGAATAATCTGCGTTTTCAGATAAGTCACCATTAGCTCTAGCTTCAGAAATAGCTTGTAAAATTTTTGGACGTTCAACGTTTGTTCTTCTATCTAATTCCTTAATGACTTCTTCATAACCTTCTTTGGTTAATTCAAATACTTGATCTTTATTGGCCATGTCCATAACCCTCCGTTAACTCGTATGATATTATACTTAATTTAAAACTAAAAATCAATATAAATCTTTATATTTAAACCTTCTTAAAGCTTTCTGATATTTAATAAAACCAGGTAGCTTTTGTTCACATAATAGATAAAAATTTTTAGAATGATTTTGTTCATAAAAATGAGCAAGCTCATGATATAAAACACATTTTATATAAATAGGCTCATATTTAGCCAAATTAAGTGAGAAATTTACTTGATTTCTCTTATAGTAGCATTTACCAAAATATGTTTTAACATTCTTATAAATAATTTTTATATCCTGTTTTAAATTATATTCTTCCTTAGCAATTGGAAAATAATGATTCATATAATTAATTAAAAAATCACCATAAAACTTATATATTGTAGCTTCAATAATTCTATCCTCTAAAGCCTTTGTATGAACGATAAAATTATTGTCTTCAACCTCTACATAATTAATACTATCTAGTCTTTTAACTAAATTATATTCCTTACCTAAATAATGAATTACATCCTTCTTTTCATGCTTAGCTATGGCTTCATTAATTTCAGCAAAATGATCCTTAATAAATTTTTCTATTGTATTTACTTTTAATCTTGTCGGTGATGAAAATACTAAATAATCATCTACAACCTTTACCTTTAAATATCTAGAATTTCTTCTAATTATTGTCTTAAATAAAAATCTTTTACCAGAAATATCAATGTAATAAATATTAATCACCCTTTCTAAGTAAATAGTAAGGCTCTAATTTATAATCACATTTAAATTTAATAATTTGTCTTGGATGTCTTGCAGCGTCAAGTAAATTACCATCTAAATCATAAATTTCTTTAATATTTATATTAAAAGTCTTTTCTGGTGTAAATACTTCAATTGTTGAATTAGGTAAGAAATAATTTCTTTGTTCAACATAAAGCATCTTTTCATCCTCATCATATTTTAAGACTACACCTATAAAATCCTTAGTTGGTGTTGATAGATTTAAGTCGTATAACTGTTCATTAATAGTAGTCATACCATTTAAAAAGCCTATTGATGTAAGTCTATTTTCTGCCTTTTCTATGGCATCCTCATAAATCTTATAATCTTTAATTTTTCCTGTAGCTTTATATTCATCAATAATCTTTCTATAGGCATTTACTACTGTTGCGATATAATGAAGAGATTTCATTCTACCTTCAATTTTAAATGAATTAATTCCTAAATCCATTAAATTTGGAATTAATCTTATGGCGCATAAATCCTTTGAGCTCATCGCAAATGGATTATCATCCTTTGAATAGATATTACCTAAATTATCCTTTAGTTCATAGCACCATCTACATGAATGAGCACAGCCACCTCTATTAGCATCTCTATTTGTCATATTATTTGAAAGCATACATCTACCAGAAATTGATACACACATACCTCCATGAATAAATACTTCAATATCAGCTTTGGCTGTTTCTTTTATCTTTTTAATTTCATCTAAGTTTAGCTCTCTTGCTAAAACAACTCTTTGAACACCTAAGTTCTCATAAAATTTAACTGCATATTGATTTGATACTGAATCTTGAGTTGATACATGAGCTTCCATTTTAGTATGCTTTAAAACCATCTCTAAAATATAGATGCTTGAGGCAATTATACAGTCAACTCCAGCACCCTCTAGCTCCTTTAAATACTTAATTACACCCTCAGTATCAATATTATGCATAACTATATTACAAGTTACATGTATTTTAGCATTATGCTTATGGGCAAAATCACAGGCTTCTTTAATATCATCTATAGTGAAGTTTGAAGCCCTACTTCTTAATGAGAAGCTTTGGCCACCAATAAATACGGCATCAGCACCATAAAGAATTGCCACCTTTAGCTTTTCTAGGTCACCAGCAGGAGCTAATAATTCAAATTTAGCCATTAGAATTCCTCCTTCTGATATACACTATCAACATATTTAAAGCCATCTAAAATATTTAAATTCAATTCATTTATTTTTTTAGTAGCTTCTTCTTTATTAATTTCTTTTTTATTATATGAATTATAAATCTTTAAAACCTTTAAATATGAATCAAAATCCATAAATAATGATTCTAAATATCCATATTCTAAAACATCTTCTAAAACATCTAGATAAGAAATTAAATAAGATCTATAAATCATAGTTCCATTATCATTTTCAACAATTGGGAAATAATCATCTCTTGTTAATTCTCTAATATATAGATTTCTATTTTCAATTTTAATATTTGAATGCTTCTCATATAAATCAATTAGATGACGCTTAGAATAAAACATCATCTTATGACCAAATATTAAATAGAATAATTTAGCATTTGTCTTATGATATGATTCTATAACATTACTAAATGGAACCTCATTAGAATAGCTTAGCGCCTCAAAATAAGGCTTAAGCATTTCTAAATCTAGATAATTTGCAATCATAGTTTCAGGATTATAAATAAATTTAATTCCTAAATCTTTAGCAAATTCAAAAAGACCAATATCAGTAATTAAAAATAATTCTTCCTTATATTTTTCAAAAACATCTCTATAGTTTTCAAATTCGTAAGGATATATCATCTTATTAAAGGCAATAATAGGTAAGACATTATTATTTTTACATAATGATATAGCCTTAGATAAATCTAGGTCATCATATATTAATGATAATTCTTTAGTATTAAGTATTACTGCATCACAATAACTTAATACCTTATTTAATTGTTTTAAATTATAAACTGATGAAGTAATTTTCATAACTTAATTAAAAGATTTAAAATCCATGATTTCCATGGATTTAAAATCTAAATGCTCCTTTATTTTTTCCTTTACCCTTTTTAACCTTTGTAGGGGCCATGGCAGAATAATTACCATTTTTCATTTGGATTTGCATCTTCTTAGCATCCTCTTCGCTCATGCCTCTCATTCTCTTCATCTGAGCCTTCATTTGAGCAAGTGATTCTCTTAATTTATTAACCTCTTGAATGCTTCTACCGCTACCTTTAGCAATTCTTTGACGTCTTGAGAAATCCTTATCAATTAATTCAGGATGCTTTCTTTCCTTTTCAGTCATAGAACCAATAATAGCTTCTAGCTTATCAAAGGCATTATCATCTACATTATTCATAGCCTTCTTAACTGAGCCTAAGCCAGGTAGGAATCCTAATATCTTAGATAATGAGCCCATTCTTTTAATCATCTTGAATTGCTTTAGCATATCATTATAATTAAATGAATCTGACATCATCTTTTCAGCCATTGATTTCATTTCATCCTCATCGATATTTTCAGTAACTGTATCGATTAAAGATAAAACATCACCCATACCTAAAATTCTATCTGCTAATCTATCAGGATAGAATATTTCAAGTGAATCTAGCTTTTCACCTTCACTCATTAGCTTAATTGGAATACCAGTCATTTCCTTAATAGATAAGGCTGCACCACCACGTGTATCACCATCAAGCTTAGTTAGGATAATACCTGTTATAGCTAGCTTCTCATGGAATGCTAAAGCTACGTTAACAGCATCTTGACCAGCCATCGCATCGACTGTTAATAATATTTCATCTGGGTGAGCAATCTTTTTAACATTTTCAAGCTCATCCATCAATTCCTCATTAATTTGTAGACGACCAGCTGTATCGATTATAACAAAGTCGCAATTTTGAAGTCTTGCTTGCTTTAAGCCCTCTTCAACAATCTTTTCAGCTTTCACCTTTGTTCCCATTTCAAATACTGGAACATTTATTTGCTTACCTAATGTTACTAATTGATCTACTGCGGCAGGTCTATAGATATCTGCTGCAATCATCATAGGTCTTTTCTTTAATTTTTTTCTATAGTATAGCGCCATCTTACCGCAGGCTGTTGTTTTACCAGCACCCTGTAGACCAACTGCCATAACTACTGTTATACCATCATGCTTGAAGTTTAATTCAACTGCTTCATCACCTAATGTCTTTTTAAGCTCTTCTCTTACGACCTTAACAACCTGTTGACCAGGATTTAAGCCCTTTAAGATTTTTTCTCCTAAAGCTTCTTCTTTAATATCATTTAAGAATTTTTTAACAACCTTATAGTTAACATCGGCTTCTAAAAGAGACAGTCTAACTTCTCTAAGCATTTCTTCTATATCATTTTCATTAAGCTTACCACGGCCTGTAATTCTTCTTAGGCCCATTTGTAATCTTGAACTTAAATTATCAAATGCCATATACTACTCTCCTAAAATTTTTAAGATTTCTTCTTTCTTATCAAAATCCATCTTTGCAATTTTATCAATTTTTTTAGATAAATTCAATTTATTTTCATAATCCTCTAATGCTTTATTAATCCTTTTTATTTGATCGAATACAGCATTACGAGAAATATCATGATTTAGGGCTATCTCAGTGATAGATAAATCATAAAAATAATAATCCTCAAAATATTCTTTTTGTTTTTCTGTTAATAAACTATTATAAAGCTCATAATAATTTATTAAATCTTGTCTTTTATCATTTTCCATAATTATTCTTCAAAGAAATCGGCAAATAATCCATAAAGATATTGCTCGATATCAAATACCTCTAAATCATCAACCTTTTCGCCTAAACCTACATATTTAATTGGTATACCTAGCTCATGACGAATTGCAAGAACTATACCACCCTTTGATGTACCATCTAGCTTAGTTAAGATAATACCTGTTACATCAGTAGCTTCCTTAAAGGCCTTAGCCTGGCTCATACCATTTTGACCTGTAGTAGCATCTATTACTAAAAGTGTCTCATGTGGTGCATCTGGCATTTCCTTTTGTAATACTCTTTTCATCTTAGCAAGCTCGTTCATCAAATTAACCTTATTTTGTAAACGACCAGCTGTATCACATAATAAAAGATCATATTTTTCAGCCTGAGCCTTTTTAATAGCATCATACATTACACTTGATGGATCAGAGCCATCTGGCTTAGTTACGATATCTACTCCTACTCTTTCAGCCCAGATATCTAGCTGAGCAATCGCACCAGCTCTAAATGTATCTCCAGCTGCAAGTAAAACCTTTTTGCCTTCATCCTTATATTGCTTAGCTATTTTAGCGATAGATGTAGTTTTACCTACACCATTTACTCCAACGAACAAAACAACTGTTAAGCCATTTGGATTTAGATTTAGGTTAGCATTAACAATTTCACCATTTAGATAGATTTCAAACATCTTATCTAAAATAATTTCTTGTAATAACGTTGGATCAGATATCTTCTTATGATATACCTCATCCTTTAATTCATCTATAAAGGCTATAACAGTATCAACACCGATATCTGCCATAATAAAGATTTCTTCTAATCTATCAAATAATTCATCATCAATTCTATTAGACTTACTTAATATTTCCTTAATTGAAGATAAAGCACCCTCTCTTGTCTTATGAAGGCCTAATTTATATTTTTTACTTTTATCTTTATCTTTTTTTCTAAATAAACTAAAAAATCCCATTTATTTATCACTCCATATCTATTTAAGTATATCATATTTATGATATAAAAAAAATAGATTGTTAAAAATCTATTTTCTTTAGTAATTAATATATTTTGAATATACATATCTATATGTTTCAAAACGACCATCAGTTGTCATTTCAGTTAATTCATCTATTAAAGCTTGGTCATTTTTAATCATATCAACAATGATATTATTATATCTTGTTCCAGCACCTTCAATAAATTCTTCTAATAATTTATCAAAGGTCTTGCCTGTTGTATAATTCCTACCTAATATATCTGTTGCCGCATCAGTCGCGTCCGCAATAGTTACGATATCTATAATTATTTTTACAGGTGATTTAAAATTATTGAAATCATTTGGATATCCTTTTGAACCATCAAAATATTTATGATGACCTCTCATTACATCATAATATTTTTCAAAGTCCTTATCATTATCTAAAAAGCTTGGTCCACCATCAGGATGCTTTTTTATCGCATCAAATTCTAATTCGCATAAGGCTCTATTTTGAGTATTTATAATATGTGGAGTTAATACCTTACCTACATCGTGGAATAAAGCATTCTCTTTTACATATTCTAAAATATCAAATTTATAATTATTTACATCTTCTATATTTTTACAATTTAAGATACCAATAAATAATTCTGGCTTATTTTTTAAAATATATTTAGTTAATATTTCACTAATTTTTTCAACCATTAAGCTATGAATACAAGTTATTGGTTGTCTAAACATAATAACCTCGAATATGAATTCCTTCTTTTCCTCAAAGCTCATATACATATAAACTCTTTTATAGAATTCATAACAATATCTATTCATTTCACTATTATAGAAGGTATAAGGAATAGATTTTAAGAAGATTCTTAATTGATTCATTCTTTTTCTAATCTCCTTAAATTCTTTTTTCTCTTCAATGTTGTTTATGGTTGCTAAAACTGAGTCAATAATATTATAACAATCATCAATTAAATCCTGCTGAATATTTGGATCACCATCTATATCTAAAAGCTCATATGAATGATCAAAATAATTTAATAGTTTTTCTAAATATTCTTCATCTGTCATTCTATCTCTAAATTTTAAGAATGAAGTAAATAAACCCTTAGTTGCAGAATATGAATTTAGATCATCATCCTTCTTAACATTTTCCATCAAAAGCTCTTCATATATATTTAATTCTTCTTCATTTAAAGATTCAGGATTATCAAAAAGTAAGATAGTATCAGTTATTCTATCGATAAAATATAAGAATTCTTCATCGCCACCATCTAGATCTTGAACATCTTTAGTATTCCAAAAATCTAGAGCCTCAGTATATAAATCATACATTTGTTTAAAATCTGTTCCTCTAGCATTTAGAATTGCTGATAAGGCATTAGAATATGATTTAAATATAGTAAGCCTTGCATATTTAGTTTTTATATTTTTATATTCAGTTTTAAATTTAATTATATCTGAATATTTATATATAGAATCATTTCTTACATCATTATAAAATTGTTCTTCCTCAAAACAATAAGCATGGATTAAAGGAATTAGATAGTCTAGGTCATTAATAGATTCAAAATATTTTATGCATGGTAATAAAAGGATACTAAATACATAATAATCATCATATCCATCCTGATAAATTTTTAATGCTGCGTTAGCAATAAGTCTATATTCCTTATCAGTTAATTCATTATTAAAAACATCCTTGATGGATTTAATATTATCTTCATTGATTTTATAGCTATCTCTTAAATCCTTACTTCTATCAATTAAAATAGCGCTCCAAGATTCACTATCTGTTTTTTCAAACAGTCTAGTGTTCCAGTTTAAATCAATGTCCTTACAATATTCAAATCTTTTAACGAAACCATCTAAAAAACCTTTTGTAACCATTTTTATCACCTATTTAATCCATTATAACATATAATTTTTAATTTAAACAAGAAAAAAAGTAAGAACTAATAGTTCCTACTTTAATGTCTTTTCTAATCTTTTATTATATTCTTCGATAGATATTATATTCTTACATCTAGGGAAATTTGAACAAGCATAAAATGGCTTACCAGCATTAGGTCCTTTAGATGCCACCTTCATTTCAAAGGTACCCTTACCACATTTATCACACACTAAGCTATTTTCAGGCTCTGCTTGGTTTAAATCTGGTAATTCACTATATGTAGCTCTACATTTAGGGAATGTTGAACAAGCGTAGAAAATATTACCCTTATTCTTACCTTTAGTTGCCATCTTTTGAACTAGATGACCCTTACCGCATTTTGGACAAATGATATTAGTTTCTTCTAGTTCTGGTTGTTCTTCCTTCTCTAATGAAAGCTCATATGTTGAACCATCAGCCTTCTTTAATACGATAGAATTTTCCTTTTTAGGCTCTATTGTAGTTGGCTCATCATTAAATGCGCAATCGCAGGTTGGATAATTTGTACATCCGAAAAATACCTTACCCTTTTTCCTTCCAGATTTAATATATTTTTTAACTATCTTACCATCGCATTTTGGACAATCGATTGGCTCATAGTCATCTTCCTTCTCAGTTTCTTTAATATAATCGCAGGTTGGATAATTTGAACAGCCCATAAATTCGCCAAATTTAGATAATCTAATTACTAAATGAGCTCCACACTTTGGACAAATTTCATCTGTCATAATTGGATATGTAGCTTCCATCTTTGAATTTGCTTCATCAAATAGAGGAATAAATTTATCACAGAATTCCTCTAATTCAGCTGTCTTAGTCTTATTTCCTTCAGCAATTTCATCTAAATCACTTTCCATATCAGCTGTATATTTAACATTTATAATAGATGAAAAATATTCTTCTAGCTTATCAGTTGTTAAAATACCTTGTTCTGTTGGAACGATAAATCTCTTTTCAATATTGATATAATCTCTATCCTTTAAGGTCTTAATAGTTGTTGCGTAAGTTGAAGGTCTTCCAATACCCTTTTCTTCCATATCCTTAATTAGGGTAGCTTCAGTATATCTTGCAGGTGGCATAGTCTTCTTATCTAGGATTTCAACATCCATTGGATTATATAATTCTCCAAGCTTGAAGTTGATATTTTCATCCTTATCCTCATCTGACTTACCATATACCTTTAGATAACCATCAAAGGTAAGCTTCTTACCTGTTGATTGCCATACTGAATCAACATTTGAGAATAATACCTCACATACATCATAAACAGCAGCCGCCATCAATGATGCTAGAGTTCTTTTATAAATTAAAGAATATAGCTTATATTCATCATCAGTTAAATATTTTTTAATTGAATCAGGTGTTCTTTCAATATTAGTAGGTCTAATACCTTCATGAGCATCTTGCATATTCTTTTGAGATTTAAATTTAACATCACCAACATATCTAATACCATAATTTGTATGGATGTAATCCTTACATGCATTTACAAAATCTGGAGCTAGACGTGTTGAGTCAGTACGCATATAGGTAATTAAACCTGTAGGAGTTCCATCAATATTAATACCTTCATAAAGCTTTTGAGCAACACTCATAGTCTTTGTTGATGTAAAGCCTAGCTTATTAGATGCATCCTGTTGCATAGTTGATGTTGTAAAGGTTGGGCTAGAATTTTTAAATACCTGCTTAGTATCAATATTAGTTACTCTAAATGATAATAAGCGAGATTTTAAGTTTTCTAAAACCTTTCTATCAGTAATTCTATTTTTAGAATCTATTGTCTTACCATTAATTTCTATTAGCTTTGCCTTATAGCCATTGACAATAGCTTCCATCTCATAATAATTTTCACTAACGAAGGCTAGAATTTGCTTTTCTAAATTGACAATCATTAAAAGAGCCGCACTTTGAACACGACCTGCTGATTTTGAATTTATTTTCTTTTGTAATAACTTAGATAGCTTAAAGCCTAAGATTCTATCGATCATTCTTCTAGTTTCTTGGGAATCAACCATCTTTAAATCAATTTTAGTTGGATTTTTTAATCCTTCTTCAACTCCACGAGCTGTTATTTCGTGGAAAGATATTCTATTTAATTTATCGAAATCTAAATTTAACACTCTAGCAAGGTGATAAGCTATTGCCTCTCCCTCTCTATCGGGGTCGGTTGCAAGATAAACATTTTTACCCTTGCATTCCTTTTTTAAAGATTCAACTAGCTTTTCCTTATCCTTTAATATTATATAATTAGGAATAAAACCATTTTCTATATCAATTCCAAGTCCACCCTTGCCTGTTTTTCCTAAATCGCAAATGTGTCCTTTAGATGAAAGCACCTTATACTTACCATTTAGATAATGCTCTATTGTGTGAGATTTACTTGGGGATTCAACTATAATTATATCTGCCACAAACAACACTCTCCCTCTATATTTTTAAAATATAATGGTTTTTATAGGTGTTGTCAAGCAATAAAAAAATGGATTTAATCCATAAAATATATAATATTTTATAAATTTTAATCCAAATTTAAGTCCAAAGTTAATTGCTTTGTGAAAAATTTTGATACTGGAAAATATGTCTTTCTATGTATCCGGCAAGGTCCATATTTATCTAGTGCCCGAACATGCTCCTTTGTACAATAGCCCTTATGCTTCTTAAAGCCATAATTAGGATATTTAACATCCATCTTTTCCATATAATGGTCTCTTGTAACCTTAGCGATTATAGAAGCTGCCGCAATTGAAGCTGATCTTGCATCACCATGAATAATTGAATTGTGGGGAAGCTCAAGCTCTCCTAGTGGCATCGCATCTATTAACGCAAACTCAGGCTTAACCTTTAAGCCCTCTATAGCCTCAAGCATTCCTTTTTTAGTTGCTTGATATATATTTAATTCATCTACTGTTGCCTCATCTATAAAAACTACATTATAGGCAATAGCTTCCTTTGTTATCTTTTTATAAAGCTCTTCTCTTTTTTTAGCTGTAAGCTTTTTAGAATCATTTATTCCTTCAATTCTTAAAAGTGGTGGCATAATGCATGCCGCAACAACTAGAGGTCCTGCAATACAGCCTCTACCTACCTCATCACAGCCACAGACAAGCTCTATTTGGGAATCATATAATTCCTCTTCATATTTATATAAGTTCACTTGGTCGCTCATAACTAATATCTCCCATTCTGTTATTCCTCAAGTCGTTAACTATTAATTTATAGACTCTAGAATAATCGATAGCTCCACCCTTAATTAAGCAGCCTCTTCTTAACGCTATTTGATCTATAATATTTGGCTCCTGTATATTAATATTATATTTATTTATAATATTATTAGGGTAAGCCTTTGTTAAAAAGTCGATAGCTAGGGTAGCTATTTGTTCCTCATTTAAAACCTCATCCTTAATTGATGTTGCAAAGGCAAGCTTAATAGCTACTTTTTGGTCTTCAAATTTTGGCCATAAAATACCTGGAGTATCAAGTAATATTAAATCCTCTGATACATTGATCCAGGTCTGATTTTTTGTAACACCTGGCTTATCGCCAACATTTGTAGCCTTTCTTTTAGCTAAGGTATTTATTAATGTTGATTTACCAACGTTAGGAATACCTATAATTATTGCCTTTACTAGTCTAGACTTAATTTGTTTCTTCTCTCTTCTTAAAAATTCATCCTTAAGAGCTAAAGAAGCATATTTCGTAATTTTTTTTACATTATATCCTGTTAAAGAATCTATATCTAAACATAATATATTTTTATTTCTAAAATATTCTATCCATTCATTTGTTACATTTTTATCAGCAATATTAGCCTTATTTAATAATATTAATCTAGGCTTATTACCAATTATTTCATCAACTACTGGATTTGCAGATGAAATTGGAATTCTAGCATCTCTAAGCTCGATTACTAAATCAACCAATCTCATCTTTTCTTTCATTTCTCTTATGGCTTTAGCCATGTGGCCTGGGAACCAATTAATATGAGAATTATTTAAATTATCTTTTTCCATATAATTCCTTTCTAGGCCATAAACCTAATAATTCTAATTTCTAATATCCTTTTTTATTTCACTAAATGGATAAAATCTAAATAAGACTCTACCATAAATATCTTTTCTATTTATTTCACCAAATTTTCTTGAGTCATATGAAACATTTCTATTGTCTCCTAACACGATATATTTATCTTTAGAAACAGTATATGATGTTTCGTTATTCTCATTTAGACTAACTTCAAAATTTGTTGTATAAAGCTTATCAAATTCAAATTTTGTTAGACTTTCACATACTAATTGGTCATCAACATATAAAGCTAAATTTTTAAATTCTACCTTTTGACCTTCCTTAGCTACTATTCTTTTTATATAAAGCTCTGTTTTTGTCTCTGTGTAATTTGACGAATCAAATATTACTATATCATCACAATTAGGCGTATAGAATAAATCACTACAAACTATTTTATTACCATCATGTAATGTATCATCCATAGATGGACCAGATACATTACAAGGTGTAATTACAAATACGACTAAAAATAATGAAATCATCAAAATAAAATCAATGAATCTAGGAATATCAGCTACATCATTAATTTTAATAGCTACATTCCTATCCTTCGCATTAAAAACATAAAATATAACAGATTCTACACCAACAAACAATATAATTGTTATGAATAATGCAAATGGTATTAATACTGTATTATTAAATATTAAAAAGGAAAACAATACTAATCTTCTAACATTAACTAAACATATAATAAATATTATAATCGTAATTATTAGATAGATAAGGGGCTTAACTACTAGCTTCCTTTTTAATTTAAGCTCAGCCTCTTCATTATTCATTAGCTTTACCGAACATTTGATTTAATTGATATACATCAACTAAAATATCTCTTCCCTTAGTACCATTCTTCTGTGATACAATTCCTCTTTCTTCTAAAATAGTAACTATTCTAGAAGCTCTATTAAAGCCTAGCCCAAAAGCATTTTGAATTGAGTTAATCGAACACATACCCTGTTGAATACAGCCTAAAGCTATATCATATAATAAATCCTCTGATTCTTGTACATCCTTACTAGCTCCTGAATCGCTAACAAGCATTGCTTGTCTTCTTTTTTCCTTTAAGTCTTCATGAGTAAATAAGAAATCAGGATCATATTCATTAATAATTACATCGATTGTATTTGTGATTTCAGAATCTGAAATATAAGCACCCTGTGCTCTTACAAGTGGACCATCAGTCTTAATTAACATATCACCACGACCAAGTAGATTTTCAGCTCCACCTTCATCAAGAATAACTCTTGAGTCCATATTTGATGAAACTCTAAATGCAATCTTACATGGGAAGTTTGCCTTAATAGTACCGTTAACAACATCTGTTGTAGGACGTTGTGTCGCAAGTATTACATGCATACCAGCAGCTCTAGCCTTTTGAGCAAGTCTTAAAATTGATGAGTTAACATCAGGACATTGCATAATTAAATCATTAAATTCATCTACTACAATTACGATATAAGGCATATTTGGAAGTGATGGATCTGATTTTTGTTTTTCATAATAAGATTCGATATTTCTAACTCTCGCTCTAACAAATCTTTCATATCTATCTTCCATCTCCTTAACAGCCCAATTTAATGCTTCAGCAGCAAGCTCTGGATCATCGATAACTGGAGTTGCAAGATGAGGTAGGTCATTATAGAATCCTAATTCAACCTTTTTAGGGTCAACTAAGATTAGTTTTAGCTTATCAGGTGAATTCTTAACTAATAGAGAAATTAAAATTGTATTAATACATACTGACTTACCAGATTTAGTCGCACCAGCGATTAAGCAGTGAGGCATTTCAGTAATATCTTTATATACGATTGAACCATCGATATTTTGACCTAAAGCAACATTAAGTGGCTTATTATCATTCATCCATTTTTCTGTAATTAAATCACCAAAATGAACAACATCTGCCTTAGCATTTGGAACCTCAACACCAATTGTATTCTTGCCTGGAATTGGAGCTAAAAGTCTTAATGATTTAGCTTGTAGCTCAAGCTGTAGGTTATCGTAAATTGAGTTTACCTTTTTAACATTTACACCAGCAGCAAGACCAATTTCATATCTAGTAAATGCTGGACCTCTAGTATAATTAACAACCTCACCTTCGATACCAAATGATTCTAATACGTGATTAATTGTTTCCTTCTTTTCAGTTAACCATGCAGTATCTTCTTCTGATACTCCATCGCCCTTATCGAATAGCTCTTCATATGGAATATAATAATTATCATATAAGCCATGTTCTTCATATTCAACCTCTTCAGCCTTTGGAGCTGATACCTCAGGTTGTCTCATACCTGCATACTTATCTTCAGCATACTTATATGTATTATTATTCATATTTCTAATTGCCTCTTCAATTGTTTGGCTCTTATCTAAGGCTGGATTAGAATATTCCTCATCAAATTCGATATTAGGTGCATCCATCTTAGGAATTTCAAATTCTAAATTGTCATCATAGCTAATATCTGTATCAGGCTCCTTTTCCTTCTTACTAGATAGGAAGTTAGGAATATTAACCTGACTTGGCTTAGGCATATTTGCATCATATTCATTATAGTCTTGATTATCAGAATCAATTTGAATATTAAGCTTAAATTCAGCCTCACTATCGTTATAATCCTCTTCAACCTGATTAAGTCTATCATTAATTTCTTGATTAACCTCTTCAGTAATTTTTGAAACATCATTTGTACTTTCAATAAAGCTAAATAGCTTCTTTGAAGTCTTTTTCTTTTCTACTGGAGCCTTAGTTGTAGATGTATCATAATTTGTATCAGCATATAATTCATTATCGCTACTATTGTGAATATTGTTGAATTCATAATATTTTGTACCATGACGTCTAATTAATTCTTCATCTGAAATATGCTTATCTGAAGCCTCTCTAGCAAAATCATAACCATAGTCAACATCAACAACACCAGCATTATCGACAACAGAAACGTTATCCTTTACATGTGAGCCATGAAAGGGTGATGCTACATCTTCCCTTTGAAAATATTCTTTTCCTCTTAAAATGTCCTTAGTACCTCTAAAGACTTGGGGAATTTCGAACTTTTCATCTAAATCAATCTTTTCAATTTTATTCTTCTTCAATGTCCTCACTCCTTACCATGAATCTTGCATCCTCTAAAACCTCAACCTTACTATCATTAACGTTTGTAAGCTTGTAATTTCTCTTCATAAATTTAAAATCCCCATTGATAGGCTCATCTACTTCTTCAACTTCTTGTTCATTTAATGCACTCTTGAAGTCATCATCGATAGATTTTAATACCTGATCAATATTTGAATCAATTTCAACAGTCTTATTAAATACTGTCTTACTATATATCTTAAATGTTTCTTCACCAACTACCGCGATGGCAACAACACATAATTTATCAATAATTATATTAATTGCCTTTTCAAAGGTTAGCTTTCTTACAAGTGTTATAGGGTTTATAACATTTAAAACCTTCATAACCTTACCACTTACGCTCTTAACCTCATTAGCTACCTTAAAGGCTGTAGATGATGTAACCTTACTAGTCGCGTTAGTCCATACCATAATTTGTGATATTTTAAATTTCTTTAATAATCTTAAGCCTCTTCTATTTACAATTTCCTCTAGTCTTTTTTCAATATAGACTGTAAGCATCAATAATTCATCAACTGATAATTCTAAAAGTGGATACTTACTTTTTGGGAAAAATTTAGATGCGATACCATAAACTAAATTCTTACTAATATCACTACAGTAGGCTATTCTACCTTGTTTTCCTCTAAGCTTTTTATCCTTATATGTTTTTTGAGCTATTTCAATTAAATCCTTAACCTCCTTAGCAGTTAGGGAATCATCTTGAGTCTTAATGATAAAAGTCTTATCACGTAAACTAGCTAAAACAAAAAAGGCGTAAAGTAACAAAATGATAAGCGCGCCAGAAATAGCTCCTACTAAGAAGCTTAATAATGTTGTAAAATCGAAATTAAAAATCCATATTTTAAATAATATTGTATTCAAAATAACACCCACTTATCTATTATATTATATAATAGATGTGCATAAAATTAAAGTTTTAAAATTTGAAATTTTCATTACTTAATGCGATAATATAAAAGGTGATATAAATGATTCTAGCTTTAGTAGATTTAGATAATACCTTAACTACCTCAAATGGTCTTATTTTAGAGGAAACAATTAAGGATATTAACGAATTTAATAAAAAAAATAAATTAGTAATTATTTCAACTTCATATTTTAATGAAATAGATAATTTATTAAAAAAATATGGACTTGAAATAGACTTCTATTCTATTTCAAATAATATAGGCTTAATTGATAATGAAATATATAAAGGTAATATAAATTTATTAAATGAGCTAATTGATAAATTTGATGATGCTATCTATACCTTATGGTCTAACGATATTAATAATACCTATGTTTATAAATATCAGGATAGATTAGCTTTTTTCTACCCTAAGGGAAATTTAATAAAATTAGATAGCTTTAATGTTAATTTACCAAATATATTTGTAGCTATTTCAAATGATAATATCGATAGTTTTATTAATTACATTAATAATAATGAACTAAATTATAATATTATAGCTAAGGACTTAAAAAGACATATAATAAGAATTAGTCCAAAAAATTATTCAGAATTTGATTTTTATAAATTTATAATTAATAAATATAAAAATTATAAAATTATTGGAATTGGTGATTCTTCTTCTAATTTAGATTTTATCAATTTATGTAATCTAAAGGTCGCAATGAAAAATAGTGAATTAGAAGAAAAGCTAGAAATAAAAACACCACTAGATAATAATTCTAATGGTGCCTTAAATTATTTAATTAATCTTCAATAATATTTGCCATCTTAAGAAGGTATAATGCGTTTTTAGAAGCACATTTGCCTTCTTTTATTTTATAATCAAATGATATCTTATTATCATCATCATAATCTTCATTAAAATGATAATTAGTTATATTTTTGGCTTCACATAATTCAAAATCATGAGTTGAAATAATAAATAATGCCTTATAATCATTAAATTTATCGATAACCTTAAATGAAGCACTTATTCTTTCATAAGCGTTAGTACCTTTAAATATTTCATCGATTAATATTAAGCATTTTTCATTTTTTATAGCTTCATTTGCCTTCTTCATTCTAAGTATTTCAGCATAGAAGGTAGAAATACCTTCTTGAAGCATATCGTTAGCTCTTAATGATGTATAAATATTATAATGACCTGTAGCAAAGCTTTCAGCAAAGCATAAAGCATTTGCGTTAGCAAGAATTTGATTTATACCTAAGGTTCTCATAAAGGTTGTTTTACCAGACATATTAGAGCCAGTTAAAACTACACCACCTGTAATTTCAAAATCATTTTTAACACAATTTTTAACTAAAGGATGATACATATTTTTAGCGCTAATCTTATCACTTAAGGTAGGCTTTGAATAAACCTCATTATCTACCGAAATAGTTGTAAATGATGTTAATACCTCAATTTCAGCTATAGCTTTAAATAAATCCTCTAGATCAAGAGTTGCCTTAATAAATGAATTATAAAAAATTATCATAAAGAAATCATAAGCAAATATATTTAAAACTAGATTAACAACTAAATTTTTTCTTGTTAAAAGCCAAGAATAAATAGTTTTAAATCTTTTTAAATCATCTAATCTAGAGCTTATAGTTTCTTGTAATTTCTTATAATATTCATCATCAAAATTAGTATTAATAATAGTTTTTGATAAATTATAATAAGCACTTGATAAGCTATAATATTTTGATGCATCAAGTCTAAATACATCATTATCTAAAAACATCTTAGATAAAACAATCGTTGCGATAACAAGGAATAATACTGGAAGTAAATTATAATGATTAACAAGTGAAATAATTAAATATACTATAGTAGCAATTAAAGAAAATAGAGGCATTAAAAACATTAATTTAAATTCTATTTTTTTTCCTAATACTGAAGTATATTCCTCATAATCAACATTTCTAGCATTATCCTTAAATTCTAGAAGCGATGCTTCTATATCTACTATATTTTCATTAGACATTGCAAGTATAGTATCAGGATATTCTTTCGGATTATTAACATTATTTTTTAAGCTATTTGCTAAAAGTTCTCTTCCAGGCTTTGTTTTAGCAACATTTAAATATTGGAATAATGAGCCTTTACCAAAAATATCTAAATCTGCAAGCTTATAATCTTCCTTATTTAAAAATTCTCTACCATTATCTGTAAAATAATTTAGTTTTAATTCTCTTCTTCTTTTATGAGAAACATAAACATCCTTTTTCTTTTTATAAAATGAAAGTGATATATATGCCTTATTAGAAAATAATAAAAATAACAGCATAACAACAAATGAAGCTATAGCTATATAAATATACATTCCTAAATAAGAAAAAGCACAAATAACCCAAATTATTAAATTTATGGCAAGAATTAATCTTACGATAGATAAAACTCTAGTTAGAGAATTTAGCTTATTAATTTTCTCATCTATTTCTAATTCTTTTTTAAATTCTACCATAATATCTCCTAAAAGGAGGGCATATGCCCTCCTAATTATTTTTCTAATCTAATAGGTGTTAAATTCCAAATGTCATCATTATATTGTCTCATTGTTCTATCTGTTGTAAAGAATCCAGATTTAGCTGTGTTAACAATTGACATATGAAGCCACTTCTTTTGATCCTTATATAATTCATTGATCTTTTCTTGAGCTTCAACATATGATGCGAAATCCTTTAATACGAAGAATGTATCTTGAGTTAATAATCTATCTCTTATCATCTCAAATTCATCAGGGGCAACATTTTCAAAGAATCCATTTGTTAATTGGTCAACAACAGTCTTAATACGACCATCATTTTGATAATAATCCATTGGATTATAGCCACCATTTGCGTAAATATCAGTTACTTCTTTAGCAGTCATACCAAAGATAACGATATTATCATCACCAACAAAATCATGAATTTCAACGTTAGCACCATCCATAGTTCCTAAAGTAATAGCACCGTTCATCATAAACTTCATATTTGAAGTACCAGATGCTTCCTTTGAAGCTGTAGAAATTTGTTCTGATACATCTGCAGCTGGAATAATAGTTTCAGCATATGTTACGTTATAATTTACAACAAATACAACCTTTAATAGTGAATTTGTCTCATAATCATTATTAACCTTATCAGCAATTGTGTTGATTAATTTAATAATCTTCTTAGCTAAAACGTAGCCTGCTGCTGACTTAGCACCAAAGATGAATGTATGAGGATAATAGTTATCTCTAAATGCAGGATCAGTCTTTAATCTGTTATAGATATACATAATATGTAAAGCATTCATTAGCTGACGCTTATATTCATGTAATCTTTTTACCTGAACATCAAAGATTGAATTAGTATCAAGTGAAATACCTTGAGATGCATAAATCTTATTAGCTAAAGCTTGTTTTCTCTTTCTCTTCATTATGGCATATGCTTGTTGAATCTTTTCATCATCAGCATATGGTAATAGCTTTTCAAATTCTTTTTCAGGATCTTTTACCCAATCAGGACAAATCTTATTCAATACATCTACTAGCTCTGGGTTAATATGTAATAACCAACGTCTATGAGTTACACCATTTGTCTTATTATTGAACTTATTTGGATAATAATCATTAAATACCTTCATTTCGATATTCTTTAAAATTTCAGTATGAAGGGCAGCAACACCATTAACACTAAATGAACCATGGATTGCTAAATTAGCCATATGAACTTGGCCATCCTTTAGGATTGCCATCTTATATGCTTGTTCAGAATTTGGACCAAACTTCTCATCGAATTCAATCATTAATCTTCTATTAATTTCTTCGATGATTGTATAAACTCTTGGCAATAAATTCTTAAATAAATCTATTGGCCACTTTTCTAATGCTTCAGCTAAAATAGTGTGGTTAGTGTATGCGCATGAATTTCTTGTGATATTCCATGCTTCTTCCCACTCTAAATGCTCCTCGTCAACTAAGATTCTCATTAATTCAGCTACAATCATAGCTGGGTGAGTATCGTTGATATGGAATAATATTTTCTTATCTAGATTTTTAACAGTTCTATAATTTTGCTTATGTGAAGCAATAGCGCTTCTTACACCTGCTGATACGAAGAAATATTGTTGTTTTAATCTTAATTCTTTTCCTTCATATGTATCATCATTTGGATATAACATAGATGAAATTTCTCTTAATTTTCTATTATATTCAAATGGGTCAGTTGCAGGATATGTATTAGCTGGTTCTGCACTCCATAATCTTAATGATGTAACAACATGGTTGTTATCACCAATGATAGGAATATCATATGGAACAGCCTTAACATATTCAGCATTTTTATGCATAACTTTTAATTTACCATTTTCATTTTGAATATCGATATAGCCATAGAAAGGAATTTCAATAGAGTCCTCATCCTTTCTAATTTCCCAAACGTTAATATCCTTTAACCATCTATCTGGGTGTTCTACCTGGTAACCATTTTTAATACCTTGCTCGAAAAAGCCATATCTATATCTAATACAGTTACCATAAACTGGCAAGCCAAGTGAAGCTACTGAATCCATAAAGCAGGCAGCAAGTCTACCTAGACCACCATTACCTAAACCAGCATCTGTTTCTTGATGCTCTACCTCGTTAATATCGATACCCATTTCCTCAAAGGCCTTCTTAACTACTGGATAAACACCAGCATTCATTAGGTTATTAGTAATCATTCTACCCATTAAGAATTCCATTGAAAAATAGAATACTCTCTTTAAATGAGTTTCCTTTACGATCTTTTTAGATCTTTTCCAATCATCAGCTATCTTAAGTCTAAGCATTTCACCTAAACAAACATATTGTTGATAAGGTGTTGAATCCTTAAAATCTATAGCATAATGATTTTCAACAATTGACATAAATGTCTCTTTGAAATTTTTTGTATTATCAAATGCATTATACTTCATAAATAATCTCCATTTTCTTTAATTCTTGCTAAAAACTACATATAAAAGTATACCATAAAAAGTTATATTTAAAAATATCATTTTTAACTTTATACTATTTATTCTTTCTTTTTAGTAGTTTTCCTTGTAGTTGTTTTTTTAGGCTTAGCCTCTTGTTTTGGTCTTTCAACCGGTCTTAAAACTGAAATTCCAAGTGGTGGAACAGTCATTAAAATTGAACGTTCTTTATTCTGCCAAGGTACATCTTGAACAGTAATTGGAATTGGATTAACTCTGTCAGAGCCATTATAAATATCCTTATCTGAATTAATTAATTCCTCATACATATAATCGCCTTCAACACCGATACGGTAATTATCATATGTAACTGGCGTACAGTTCATAACAACAATTACATGATTATCTACTGAATGACGTTCAAAAATATAGATTGATTGGTCAGCGTTATTAGCCTCAATCCATCTAAAGCCATTAGGACTATAATCTAACTGCCAAAATTCCTTAGTATTCTTATAAAGTTTTGTCATATCCTTAACAAATCTAGTTGCCGCATCATGAATTGGGAATCTAGAAATATGCCAAGGAAGCTCTCCTTCAAAATGCCATTCATCATAAGATGCAAGCTCATTACCCATGAAAAGTAGCTTCTTTCCTGGGTGAGTCATCATATAGCCAATTAATAATCTATAATTAGCAAACTGCTGCCACTGATCTCCTGGCATCTTATTTACTAGTGAGCCCTTCATATGAACTACCTCATCGTGTGATAGCGGTAGCATAAATTGCTCATTATAATAATAAGCCATTGAGAAAGTTAATTGATTATGATGAAATTTTCTATAGATTGGATCTAGCTTGAAATATTTTAATGTATCATTCATCCAGCCCATATCCCACTTATAGTTGAAGCCTAAACCTCCCATTGAACATGGCTTAGTTACACCAGGGTGAGCTGATGAATCCTCTGCACACAATAAGATTCTATCATCTTCATTAAATAAGACGCCAGAAAGCTTCTTTAAAAATTCACAAGCACCTACATTTTGGCCTCTATTAACATTTCCCATGTAATAGATGATATTTGATACAGCATCAATTCTAAAGCCGTCTATATGGAAATATCTCATATAGAATAAAGCATTTGAAACCAAGTAGCTTTGAGTAATACCTTTACCTAAATCTAGATTAGCTGTACCCCATTCCTTATTTTCTCTTATGCTTTCATCTTGATAATCATATAGATATGTACCATCAAATCTATATAGACCTTGAGGGTCCTTACAGATATGACCTGGAACCCAGTCCATAATTACACCGATACCATTTTGGTGTAATAAATCTACAAAATACATAAAATCTTTAGGCACACCATAACGTGGAGTAACTGCATAATAGCCAGTTCCTTGGTAACCCCAAGATGCATCTAGTGGATGCTCATATACTGGCATTACCTCAACATGTGTATAGCCAAAATCCTTTAGATATTCAACAAGCATTGGAGCAATTTCGTTAAACATATAAAAATCATTATCTCCAGGTCCTTTTCTTTTCCATGAACCCAAATGCATCTCATATACTAAAACTGGCTTATCATATGTTTTTTCTTTAGTATACATCCAAACATCATCGTTCCACTTATAGCCGTCAATATCATAAACCTTAGAATCCTGACAAGGTCTAATTTGAGTATAAAAGCCATATGGATCTGCCTTATATAAATTTTCACCTTGATGAGTAGTAATTAGATATTTATATCTTTGCCATTCATAATTACCTTCAAGCTTAGCATACCAAATACCCTTTTCATCTATACAGTAAAGTTCATGCTTATTCTCTTCGAAATTATTCCATTCTCCTACTAGCTGAACTCTTTTAGCATTAGGAGCGTATAGACAAAATTCACAGGCAACATTATTCCCCTTTTC
This sequence comes from uncultured Caryophanales bacterium, assembly GCA_946626535.1. The sequence continues at coordinate 28,083 of CAMOUK010000011.1, forward strand.
ATCCTTTACTAGATGCGCACCAAAGACTTCATATGATTTATAGCTTTGTCCTTGGTCAAAAAAATATAGAAAGTTCGCATCAATTTTTTCTCTAACACCCATATATATAATTATTCCTTTCTGTAATTGAACTCATTTATTTTATTATACAATAAAATACACAATAAAAAAAGGTATAATTGTTGAAACAATCATACCAAAATTTAAATATCTATATTTTCTATATCGCTATAGGTATAGCCTCTTTGTAAAAGATAATTTTTAATTTTAATTAATCTTTTATAATCATTTTCTTCTTTCTTATATTTTTCTTTTGATTTTATTACTAATTTATTTAAAGCCTCATAATATTCATCATAATCGATAGCTTTTAATGCTTCATCAATTAAGCTAGAATTAAATTTCTTTTGATAAAGCTTTTCTCTAATCATATTAATGCCATTAGCGTTTCTTACTAAACTAGATACTAAATTATTTATCAATTTATTATCATCAATTAGCTTAATAGATTTTAATTTATTGATAATAAAGTAAATATCCTTATCATCAAGCTCATATTTTTTTAAATAATCATATATTTCATTTGAACCCTTTTGATATTTTACAACATAATTTAGGGCTTTATTGTAATAAAGGGCAATATTATTTTTAATTATCGCATCCTTTAAGGTTTTTTCATCTAGCTCTTTTCCTTTAACTAAACGATAATTTAAAATAATTTCTTCATCAAATTTATAATCCTCATCATCAATAGTAACTAAATAATTATTATTTTTTAGTTTTTTTAAATTAGTAACTATCATAAGATACCCTTTCTATCATATTCACCTCTAACCTCTTTACATGAGGTAACGAAGGTGAAGGCTTTTGGATCAGCCTCACTAACAATAGTAGTCATCCTATATGCTTCATTCTTATCCATTGTACAAATAACCATAACCTGGTCATCGCCTGTATAGCCACCAACAACCTTATTGAAGGTTACACCTCTATTTAAATTATCATAAATTAATTGTTTAATGTTTTCTGGATTCTTAGTAATTACATACATAGTTCTTCGAGGCTTTAAGCTTAAAGCTACAAAATCTACAATATATCCAGAGCCAAATACACCTAATACACCATAAACTACGTTTTCAATATTATAAGTAAATGGATTAAAGCCAAAGCCATATATTAAAACAACAAACATATCTGTTACATACATAGTTGTTGACATTGGTACCTTTAAATATTTTGATATTATCTTTTGAATAACATCCATACCACCTGTACAGCCGTTATATTTAACCGCTGTACCAATACCAAGGCCTGAAAGTATTACGCCACAAACCATGCAAATCCACCGCTTATTACCATCACTTATCGTATTGTAGAAAAAGTTAGGATCTAACGTCTTTTCACATATAAAAAGTACTGTAGGTGATAATACTGAAGCATAAATAGTTTTAATAAAGAAATCCTTACCAATAAATATTAAAGCTAAAACTAAGCATATTGCGTTAACAATATATATGAAAATAGATGTAGTAAACCAGCTACCCAGTGCTTCTAAGGCAGGAGATATGATAATTGAAATACCTAGCATACCCCCAAGTACTATTCCACCTGGCTCTAAAAAATAGAAAAAGCCAAGATCCAATAGTAATACACCTAAGCTAATAAAGGCATATTGCTTAAGGAATTTTTTAATTTTTAATTTTTTTAAATCTTCCATTATTTACCACTGGCTATATATTTTAAGTAGGCATCGATGAAGCCACCAAGCTCTCCATCCATTACAGCCTCTACATTAAAATTCTCATAATTTGTTCTATGATCCTTTACCATAGTATATGGTGTAAATACATAAGATCTAATTTGAGAACCAAAATTAATAGCCATTTGCTCCCCTTTAATATTTTTTAATTCACTTTCTTGCTTCTTTAATTCTAATTCTAGCAATTTAGACTTTAGGACACTCATACAGATGTCCTTATTTTTTAATTGACTTCTTTCATTTTGACATGTAACAACAATATTAGTAGGTAAATGAGTAATTCTTACAGCTGAATAGGTTGTATTAACACCCTGTCCACCATGACCAGAGGCTAAGAATGTATCAACTCTAATATCCTCATCTTTAATAACTACATCATCTGCTTCTTTTATTTGAGGTGATACATCGCATGAGCAAAATGATGTATGACGTCTAGCATTAGAATCAAAAGGTGAAATTCTAACTAATCTATGAACTCCTCTTTCACCCTTTAGCATACCATAAGCATATTCACCCTTAATAGCCATAGTAACAGACTTAATACCAGCCTCATCACCAGCCTGATAATCTAGGATAGTTACCTTTAAGCCATTTTTTTGACAATATCTATTATACATTCTAAAAAGCATTAAGGCCCAGTCCATAGACTCAGTACCTCCAGCACCAGGATGTAGTTCTAAAATACAATCATTAAAATCATACTTTCCTGATAACAAAGCCTTTTCTTCAATTTTCTCAAAGGCTTTTTTAAAATCAGCAATTTCGTCATCTAGCATTTCTAAAGCTTGCTCATCAATTTCAGCAAGCTCTATTAATTCTAAAACATCATCAAATCTATTTTTAGCTAAATTATATGAATCTAGCTTTTGCTTAATTAAATTAGCTTCACCTATAACCTTTTGAGCATTCTTTTGGTCATTCCAAAAAAGAGGGTCTTCAATTTGACTCTTTAGCGTTTCATATTCTATTTTATTTTTTTCAACATTGAAGGCATAAAATAAATCATCGATTCTTTTTTTATATTCTTCAACGAATTTATTTATTTCATATTTTTCCATATAAACCACCGTTTAATAATTATATAACAAGTTATATAAAAAAGCCAACAGATTATACTGTTAGCTCTTTTACAAACTCTTCTATTCTATCTAAAGCAATCTTTAAATCATCGATTGAATAAGCATATGAAATTCTAATAAAGCCCTCACCAGATTTACCAAAGGCATCTCCAGGTACTACAACGACCTTCTTAGATTCTAAAAGCTTCATACAAAAATCCTCTGATGACATTTTAAATTTTCTTATATCAGGAAATACATAAAAAGCACCAAAAGGCTCGAAGCAATCTATGCCCATATTTTTTAATCTCGATAATAAATATCTACGTCTTTCATTATATGAATCACGCATTAATTTAACATCATCATCGCCATTTCTTAAGGCTTCAACACCAGCATATTGGCTATTTGTTGGAGCGCACATGATACAAAATTGATGTATCTTAATCATTTGGGCTAAAATTTCTTTTGGTCCCATTGCATAGCCTAAACGCCAACCAGTCATTGAATAAGCTTTAGAAAAGCCATTAACAACGATAGTTCTTTCCTTCATACCTTCTACCCGAGCGATAGATGAAGGATTTTTACCATTATATGTTAATTCATTATATATTTCATCACTAATTACTATGATATCATTTTTAATGATAACTGGAGCTATCTTTTCATAATCATCTTTTTCCATAATAGCGCCAGTTGGATTATTAGGATAATTAATAATTAAAACTTTAGTTTTAGGTGTGATAGCTTCTTCTAATTCTTCCTTAGTTAATTTAAAACTATTTTCATTTTTTAAATTAATTGTTTTAACAGTTGCCCCTGCCATAATAGCACAAGGCTCATATGATACATAACAAGGTGTTGCGATTAAAACCTCATCCCCTGGTTCAATCATCGCTCTTAAGGCTACATCGATAGCCTCACTTCCACCTACTGTAACTAAAATTTGAGAAAGTGGATCATAGCTTAAATTAAATCTTCTCTTATAATAATTGGCAATTTCAATTCTTAATTCCTTCAAGCCTGAATTGGAAGTATAATATGTCCTTCCCTTTTCAAGGGTATAGATACCTTCTTCTCTAATGTGCCAAGGAGTATCAAAATCTGGTTCTCCTACACCTAAAGATATAGCTCCCTTTATTTCAGAAGCGACATCGAAAAATTTTCTAATTCCACTAGGCTTAATATCTAAGACCTTTTTGTTTAAAAAATTTTTCATAATTAAGCACTCACAATCATTCTCTTATCTTCTTTAACATCAATTAAGCTTACACCATGATCCTTATACTTTTTTAATACGAAATGAGTTGATGTAGATAAAACAGTATCTAAAGTTGATAGCTTATCAAAGACAAATCTAGCAACCTTCTTCATACTCTTTCCTTCAATTAAAACCATAAAATCAAAGCCACCACTCATCAAATAAACTGAAGTAACCTCATTAAATTTAGCTACTCTTTCAGCTATATTATCAAAGCCTAAATCTCTTTGAGGAGATACCTTTACTTCTATTAAGGCTGTAACGATTTCTTTTTCAGTATTATCCCAATTTATAAGCGTAGTATAGCCACAAATAATATGCTCATTTTCCATATCTTGAATTTCATTGGCGACCTCCGCCTTTGAAACACCAAGCATAGTTGCAAGCATATCAAGCTCTATTCTACTATTTTGTTCTAAATTTCTTAAAATACTTTCTCTTAAACCTTTATTCATAAAGATAACCTCATTTCATTTATTTTAATTATTATATGATTTAATAATTAATTAATCAATATAGTTGACAATATCTAATGATTTTAAATAGCTATTGTTTTTAAGAAGTGAACCATATACGTTAATTTGTATTAAATTTTTACAATTATAAAAACAATCCTCGCCAATAAAATAACAGCTTTTTGGTATTGAGATTGATTTTATATTAGTATTCATGAAGCATAAGCTTCCTATAGATAATAATCTAGTATTATCGTTAAAATTAATTTTTTCTAGCGATGTATTTAAAAATACAGAAGCTCCTAAATTTACTATATTATCTAAATTAACCTCAGTTAATGACGTATCATAATTAAAAGCATTTTTAGAAATCTCTTTTACATTTTCTAAATTTATTTTTTCTAATTTTGGGCACTCAGCAAAGGCTAATCTATTGATATATTCAACATTTTTTCCTAGCTTAATCTCCTTTAAATTAGAATGATTATAAAAGGCTCTAACGCCAATATCGGTAACTAATTTACCCTTATATTCATCTAATATTTCGTAGCTTGAGGCATTACCAAATACCTCAGCTACAAAATAACTATCCTTTTCAGGATTATACTTATATTTTATTCTTGGAATATTAAAGAATAATAACAAGGAAAATATAATTATAAATATTGTAATTGGAACTGCAAATATTAATATTTTCTTCTTCATTTTGCTTGATCATCATATTGTAATTTATATAAATTATAATATAAGCCTTTCTTTGCTAAAAGCTCCTGATGATTACCACGTTCAACAATTTCACCTTTAGATAAAACTAAAATAATATCAGCATGCTGAATTGTAGATAATCTATGGGCAACAACTAAGGTAGTACCAATATTCATCATCTTTTCTAATGATTCTTGAATTAGAACCTCTGTTTCCGTATCAATATTAGCTGTAGCCTCATCTAATATTAAAATTTGAGGCTTTGCTAAAACTGTTCTAGCAAATGAAAGTAATTGTCTTTGACCTTGGCTGAAGTTTTCACCACGCTCAATAACAACCTCATCTAGCTTCTTTGGAAGCTTATCGATAAATGATGTCGCATTAACATAATTACATGCATCATAAATTTCTTCATCATTATATTTTGTATCATGAAGAGTAATATTATCTCTAATAGATCCACTAAATAGGAAAACATCTTGCATCATTTGACCTATTGCTCTTCTTAAGGATTTAATCTTAATTTTTGAAATATCGATATCATCAATTAAAATTTGACCCTTTTGAATCTCATAATTTCTAACAATTAAGCCAAGTATTGTTGTCTTACCAGCACCTGTTGCACCAACGAAGGCAGCTCTTTGATGTGGATATACAACAAATGAAACATCCTTTAATATCCAATCGATACCATTATAGGCAAACCAAACATTCTTAAATTCAATCTTACCTTCAAACTTTTCAATATCAATAGCATCTTCAGCATCTCTTACTTCTGGTGCTACATCTAGTAGATTAAATAGTCTTTCAGAAGCTGTAAATGCCTTTTGTAAGCCATTTAGCTGATCAGCAAGGTTTTGAATTGGGTTAAAGAATTTAGATAAATATAGGTAGAAGGCAACAACCATACCACCTGATAGACCAAACTTAAATCCTAAATATAAGCATCCTGCAACAGATAGGATATAAATTAAAGTAATAAATGGTCTATATAAGCCGAAGCATAGTATAACCTGATATCTAGATTTTCTTAAGGCATTATTCTTAACTAAGAATTCTTCTTCCTTATACTTTTCTTGGTTAAATATTTGAGTAATCTTCATACCAGATAGGTTTTCATTTAGATATGTATTCATATCTGATATGCATTTTCTTTCCTTTCTAAATATATTACCAACAACCTTAGAGAATAAAAATGAGGTAACTGCCACTATAAATACTGGAATAAGTGCGAATAGTGACATTTGAATATTTAGGTAAAGCATAAATGAATATACACCAACAATATAGATAATATTTTTTAAAACATTAACTAATAAATTAGTGAATAAGTCACTCATTGATTGAGTGTAGTTAGCTACTCTTGTGACAAGTGAGCCTACAGGCATTTCATTAAATTGGTTTAAAGACATTTCGATAATGTGAGTAAATACATCCTCTCTAAGCTTTAAGACAATTCTTTGACCAGTCTTCTGTAATAGCATTGATTCAACATAGATAAATAGCATATTGCCGGCTGAAATACCAAAGTATATGAATACCTGTCCTAATATATAATTCCAATTAATTTCATCAAGTTGTAATTTATCGATAATACCAGATAATATAATCGGTAAATATAGGTCTAAAACTACGTTAATTATTAAAACCAAGAATGCTAATATAAAAGATAAAAGCTCAGGTTTTACATAATGCATAGTTCTTTTAAATAATATTCTTAAAGGTATCTTTTTATCACCTTTTAAGGTCATTAATTCTTCTTCCATTATTCATTACCTCCTTCAACTTCTTTTTCAAGTTCTTGAAGGTATACCATCTTTTGGTAGGTTGGAGATATCTTCATTAGATTTGAAGGTGTATCGAAAGCTTCAAGCTCTCCATCCTTTAAAACTACGATTTTATCCAACTTAGATACAGTAGAAACTCGTGAGGCTATAACTATAGTTGTCATACCCTTTCTAAATTCATGAATATTATGTAAAATGTGTTCCTCAGTTTTAACATCTACCGCAGAAACTGAGTCATCCATAATCATAATAGGTGAATTCTTTAAATAAGCTCTAGCGATGGCAATTCTTTGTTTTTGTCCACCAGATAGAGTTACACCACGTTCACCACTAATAGTATCATATCCATTCTTAAAATCAGCAATATTGTCATGTACATCGGCAAATCTTGCTGCATTTTCTATCCTAATTCTATCGCTACTTCTATCTGAAAAGGCAATATTATTAAATACCTTATCACTAAACAAGAAATTATCTTGAGGAACATAAGCAATTGAATCTCTAACAGATTTAATATCACATTCCATTAGGTCATGGCCATCGATAAATATTGTTCCTTTTTCAACATTATATAATCTTAAAAGTGAATTAACTAAAGTAGATTTACCACTACCAATTTTACCAACTATACCTACAGATTCTCCTGGGTTGATTTCAAATGAAATATTTTTTAAAGATTGAATATCAACTGCATCAGGATAACTAAATGAGAAATTCTTAAATGTAATCTTACCCTTAACATCATTTAAAATATAAGGATTTTCTGGATTTTTAATATCCTCATCTGCATCTAAGAAATTAGCTACTCTCTTTAATGAAGCCTTGGCTCTACTTCTCATCGCAACAATTTGTCCCATTGCAATCATAGGCCAAATAAGTAGATCAAAATAGCTTGTAAAGGCAACAAGCTTACCAGCATCCATAGCTATTTGATGGCCAAAAACAACAAATGGTGTATCAGTAACATAAGCATATACTGCATAGCCACCAAAGCCTAAAATCATTGAAACGATAGCGGCAATAATTATCTCAATTAAAACATCAAATATAACTGATATTCTCGCAAATGAAATATTTACATCCTTATTCTTTCTTGCAATTTTAGCGAAGGCATGAATTTCAGCAGTTTCCTTAACAAATGCTTTAATTACTCTAATACCTGTAAATGTTTCTTGTGTAAAATCATATAAGCTATCAAAAGCTTCCTGACGTTCAGTCCATTTTTTAGACATATAGCGTTCAATTAAGAAGCCCCACACAATGATTAATATCATTGGGATAAATGAAATGATAGCTAAAATATAATCTAACTGTATCATTTTAACTATAACTAAAGCGCCTAAAAAGAAGGCATCTACCATTGTTACAGTACCAAAGCCACAATATTCTTCTATTGTTTCTAAATCTGATGTAAACCAGCTCATAATAGAGCCAACCTTATTTTCATGATAGTATTTTTGAGATAGTCTTTCGCTCTTTAAAAACATTTCATGACGTAAATCACCTTCGATACGTCCTGAGGCATTAAATAAGCCAAATCTCCAAATCATTCTACCAAAAAACATAACAACGGCAATAATTAATACCTTACCTACTATCTCAGATACAGTCTTTAAGGCTTCATCATAAGATACTAATCCATCGGTATTATTATTAATAATCTTAACTATGTTACCTAAAAATTCAGGTATATATGCTTGTACATAGTCTACCGCTATAAGCGAAGCTATGCCAATTAAATATAAAATAAAGTATTTTAAATAATACTTTCTCATGTGTTTATTAAACAGCATACTAAACAAGTCCTTTCATATCAGAAGGGAGCTTACAAATTACCTCAATTTCCTTTTTATATACTGGATGAAATAAATTTAATTTGTAGCTATGTAGTGCTACCCTTTTAATTAATTTATTATTTCCTCCATATAAGCTATCCCCAAGTAGAGGATGGCCTAAATATGACATATGTACTCTAATTTGGTGAGTTCTACCAGTTTTAAGTAAGAGCTCAACCAAACTATAGCCATCATATTCTTTAATAACCTTATAGTCGGTAATAGCTTCTTTTCCATTTTTAGCAACTAAATATTTCTTACTATTATGTCTATCACCTGAAATAGGGGCATTTATTCTTCCCTCTTTTTTATTCAAATGTCCACCAACAAGACATCTATATGTTCTTTTAATTTCGTGATTTTCCACAAAATGATTTATATATGAGAAGGTAAGCATATCCTTAACATATATAATAAGCCCAGTAGTATCGTAATCTAATCTATGGGCAAATCTTATAGCCGTATCAATATTATTATCCTTATAGTAGCGAGCTACCCTATTAGATAATGAATTATCATTTTCCTTTTCATCGTGGATAATGATACCTTGAGGCTTATTTATGATTAACAAATAATCATCTTCATAAATAACATCTATAGATTTATCAGATATAGAAAAATCTATATGAGAATTATCATCTATTGATAAAACATCATTTTCCTTTAACAAATCTTCTCTTTTAGCTAATTTGTCATTTATTTTAATTCTATTTTCTAAAAACAAAGTATAAATTTTAGATTTAGATAAATAAAAAGAATTGAGATAATCAATAAGACTAATATCCTCTAAGATATTATATTTAAAGATCATATTCCAAATACTTTGTTTCAATTAATCCTACATAACCATTCTTCTTAATTACACTGTAAGGTTTACCTCTTTTTATAATTGATACTACATCGCCCTTTATTACTGATAGGAAGGTATTAGAGCCTTCATAACAATAATACTTACCATCAGATTCAAAAACATTAGAGCTTTGAACCCACATTAAAACCTTAGTTCTTAAATCCTTTACATAATAAAAATCTAAGTCCTTTTCTAAAACCTTAATTTCATTTTGAGTACCATATGTGAAATTAACCTTATCCTCTGGTTCATCGTAGCTTACTGTATAATTCATTACATGTTTTTCATAATGATCTACATATAGATAGCTAAATTTCATAGATGCTAAACTATCTAGCACTAAAAAATTAATTTGTCCGCCCTTTACTAAATGGTTTCCACCATCTATAGAAAAGATTTTTTTCTTAAAATCTAAAATAGGATTTTGACAAGCCACATCAGAACGATAATTTCTAGTTGGATTGTGTCCAACTATAGTAATAAGCTTTTGAGGATTAGCCTTCATATAGTAATTATCATATTTCAGCATTGGTAGGGCATATTCAGGTATATTATTAATATCATCTAGTCCACCATGTACTAAAACTAGCTTATCGTTGATAATTATTACATCATCTAAGCTATCCATAAAATCATATAAATCCTTATACTTTTCCTTAACCTTATTAACAAAGTCATCGATATCCATATCCTTACCTAAAGGATATTTCATTTCAAGTGCCATATCGTTAATAATTGATCTTTGTCTAACTAGCGTATAATATAAAAAATCCTTATGAGCTTCCTTAGGTAAAATAAATCTTAATACCTCATCACAATTTCCACTCATACAAAAAACATTATCTTTTTTATTTAATTCCATGAAATATCTAGCTGTCTTAAGATTATATGTAAGGTCTCCCTTTTCATACATATCTCCAATGACAAATAGATAATCATTGTCATTAAAGCCTATTTCTTCTAATCCTTCCTTAAAGGTAATAAGGTCACCATGCATATCGCTAACAAAGATCATACGTCGATTAGTATCTAGGCTTAATCTATTAACTTTTGTTTTCTTCTTTAGCTCTATCATGTTCTAACCTCTCCTTCATAGAAAATTCACAGCCACAATAGTTTTGTCTATAAAGACAATACTCTTCGCTCATTCTAATTGAATCAGTATAGCCATCTTCCTTCTTAAAATTAGAATAAAGATATTTAACACCATATTTTTCTTCTAAATTGTAGCCGATCTCATTAATCCAATTAGAATTCTTAAATGGTGATAAAGAAAGTGTAGTAGTAAAATACTCAAAGCCTAATTTTTTAGCCTTGATTACACTTTTTTCTAATCTTAATAAATAACAATTATAGCAGCGTTCGCTTCTTTCACCTAATTCTTCTTTGCCCTTTATAGCATCTAAAAAATCTTGATGATTATATCCATCATCTAAAACCTTTATCTTGATATCGAAGGCTTCGCAGAAATTCTTAATCTCTACTAATCTTTTATTATATTCTTCTTCTGGATAAATATTATCATTAGAATAAAAAATAGTGATATCAAAATATTTTTTTAACACCATTAAGCAATGTGTTGAGCAAGGTGCACAGCACGCATGTAATAATAGTGTTGGTTTATAATCTAAATTGGTTATGAAGTTTTTAAAATCTAAATAATTATTTATCAAAATCATCACCTATTTTCACGAAATATATTATATAATATATCTTTTCAAATTGGTAGTAATTTTTGAATTGAATTAAAAGTATTTTTTTGGTATAATATAAACGCGAATATGTCGACATTTTTAGCAAAAGGGGGCTTTAAGATGTATAATCAAGGCGATATTATCGTCTATACCACTTGTGGTCTTTGCCGCATCGATGGCATCATCGATAGGGTTTTTAATGGTGAAGAAAAAAAATATTATATTTTAAAGCCAATTAATGACAATCGTGCTACCCTTCAAGTTCAGGTCGATAATCCAATTACTGAAATTAAATTAAAAACACTTCTTTCAAAGAATGAAATAAATGACATTATTAATGAAGTACCTAACATTGAACCTTTTTGGATAGATAATGAAAATGAAAGAAAAAAGGTATTCTCAGAAATCATTAGAAATGGTGATAGATTAAAAATATACAAGCTTATGATTTCTATTATCGAGCATTCTAAAGGCTTAAAGGATAAGGGTAGAAAGCTTCATGCATGTGATGAAACATATCTAAATGATGCAAGAAAGCTTATATGTGAAGAAATATCTTATGTTTTAGATATGAGTTATGCTGATGCCATAACCTTCTTAACAAATATTATTGGTGATAAAGAATAAAGACTGTGAATTCACAGTCTTTTTAATTTTATCAAAAATGATAAATAAAAAAATCACTACTTTTCGGTAGTGATTTTATTATTTTCTTATCTTACAACCTTAATAGCTGTAGAGTTTGTTACAAGAAGCATTTGTAATGCATTCTCATCATAATATTCAGCATAAATCTTAAACTTACGATCTACTGTACCACGAGCTTTAACTCTTAATACGTTACCTGCTTGAACAACATGTAATGATTTTAAAGTTTGTAGGTTAACAGTATCACCATCTAAGAAATGATGACATAAAGTATCTAAGTATACAACAGCTTCTTGTTCATCTTCAGCAAGAGGCTCACCAGATACTTGTGGAATATAGTTTTCTAAGTTTTCAGGTAATCCTTGTGGAATACTATCAACATTAACAGATTCTAATTGATAATCTCTAGGTAGACCAAACTTACCTAAAATAGCTTCACCATTTGGAATTAAATCAGATGCATAATCAGTTGGTTCAAAATTCTTCTTAGGCTTAACTTCTCTTGCAGCCATCATTAAATCAACTAATTCCTTGAAGTACTTTAATCCTCTTGGAGATCTTACCTTAATCATTGTAGGAACTTCAGCATATTGCTTCTTTTCAGACATATCCTTGAAGTGATATTTAGAATCAACTAAGCTAGCTGGATCAATAGCTAAGAATACCTTAATTGACTTACCTGCTAAAGCAACCTTAGCAACTAAGCCCTTATATCTAAATGTTTCACATCTAGAAGAATATCTACCTCTAGCACGATACATTACTAAGTAATTCTTAACTTCACTATAATATTCCTTAGCTTCTGGTTCTGCATACATCATTCTTGTGTTGAATTTCTTTCTGATTTTCTTTACATTACCATCAGCATCAGTAATTTCGAAATCATTAACTTCGATATCTTCTTTTTCTTCAGCCTCTTCAGGTTCAGCTTCAGCCTCTTCATCTTCAGCCTCATCTTCTTCTGCTTCTTCATCCTCAACTAATTCTTCATAGTCTTCTGGATTTTCAATAACATTACCATCTTCGTCAACATAAATGATTTCTTCTTCAACTTCTTCACCTTCAACTGGTGCATCAACTGGGTTACCATTTTCATCAACGTAGATAA
>CAMOUK010000012.1 GCA_946626535.1 uncultured Caryophanales bacterium
TTTTTCTAACACGCATACAATTTAAACCTCTTATTGTAGTATTATACTACAATTTGCAAAAGCAAACAACATTTTGCATACTAGGCAAAAATTAAAAGCTTTAAAATAATCATATTAAATACAATTATCCTAAAGCTTAATTCTAAATACTATTCAGGTAATTTCTTGCAAACAGCCATAGCTAATGCGCCTGTTCCAATATGGCATGATACAGAAAGTGATAATGGATTACAAATAACTTCCTTGCCAGGGAATCTTTCATTAATCATCTTAACAAATTCCTTAGCATTTGTATCATCAACACCAGAATACGCAACAGCTAGGTGAACATTATCAGTTCTTCCATCAATTTCCTTTAATGTGTTTTCAATAGTATCAGTACATGCATCAAGCATAATTCTTTTTGCGTTTTCTAATGTTCTATTTAGCATTCTAAACTTATCTAGCTTAAAGCCCTTAATTTGTAAAATAGGCTTAATCTTTAAAACTCCACCAACAGCTGCGGCAGCTGGAGTAATTCTTCCACCCTTCTTTAAATACTTAAGAGTGTCTACCATAATATAAATATCTGATTGGAATTTCATTTCCATTAATTTGTTATAAATATCTAAAGCACTATAGCCCTTTTGAACCAATTCTAAGGCATCAAGTACTGATTGACGTTGTGTTACAGATATTCTTTGATTATCTACAACATAAACAATACCTTCATAATTAGCTTTAGCTGCTAAAGCTGCTGCCTCACAAGACTTAGATAAGCCTGAAGACATAGGAATATAAATGATCTTATCATAATCCTTTAAAAGCTCATCCCATACAGATGTAACAAAACCAATAGAAGGCTGAGATGTTGAAACATTAGCTCCTGTAGTTAGCTTTTCATAAAATTGTTCTTGAGTTAAATTAATATCCTCTAAAAATTCAACGTTATCAATTGTAAAAGGCATTGGAATTACTTTAATTCCTAAAGCTTCTCCTTCTTTTTGAGTAATACCACTATTACTATCAGTTAAAACAGCTATCTTTTCCATAAATTGCATCTCCTTAGCTTTTTAAATTATAGCAAAATTAAATAATATGTCAACTGCTGACATAAATAATTGATGAAAAAAAGCTCTGATAAAACATCATCAGAGCTAATTATTATCTTAAAACTATATTACAATTGATGAATTGAAATTCCTCATCAATTGTATTACTTGTACTATTTTTAGTTTCAAATTCTGAGAATTTTAAATATTCTGCGTTCTTACAATATAGATAGGTAAAGCCAGAATTAACTATAGGTCCTATATAACAAGGTCTTAAATCGTGGAAGTCCTTCTTATAATTTGTTTTTTCAACTAGCTCTAAATTAATGCTATCAAACATAAGATGGTGAATATTATGGTCTTCACCATAAATTAAAATACCATTTTCAGATTTCATCTTAACATTTTGGAATTCACAACGGCTAATTGAACCTATATTAGTATTTTTATTTCTTCTAACAGCTGTAATGGCGATACCTTCACCCTTACCCCACCAATATAAATCCTCAAATCTCTTTGTTTCAATATAGATATTTTCAAATATGCAATGGGTAATATTTCCCTCATCTCTAAGCTGTAAAGAAATACCTCTATTAGAATCTAAAATATTACAGTCATGAACGTAAACCTTATTAAAATCGCTACATGTTTCAGTACCAATTTTAATAGCCGCAGAGGTTGATGAAAGTGTACAGTTAAATATCTCTACACATTCACATATGCCATATTTTTTAAAGGCCTCAGTAGTCTTTAAAACTATACAGTCATCAGCAGATGAAATATTACAATTTTTAATGATAACATTCTTACAATGATCTGGGTCAATACCATCTGAATTAGCTAAAATTCTATTATTATTAATTGTTATACCATCAATTGAAACACCATCACAGCCAACAAGGTGAACAGTCCAAAAGGCACTTCTTTGTAATGTTACCTTATTTAATAAAACATCGCTACAATTTTCAACAAATATTAAAGGCACTCTAGGATAAAAATAACCATCTATATGATGCTCATTTTGCTTACCATAAAATATTTCTTCATTGCCATCTATAACGCCTTCACCAATTATTCTAATATGCTTCTTCCCTTTTGCATAAATAAAAAATAAGCTAGGCTCTCCATTATAGCTACAATCCTCATATGTAGGCTTATCTAGAGGCTTAACATCAGCTACATTATTTTTACTACAATACTTTAGTTCATCAGTCATCATTAGCTTAGAGCCCTCCTCTAAGCATAATGTCGTGTTATCAAGTAATTCAATCATGCCAGAGCGGTAAACCCTATTCGTACTAAAAACAACAGTTCCCTTATTCAAATGTGCCTTTTCAATAGCACGTCTTATTGCTAAAGTGTCATCATTTACACCATCAGCAAAAGCGCCGAAGTCAATTGGATTGTAATTCATTTATAGCTCCTTATATTCAATATCGATTATATCTCCATGGTCTTCCTTTTTAGTAGGACCACTAGTACCACCATCATTTTTAACACTTAATAAATTATAAACAACTCCTAAAACACCAAAAAATAGGATAACACCACCAAATACCTTAACGCCAATATTTAGGACATCGCCTGTAGCTGTAGGAACAAAAAATAAAACTAAGGCAATTAAAAAATAAGGTATTTCTTTAATAATTTGTTTTTTCTTATCCTTTAAAATAATTATTCTTAAAATTGGTTCAAATATTAAATATACACCAAGAATAATAGCTAAAGCTAAATAGTGATTAAATATAATAACAAAACCTAAAATAACAGGAATTAGATACATTACTGCAAGGCTATATAATCTTTCATTAGTTCTTGCTAAAGCAAAAAAGTAAATACATGGAATAATATTTATAGCGATAACTATAATACCGACAGCGTTAAAAACAAAATTAACTAGATCAGCTGAAGGCAATACTAAAAATAAAAGGCCAATCACTATACATATTACAGATGTAAATAAACTCTTAATAATAAAATCTTTCATATATCTCACCCATGTTTTATTATAAAATAATAAAAAGTGATTAGCAATTGCTAACCTCTTCTAATTCAACAATTTTAACGACATTAGTTAAAATATCAATAAAAGTAATTGTGAAGCTCTCATTATATTTATTAACTAATGAAGAGATGCATAAAAATCTATCATAGATACCATCTATGGTAGCCTTAATATTATTAAATCTTCTTCTTTTAGCTGACAAATCGACATGAATAACATTAGTTTTTGCATATAAAGCCTCTAGCTTATTTTTCAAATCGACAAAATCAGCATTTCCTATACTTTTTCTTTCCATGAATAGCACCCCTATTATTTATATTATACACCTATTTTAAAAAAATGTGTAATAAAAAAAACAAAAATTATCGCTAATTTTATCTTTTTTAAAAACAAAAAGGAGTTTTGAACTCCTTTTATAATTGTCTAGATGATAATTCGTATTTTCCTTCTTTAATTGCCTTTAATAGCTCATCTCTAGTTATAGGTCTACCAAATAGATAACCCTGAAGTCTTACACAACCAGCATCCTTTAAGAAATTAGCCTGTTCTTTTGTTTCTACACCCTCAGTTAAAGACTTCATACCTAAGCTATCAGCAAGTCTAATTACACAATCGATAATATCTTTTGCTCTTTGATTTGTATTAAAGTTAGATAAGAACTTCATATCAATCTTTAAAACATCAAAATTATAATCCTTTAAAACATTTAATGATGAATAGCCAGAACCAAAATCATCAAGCCATATTGCAAAGCCATCAGCTTCAAATCTCTTAATAGCCTTATCTAGGAAGCCTTGCTCATCATTTAATGCACTTTCAGTTATTTCAACATGAACATATTCCTTTGGAATCTTATATTTTTCTACAAGTCCCTCAAATACCTCTACCGCATCCATCAACTCAAAATCAAGTCTTGAGAAGTTTATAGATACAGGTACTGCAGGTTGATTATAATCAAATGCGTTTCTTAAATCCTTACAAACAATTTCAAATATAGCCTTATCAAGCTTATGAATTTGTCTACTTTCCTCTAATACTGGAATAAAATCACCAGGTGATAAGAAGCCATATACCGGATCAATCCAACGAGCTAATGCCTCACATCCACAAAGCTTATTATTATTTGACCAAACAACTGGCTGATAATATGCTTTAATCCAGCCTTCTTCTACAGCCTTATCGATATTATTTACAACATATTGTCTCTTATGGAATAATTCATCCATCTTAGTATCATATTCTAAGTAGAATTTACCATATTTATTTTTAATTCTTCCAGAGGCATATCTTGCCTTATCAATTTCTGATCTAACCTCCACATCACGTTCAACAGGTATATAGCCACCAACTTTAATATCCATAAAGATATGTGTAATATTTTTTAAAGCATCTCTTGAGGCTTTAACCTTATCCATCATAGATGATTGTTCTGTAAACATTACAAAGTGGTCGTCACCTTGTCTACCTATAATATCGCCTTCAAATATTTCAGCAAGTCTTTTGCCAAAATTCTTTAAAAAGACATTTCCTTCAGCAAATCCACTTTGAGAATTAAGTGTTTTAAAGTTTTCAATATTCATAAATAAGAAAATCTTATCGTGAATATCATTTTCTAAGTCTAATAAATAATTAGTAGTAAGTCTAACAAATTCACCATAGCTATATAAGCCAGTTAAGCCATCATATTTAGCAATTCTTTCAAGTTTTTCCTGATTTGTAGCCTCAGCTATACGCTGCTGGTAAATTGAAATAGTAATCATAGAAAGTGAAATAACAAAGGTAATATAATTAACCTTTTCACCATCTGGGAACAATCTAACATTTGGTTGACCAGAAACTAAATAATAGAAGCTTAAAAATACAGTTATAAGTGTAACAAGTGAAATATATGGCTTCCAAATAAGAAGACAAGCAACATATATAACCATTGTTAAGAAGCATATAATTGATTTAACATCAGCATAGCTACTAGTTGACTCATAGTAGGCAGGTAGACCATTTACCCAATTTCCAAAGAAATCAGAATATGATACATAAATGCCAAATACTAAACACATTATTGAGAAGAAAACAACTAAGAATACTGATATAATTATCGAATTATCATTATGCTTATTTTTATAAATATTATGAATAATTGAAGTTATACCAACAAAGAGTGCTGACAAGCTTAAAATAAGTATACAAATAGATGTAACAATTGAAATACTATTAGCGAAGCTGAATTTCTTTAAAGAACCATACATTACTAAAAAATAAATAGAGTAAACAATTAATACAATCGCAGTAGTATTACATAAAATATTTCCTGCCTTAGTTGGTTTATGCTTATCTTTCAAATAAAAAATAGAAAATACAAGCATAGCAAAACCTGCTATCATAAATAGCCAGAAGGTACCTGTTCTATTGTACATTGATAAGAACCAGTTAAAATCAGGTTTTAAAGCATCTTTTCCAATAACATACTTAGTAGTATTTCTAGCAACTAACCATATCTCTAGAATAACAATTACCGCAGACATGTAGATAGTACTACGCATGTTAGCTTCATTGAAATACTTTTTAACGTACTTAGAGTTCTTTCTAAAGCCAAATAAATCTAAAAATAGATTCTTCATTGATATTAAAATTGACTTGCCCATAGTGTGGCCTCCAAAAAGTTTTCTTTATACTATTATAGAATATAATAGAATATTTTTCAAATTAAAAGCTCTCATTATTCTGAGAGCTTATCGTATTCGCCAAACTCACATCCGACATTTTTACATTCAATATCTTCAATAAGTTTATTCTTTCTATAAAGTTTTACATTACCGAAGCCATTTCCACCATTATATAGCTTATTATGAAGCTTTTTACCATTAGGTGCTTCATAATTAACAAATAGCATATCAGCTAAATAACAATAGATATTTGTCTCCATTACAACATTGCCTTTTCTTCTTTGCCAAACATACCAGTGTAGCTTATCACCTTCTATTTGACAATTAAATTTAGTTTTTACTCTTGTCCAGAATTTAGAAAAATTAAATTCATATTCTTTACCCTCTAAATAAAAAGCACTTAAAAGCTTTTTATTAAAAGGAATAAAATATACCTTTGGTCTTCCACCGCCAATATCAAAGACTGAATTTTCTAATTTTTTATGCGAAATATTAGAGTATAAATTATTTGATGATAGCCATACCCAAGGTGAAGTAAAATCACTACCCCAGTTCTTATCAGCATAGCCATATGAAGTTTCCTTTTTAACATCATATCTAATACCATTTAAAATAACATAACCATCAAAATATGATTTCATTCCTTCAGCATGCCAATACATTTGGAAGGCTTTTAAGAATCTAAATATGCCTGATGTACCATATCCTACATTATAGGCAATATCCTTTTTAATATTTAGATTCCATTCCATAGATCCATCATCACACATATATTCCTTATGACTTGCTGAATCTTTAACCTCTACTTTACCTTTTATTAAGCTATCAGATGCAAAGAAATCTTCATGTTCAAGCTTATATGGATATTTAGTAATCTTAACATCTCTAATTTTATAAAACTTATGAAGCTGAACCTTATTCTTACCCCAAGCTCCACATTTAACCATAACGTAGCTTGGCTTATCACCTAATCTACCATAGCCAATCTTATCTGGTGATACCTTAGGATTAACTATAAAATATTCAACAAAAAAAGGTTGCTCGGTGCCATCAGGAGCTATTCCTGTAAAGGAATGCCACCACCAATCATAGCCTTTCTTTTTAAATTTACCGTTTAACATAAATGAATTTTTCTTCAAATTATGCTTATTAAACACTTCTATTCACTCTTTTCTTTAAATAAACTAATACCCTTTTTAAATCTTTCTAAGCCCTCTAAAACAATTTTTTTAGTTGTGGCAACATTCATTCTAATAAAGCCCTCTCCTGACTTACCATATGCACTACCGCTAGATACATATAGTCCAGTTTCTTCTCTAATGAAATTAGCTAAGGCTTTATCATCTTTTGTAATTTTATTACAATCAATCCAAATTAAATAGGTTGCATCTGCTTTAATAACCTTTAATTCTTCTATGTTTTTGCTGATATAATCTTCAACTATCTTTCTATTATTAAAAACATATTCATTCATTTCATTAAGCCAATCTCTACATTTAAAGGCAACTTCAGGTGTTATTACCGCAAGTGTATTTCCCTCTGCACATTCATCTGTGTTAAGTCCACGCTCAACTATTCTTTTTAATTTCTTATTTTTAATAACTACGGCAGATGTCTGAATTCCTGCTAAATTAAAACATTTAGTTGGGGCAATACAGGTTACTGTAATATCTAAATTAGTATCTGATACGCTCGCAAAAGGAATATATTCTAAGCCTGGTCTTACAATATCGCAATGTATTTCATCTGAAATAACATTAACATTATATTTTTTACATAAATTACCAACCTTAATTAATTCATCTTTGTTCCAAATCTTACCAACAGGATTATGAGGATTACAGAAGATTAATAATGTAGTTTTTTCTTCTTTTAGTTTTTCTTCTAAATCTAAAAAATTAATTTCATAACTGCCATTATCATATACTAAAGGGCATTCTAAAACATGCCTTTTATTATTTAAAATAGAATTATAAAAAATATTATAAACAGGAGTAAGTATTAAAACATTATCTCCTACACTTGTTAATCTTCTTACGGCAGATGAAATAGTTGGGACAACACCAGTTGAAAAGAATATCCAATCCTTTTCCATTTTAAAATTATGATATTTTTCCCACCAATTAATATAGGCATCATAAAAAGAATCAGGTATATCATTATATCCATAAATACCAGATTCTAATCTTTTTATGAATTCATTAGTAATTTCTGGAGCTGTCTTAAAATCCATATCAGCTACCCACATAGGTAGCTCAGATTCTTTAACATTCCATTTTAATGAATTAGTATTTCTTCTTTTAGGCTCTAAATCAAAATTATACATTAGATTTTTCCTTTAACAATAATTTTAGTTTTTCTTACATCTACCTTATCAGGTTCCATTACTAATTCATCATAGCCATTACATGAAATAGTGCCAGATGTAGGATTTTTAATACTATCAACCTTTGAATTAATATCAGCATTAACTGTTGAATATTCAAATGCTAAATCAGTATTTGTAAGCTTACAATTTTTAAGTGTTAGCTTTTGCATATAACAGAAGCCTTGATGTGATTCAATATCACAATCCTCAAATGTAATATTTTTAGAATTCCAGCCAATATATTCACCAACAATCTTACAATTGATGACTCTTACATTCTCACAATTCCAAAATGAATCCTTACTATTTAAAATAGAATTCTTTACAACTACATTTTTAGCACCATCTAAAATATAGTTACCATCAATCCTCAAATTATCAATTTCAACATTTGTTGAATTCATTAAGAAATAATCGCCTTCAGCCTTTACATTCTTTAATGTTACATTATTACAGCTCCAAAGTGTTTCAGCTCCACCTACAAGCTCTGTATCAACAACTGTGATATTTGATGATCTTCTAAACATCTTAGGGGCATATACCTTACAATTTTCTAAAGTAATTGTATCAGTATACCAAATACAGCTTCTTGACATCTCATCGAAGAAGCAATCCTTCACCTTAATGTTTTTTCCATACCATAATGGGTACTTCCAAGAAAATGATGAATTCATCACTTCTATATTTGTGCTTTCCTTCAATGGTGATTCACCATTTTTAAATCTACAATCTACTACCTTTAAATTCTTAGAATTAAAAAGAGCTCTTTCTCCTTCTAATACTTGTTTTTCTATTAAATTCATTACATATCCTCCAAACGATGCTTCTTATCAAATACGAATTTTTCTTCAATTAATTTACCGAATTTTTCTGATTTAACAATTAAGTTAATAAATCTATCAATAAAATGAACTACCTTTATATATTCAAGCTCAAGTTCAATTTCAGATATAAGCATATAGCCATTTAAATATGATAGATATTTTGCCTCCCGGTATATTAATTTAAAATATTTTGATTCCGCATTGGATAATTCAGCAATTTCAATTAATCCATCCAAATCAACATTTAAGGTTTTCATTATATAATCAACGAAAAACTTAAACTTCATCTCTAAAACCTCAGAATTACCATAGGCCTTATCGATGGAAATAGATATAACCATCTTTGATAATAGCTCATAATTTGCTTGAGCTAATATACTAGATTCTACTAATGCATAATTATGATATCTCTTATTTAATGGATGATTATAAATAAAGCTCTTCTCATAATCTATTGTATTATTAAATCTTGAATCAATATTAGGGTATTTCTTAATGAAAAATGCATAAAGTAAAGCCAATAATATTCCATCTAAAAAGCCTATTTTTTTCATGAATTCAACGCTTCTAAATACGTCAACAGTAGGCTCGTTTAAAATTTCTAATATATATTCATAATAATCATATAATTTAGTGTTTTTAGTAATAATATTTTTAAAATCATAGGTTTCAATTAAAAAAGGTAATTTTTCTATAATTTGATTTTTTAAGGTATTCTTATCAATATTATTATTAAATTCTTTTTTCTTAAAATGAAATTTAAAATTTAATGATTTATATTTGTTATATATATCCTCTTCTAGTTGATTATTATAGGCATTTAATAATTCTAACTCATCAACATTATCAAACATAATAGCCATAACCTCAATTAAGGCCTTATATTCAACAAGCGTAAGTAAAGATATATCATTTGAAATTTCCTTTTCTCTAATTACTGATAAGGCTAAAGTTGTAGCCTCATAATAATAATATTCCTTAAATGATATTTTTTCACCATCATCAAATTTATTTTTAATATTAACATTTATCGTTTTAAATAATAAGAAAAAATCATTAATACTAGCCATAAATATAACCTCTTATAACATTACTATTATAAAATAATTGGCATGTTTTTTCAAACAATCGAAAAAAACGAGATAATTAAATATCGCTTTTAAAATAAACTCTTAACTTTTATTAAACCAAAATAAAGACTAAGACTAATCTTTATAATGTAGTGCCCTCATCGCATTTAATACTGCAAGTACGCATACTCCAACATCGCCAAATATTGCAAGCCACATTGGTAGTTTGAAGGCTATCGCGCCAATATTTGATATAGCACATAATGCTAAAATAAGTATTTTTATAAATAATGTAAATATTATATTTTCAATTACTATTTTTCTTGTTTTCTTACTTATTTTTATCATATTTGGTATCGCGTTTAAATCATCATTTAAAACAACCACATCAGATGCCTCAACCGCCGCATCAGATCCTATTTGACCCATAGATACACCAACATCAGCTAAAGCTAATACTGGGGCATCATTTATACCATCGCCAATAAAAATTACTTTATTTTTTTCTTCTGTCTTAATAATATTATCTACTATTTCGACCTTATTATTAGGAAGTAAGCTATAATGATAATTATCGATATTTAGCTTATTACAAGCAAGCTTTACACACTCTTTTGTGTCACCTGATAGGACAACTACCTCATTATCCATTTTTTGCAATTCACTAATAGCTAAAGCTGCTTCATCCTTAAGCTCATCTACTAGGATAATAGCTCCTAAAAACTTATTATTTTTAGTTATATATAACACTGAACCAACATCATTAACCTCTGGTGCTTCAATATTATTTTTCTCTAAAAGCTTTTTACTACCACATAGATAAGTATCATTATTTAAAACACCTTTAATACCATATCCTGGTGTTTCTTCTACTTCCATTTGATAGGCATCACCTGGATATTTATTAATTGCTAAAGCTAAAGGGTGAGTAGATGTCTTTTCAAGACCTTTTGCTATCCTAATAATCTCATCCTTATTTTCACCAACAATATCATAAACCTCAAATTTTGCCTTAGTTAAGGTTCCAGTTTTATCCATAACTACCTTATTTACTAAAGCTAAATCCTCTAAATATGTTCCACCCTTAATAATTATCTTATTTTTAGCTGCCGCACCAATACCTGCAAAATAGGTTAAAGGTACAGATACAACTAAAGCACATGGACATGAAACAACTAAACATGTTAATGCCGCATAAATATAGCTATTCCAAATGTCCTTACTAAAGCCATTTATAAGTCCGATAATAACTGGTGGAACTATTGCTAAAAGTAAGGCAAATATTACAACAATAGGTGTATATATCTTAGCAAATTTAGTGATAAATTTTTCTGATTTAGCCTTTCTCATAGTAGCATTTTCTACCATATCTATAATCTTATAGGCTGTTGAATCAAAATACTGTTTTTCAACTATAAGTCTTAAAGGACTATTTTGGTTAATTGAACCAGATAAAACTAGATCACCTGTTGATACCTCTACATCCTTTGCCTCACCAGTTAGGGATGCACAATTTATAATACCATCATTTAAAGCTTTTCCATCAAGAGGAACCATCTGTCCTGGCTTAATGATAATTTCTGAGCCAACTGTAACATCTCTAGAATCAATTTCTGTTCCATCAGCAAGCATTGTCTTATCGACATCAAGCTTCATGGTTTCAACTATCGCATTCTTACTCTTTTCAACTGCGATACCTTGGAACAATTCACCAACCTGGAAGAATATCATTACAGCTACAGCCTCTAAATATTCAGCTTCACCAAATATTCTTAAAACAAAGGCGCCAATTGTGGCAATTGACATTAAAAAGTATTCATCTAAGAATTCACCTTGAATAATATGTCTTATTGCTCCAATTAAAATATCATAACCAGAAATAAGATAAGCTACCACATAAAAGCATAAATAAATAATTTCATTAGTTAATGTATTAGGTAAACTAAATTGTAATATTATACCTACTATCCATAAGATAGCAGCTATAATAAGTCTAATAATTAATTTTTTATTTGCTTTCATAGATATTATCTATATTCGAAATCTGGTTCTTCCTTTTTACATAAAGCAATAACTTCTTCGAATAATTCCTCATTTTCTAAATTTAATAGCATCTTTCCTGCAACAAAGCTAATAGTAGCTTCTACACCTTTAATTTTATTTATCTTCTTTTCTAACTTGGCTGCGCAATTTGCACAATCAATACCTTTAAATCTAATCATCTTCTCCATAATTTACCTCCTATAACGATTAAACGATTGTTTAATTGTTTAATTATATTATACTCATATTTTTTATAATGTCAATATATATATAAAGAAAAAATGCCACATAATGTGACATTTATTTTTCTCTTAACTCATACATTATTATTCCACCAGCAACTGATACATTAAGTGATTCAGTATCTTTTATTGGAATATATATATTTTTATTAATTTTAGATGCTACCTCACTAGATATTCCATTACCCTCATTACCTAATATAATAGCCATTTTTTCTTCTTTTTTAACATCATCAAGGCTTATACCATTTACTACATTAGTACCATAAACCTTATAATCCTTTAATTCATCTAAATAGCTAACTAAATTTTCATATCTAAAATTTAATTTAAATATAGCTCCTTGAGAAGCTCTAATAACCTTAGAATTATAAATATCTACAGAACCTATATTTAATATTATAGTTTTAAAGCCAAAGGCATTAGCGCTACGCATTAAAGCACCTAAGTTACCTGGATCTTGAACCTTATCTAATATTAATATCTTATTAGTTAATTCTTTTTTATCAAGCATCTTACAGATAGCAATCTCACTAACTAAGGTATCAGTATCAGCTATCTTTTTCATCAAATTATCACTAATTTGAATATAGCCTTCCTTATCATAAATTGAATAAGCCTCAACTATTAAATTTAGCTTTCTAGCTTCTTCAACTAAATGTGGTCCTTCAACAATAAAAAGCTTTTCTTGTTTTCTATATTTAGATTGTTTTAATTTAATTAAGAATTTAATCTTTTCATTATCCTGTGATGTAATCATTATCTTTTACCATTTAGTTCATCAATAACTTCTCTAACCTCAAAACCTAAAGATGCAAAATCAATATCTGAATTCATATCTATAGTAATACTTCTAACGTTATTTACTGCATCCTCAACCATAGGTGCCCAATCAAAATTATTTTCAAATTTAATTGCCTTATCAATTTTTGGTGAAATAGCAGGAGCCTTTGGTACATATACTGTACAGCAATCCTCAAATGGCTTAATAGAAATATCATAACAATCAATTAATCTTGATAATCTAATAATATCAACCTTATCATATGTACATAAAGGTCTAATAATTGGATAATTTGTTACTGAATTAATTGTATTAATTGAGCCTAGAGTTTGAGATGCAACCTGACCAACTGATTCACCATTTACAATACATAAGCAATTATTTCTTTTAGCAACCTCTGTAGCTATTCTATACATCATTCTTCTCATAATTGTAATATTATAGCTTTCAGGTACAAATTCAAGTAAAGCCTGATGAATTTCTTTAAATGGTACAAAGTGAATATTAATCTTATTATCCTTTGAGTATCTAGCAAGCTTCTTAACTAAATCAACAGTCTTTTGGGCTGATTCAATTGAAGTAAGTGGAGTAGATTCAAAATGGATACATTCAATTTCAACGCCCTGCTTCATAGCTAAATAGCCCGCAACAGGTGAATCAATTCCACCTGATAACATTAATAATCCCTTACCTGCAATACCTACTGGGAAGCCTCCCATAGCTCTAATTTCAGAATTAAATAGATAGCATCCATCTTCTCTTAATTCAATATTTAACTTAACCTTTGGACTGTGAACATCTACTTTTAATAGCTCATCATTAGATAATACATATCCTGAAATCATCTTAGTTAATTCTCTTGAATCATATGGATAGTTTTTATCGCATCTTTTTACATTAAGTTTAAATGTAGTTTCTTCTTTAACAACATCCTTCATAAGCTCTAGAGCTGTCTTTTTAATATCATCTAGGTCAGTTGATGATTTAACAACAAGTGAATAAGATGATATACCAGAAACTAAATTTAGTCTTTCTATTACCTTATTTACATCCTCGTCTAATAGATGAATGAATATTCTATCAAACTTATTTTCAATTTTAATATTCAAGCCTTCCATCTTTAAGGTCATTAATCTATATAATGCCTTTCTAAACATAGCTTGATTTTTTCCTTTAAGTGTTAGATCTCCAAATCTAACTAATATCTGGTTGTATAACATAATTTAATCCTCCGATTCTTATACGCCCAAAATTATAACATAATAAATTAAAAAATTAAATTGTTAAAATAATAATGAATATATTATAATAGCAATGGAGGAAAATGACATGACAAATTACAATGAATTAATTACCATTTTACCAAGTTTAATAGAAGGTCATGAAAATGTTACTATTTTAGCAAATTCTTCTGCCCTACTAAATGAATATTTAGAGGATATTAATTGGGTAGGATTCTATATTATAAATAACAATGAATTAATTTTAGGACCATTCCAGGGTAAGGTAGCTTGTAGTCCAATAAAATTTGGAAAAGGTGTTTGTGGAACATGTATATCAGAACAAAAGACTATAGTTGTTGATGATGTTCATAAATTTAAAGGTCACATCGCCTGTGATTCAGCATCTAATTCAGAAATATGTATTCCAATTTATAATGATAAAAAGCTATATGGCCTACTTGATATAGATTCACCTATCTTTAATAGATTTAGCAATTTAGATAAGGATAAATTAGAACAAATCTCTTCTATTATAAGTAAAAAGCTTAAAAAGGAAGCATTAATATAAATATTAATAAGAAATTATTTGACAACCAATAAGCACTTTGTTATAATACTTGAGCGTGGGTAAAAAGCAGCAGTTTATATAGTTTAGAAATTATCTTAAGACATTATAGTTTAATTAGTAACCTTCGCTGCTTTTAGGTGAACATTTAGCTTAAGATAACTAAATAATTATAAGCCAAGATATTTTACTCCCAAAATTTAAATATAAGGAGGACAATAAAATGTCAAGATTCACAGGTTCAAGCTGGAAGGTATCTCGTCGTTTAGGTTACTCAATCAGTGAAACAGGAAAAGAATTACAAAAGAGAAAGACTGCTCCTGGTCAACATGGTGCTAAGAGAACTAAACTTAAAGAATATGGTCTTCAGTTACAAGAAAAGCAAAAGGTTAGATACACTTACGGAATGAGCGAAAGACAATTCGTAAAGGTATTTAATGAAGCAAGCAAAATGCCAGGTATGACTGGTGTTAACTTCCTTAAGTTATTAGAATGCCGTTTAGACAATCTAGTATACAGATTAGGATTTGCTGCAACAAGAGCTCAAGCTCGTCAATTAGTAAATCATGGTCATATTACAGTTGATGGCAAGAAGGTAGATATTCCTTCATACAGAGTTTCTGTTGGTCAAGTTATTTCAGTAAAAGAGTCTTCAAAGAACTTAGTTGTTGTTAAAGCAGCATTAGAGGCTAAGCTAGCAAGAGCTGAATATTTATCATTTGATGCTGATAAATTAGCTGGTAGCTTAATTAGAATTCCTGAAAGAAATGAATTCTTACCTGAAATTAACGAACAATTAATCGTTGAATTCTATAATAGATAATAATAATAATAAAAAAGAACGTTTATCACAAACGTTCTTTTTTTTATTTGATCATAACTTTAATTTCAAAAACATTATTAGCTAAGCCTGTAGCTATAATCTTACCCTTGTGCAAATCAACAATTTCTTTAGCTATAGAAAGACCAATTCCAGATCCTTCTATTCCTTCTGCCCTAGTAGAATCAAATCTATAAAATCTTTCAAAGCATCTATCTAGATTACCTTCTTCTACTTTATTTGCATCATTTATTATTCTTAAAACAAAATCGTTATCCTTTAATAATTCAACTCTAATAAATGTTTTAGCATATTTATAGGCATTATCTAATAAAACAGATAATAATTGTTTAAAAAGCTCCTCATCACCTTTTAAATATATCTCATCATCTATTTTTAAATCTAGGGCTAGCTTCTTTTCTTCTATAATAGGCTTATAAGTAGTTAAAACATCATTTAGAGCCTCTGTTGCCAAAAACTCTTTATTCATTATTTCCTTGATGTCATCAATCTTAGTTAGTAATGTTAAATTTCTAACCATTGTAGATAGTCTTTTTATTTGCTTATTAATTCCATCTGTTAATTCATTTTCTCCATTTGTTATTTCAATCATTTCATTATTGGCTGAAATAATTGTAAGTGGAGTTTTTAATTCATGGGCTGAATTAGAAATAAATCTTTTTTGTTTTTCATAGGCCATAATAATTGGCTTAACAGCTCTTTTTGATATAAAAAATACTACAACAAATATACCAACTAAAGCTACGGCTGAAATAATCAAGCCATTAATTAAAAAGGCATTTGCCTGAGAAAGTCTTTGAGTACAATCTAAAAATATAACAAGCTTACCATTTTCTATTTCTGACACTCTATATCTAAATACACCTGTATAGCCTGTAGATTTATCCTTAACAGCATTTGCCATTTCAATGGCAGTTGCTGAATCTATTGAGGCAATTCTTGTGATATTTGTTTCGATAGATTCTCCTTGATATTTAACTGTAAAATATCTTGTTTCAAATGGTGTTTCCCTATTCATTTGTTGTTCAAAGGGAGCTCTATCCCTCATACCAGGAACAAATTCAGGTTCATTAAATTTTCCACCATTATCCGCAAGTGTTTGGGTTACAGTATCTGCAAAGCTATCAACATTATTATAATTAATAAAATTAATTACTAGCATCATTATTGTAATAACAATAAATGCTGATAGCATTGTAAATAAAATAAATCTTTTTCTTACACTTTTCAACTTAGAGCCTCCAAACGATAGCCAAGACCTCTTACAGCCTTAATCATATGATCAGCCTCTATTTGTTCTAGCTTTTTTCTTAAAGATGAAATAAATACCCAAACTACATTTATTTCAGCATCACTGTCTAAATCCCAAATATCATCCATTATTCTTTCGGTTGAAATTATTTGATTTTTATTTCTAATTAATAATTCCATAAGCTTATACTCTTTAGCTGTTAATCTTTGAGATTTATTTCCATTTTTAATTTCAAAGGTTTGACTATCAAGCACTACATTACCAATACTATAATTATCAACAATAGTTGAATCTCTTCTAAGCAAGGCTCTAATTCTTGCTAGTAATTCCTTCACAACAAAAGGCTTAGTTAAATAATCATCTGCCCCGGCATCAAGGCCATTAACCTTATCATCTGTTTCAGCCATTGCTGTAAGCATAATAATAGGAGTATGACATTTTTTCTCTCTAATTCTTTTAACGCAGGTAATACCATCCATCTTAGGCATCATTATATCCATAATAATGACATCATATTTCATATAATCAATATAGTCTAAAGCCTCTTGACCATCATAGGCTTGATCAACGTCATAATTAGAAACCTTTAATACTCTAGTTACTGCATTTGATAATTCCTTATCATCTTCAGCTAAAAGAATCCTCATAAAAGCACCTCCTATTTAGCAAATAAGGCATCCTTCTTTTCAAATATCTTATCTCTTTGTTTTAACTCAAGAAGAGCCGAATCTAACATTTTTCTAAGTGTAGGTGTAATCTTTTCATAGCCTAATAAAACCGCAATAGTTCTATAGCAGCCATCGATAGTTATACCTCTATTTTTCTTAACAGTCTTATAGATACCATCTATATATTCATCGAAGTGAATATATTGAGCATCTCTATTATAGTGAATTCTAAGACTAATCTTCATCATTGTATCAAGCATATAGAAATCACCAGATTTATAGACATCCTTAGGCATATTATCTAAGATTTCTTCTCTTAATTGATTATTAACCTTTGGTCTATCTAATATTTCAGCTAATCTCTTAAATAAAAATTCCTCATGAATTGGAGCTTCTCTTTTAATGATTTCTCTAATTAAATACTCTAAATCATACATATTTAAGTATCCTTGAGCAAGCTCAGTATCAAGTGGATTATATTCATCAAATAAAGCATCAAGGGCATCATCAGATGTATCAATCTTTAGATAAGATACGTCCTCATCGATACTCTTTCTATCAACAGGCTTAACCTCACCAAGTAAGGCTTCTTTTAGTCTTTGTTTTTCCTCTTCTTCATTATTAATCCAAGAGGTTGAATAAAGCTTAAAGTATCTCCAGCCTAATCTTTCTAATAGTAGCTTTTCAAGTCTATATTTATCTGTAACATTAGCCTTCTTCTCATTATTAGAATCTAGCATAATAGCCATAGTAAAGGCATCGCCATCCTTTACAGCGATATCTACCTTAAATGATGAAGAACCATAATTAGTTAATACATCAAAGCCTAATGATTTGATGTAGTCACAAACAGATATGATAATACCATTATCTGAATCGTTATAATTCTTAACAGTTTCAACGTTAGTAGCAAATTCTAGATATTGTTTTAATAGTGCTACACCAAGTGAATCAGTATTATCAGTGTTGATATCCTCATAAGTAATTGAGGCAACAACTGTAATATTATATTTAGCTCTTGTGATAGCAACATTTAATCTTCTTTCGCCACCTACATTATTAAGTGGTCCAAATCTTTGATAGAATTTACCCTCATCATTATAGCCATAACAAATACTAAATATAATTCTATCTCTTTCATCACCTTGAACTGTCTCTAGGTTTTTAACGAAGAAAGGTTCATCAGTTGAATCATCAAAAAACTTTTCAAATTGTGGATATTTTGGTCTTCTTTTTTCAACTAAATTAGCAATTAATTCAGCCTGAACATTTGAGAAGGCAACAACACCTAATGATTTATTTGAATTTGCGAAATGCTCAAATACCATATCACAAACACGTTCAGCCTCAATCCTATTTGTTCTAGATTGAGCATCATATCTACCATCTTCTACATAGACAAAGTCGATACCAAAGCCTGCCTCATGCTTCTTTGATTGTGGTATTGTAATTAAATTAGAATCATAGAATGATTGATTAGAGAATGTAATTAATTCCTCTGATCTAGATCTATAATGCCACTTTAAGCTTGTCATATCAAATGTATAGGCAGCCTTATCCAAAATAGATTCCATATCGTAATCATCACCATCAGCTCCAAATTCAGCTTGGAAGAAGCTTGTAGGTGGCATTTGTTTATTATCGCCAATTACGATACATTGCTTAGCACGATAAATAGCACCTAAGGCATCTGATGCAAATATTTGTGATGCTTCATCAAATATTACGCAATCAAACATATTTAATTTAGATGCTAAATATGTTGATACAGATAAAGGTGACATTAAAAATACTGGCTTAATATCTAGCGCAAGCTCAAAAATTTGTTCAAGTAAGCTTCTAATTGGAAGCTGTCTTGTCTTCTTTTCAAATTCACGAGCAAGGGTCTTAAATTGTGAACCCTCAATAATTGTCTCATCTGGTCTTTTTTGAGAATTTAGTGAAATAATATAATCTCTATTAATATTTAATAGTCTTTCATCTAATTCTCTAAAGTCTTCTACCATCTCATCCTCACTTTGACTTGAGAATTCCTTTAAGGTCTTTGAGGTAGAAACAATTTCATCAATCTTTTGTTTTAAGAATAGCTTCTTATACATTAAGGCTAGTTCATTAATATCCCAATCGCCTTCTATATAATAATCTAGGAAGCCTTCAGCATCATATTTTGTAATTTGATCTACTGCCTTATTTACTAATTGATATACATCTGCAGTCTTTCTTTGATCATATATTTGTTCTAGCTTTTCTTTAATTTCTTCTAAATCAACATCAAAAATATTATATTTCTTCAAATAGAATATTCTAGATAAATTATTTAATTTAGTAAGCTTAGCCTTAAAATCATTTAAAGAAATTAAATTACCGCTAAATGCTTCAACTATCTTATCGTAGGTAGGTCTATCAATAATATAATCACTTATACCATCTAAGCTTCTTAAATCATTTAAAACAAGCTTTAAATCAGCTTTAGCAACATTTTCAACAACCTTTGAAATACCTGCCACATAATTAGACATCATACTTAAATTATGCTTAATCTTTATTAAAGCCTCTAAATCAGCAATTATCTCCTCTGGCTTAGCCTTAAGCTTTCTATATGATAAAATCTTTTCATTTAATTCCTTAAATTCTTTATTTTTAAAGATACCTACATTATTATTCTTGTAGGTAAATAGCATAGATTCTAAGTCCTCATTTATAATCTTATTATCATAATTTTTTAAAGCATCAGTATTTATAGTTTTAGAATGCTGTAGGTAATTTTCTATTGAATCTATAGCCTTCGCTCTAATCTTAGAATTAAAATAATTTGGATTAAATGTTCTTAAATTTAATAGCTTATGAATAAATAATAATTCTTTAGTAGCTGTAGCTATATTCTTAATATTAAAAGCATCAGTAATACTATTTAGCTTATTTTTAAAATTAAATAAGATATTTACTAAATCTACTGATTCAGTTAAATCAGCCTCTAAATTATAGGTAATATATGAGCTTTCAATCTTATTTAAGCCATAGAAAGCTGATTTTTTATAATCTCTTCCAATAAATTTAGAATTATTAATATAATCAACAAAGGCTTGATAGCATGAATCAAGGTCATATAAATTTCTATTTTCTAAATTAAGCTTATAATTAATTGGCTCAACTTCTGTATTTAAATACATTGAATATAGGTCAGCAAGTGTTACATCTAGTGATGGAATAAATTGATGTAGCTCTGTCTCATATTGTTTTAAGCTTGCCTTAATACCTTCATACTTAGCACCTAAAAACCTAGTTTTAAAATCAACATCATATCTAGGTAGGGTAGCTGTTCTATATAAATTGGCAATAAATTCCTTCTTATTAGCCTTATTTGAATGTAGCTCTATCGCAAAATCATTTAGCTTAGCTCTTCTTAAATTCTCATAAACAACATTTAAAGCTGCTATCTTTTCTGATACGAATAAAACCTTCTTACCATTACCTAAAAGTGATGAAATCATATTAGTAATAGTTTGACTCTTACCAGAGCCTGGAGGTCCCTGTAAGCAAAATGATTTACCTGATGCAGCTAGGCTTATCGCATTAAGCTGAGATGAATCGCAGTTAACTACTGGAAATATTTCTCTTTCCTTTAGCTTTTCAAACCGGGCAGCATCCTTATCACCAAGTAAAGCTCTAATATTATTATTTTGAATAACGATATCCTGATTTAGTTTTAAATCATTATACATGTTCATTTTATAGAATGAATAAATACCTAGAGCTATGCTTTTTTCAACTATAATTTCAGGAGGTAAAACCTCTTCTACCTTTGAAATATATGTTGATAGGGCATCATTTTTATAATCAGGTATTTCAAAATTATATAATGACTTAAAATAGTATTTTAATGTAGGGTTTAATAAAACATCATCCTCATATAAATCTAAGACATATTCACCACTTTCATTATCTAATTCTACAGGAATTAATAAAAGAGGAGCTAAATATTCTTCTTCCTCCTCAACATAATGAATGAAGCAAAAAGATAGGTATAATGAATTAATACCCTTTTCAGCTATTGATTGGCTTGATTCCTTCATTAGGCTTTTTAAAACCTTATTATCTAAGCTATAGCTTCTCTTATAAGCTAAAAGCTCCTTATCGCCTAGATCTGGTGAGCAAGCATCAAATACCTTCTTATCTAATTCCTTAAGACTTGCTGGATCATCAGCATCAACCTTAAATTCTTCTAATATTTGGCTAACAACTGGGTCAGTCTTAAAAAAGGTATATTCCTTATGATCTTTTATACCTCTAAATATTTCATCAACGTTTGTATTTAAAATTTTTAAAGTCTTTAAGCCTGTATCTTTAAAATTTAACAGTCTATTTCTTTTACCTAAATCTAGCAATTGATTTATAATAGATAAAAGTCTATCAGTGTACTTATCCATAATAAAAACCTCATATATTTAATTATAACATTTTTGTTATAATTTCTAAACATTTTATTTATATTTGATTTTTTCCTTGATTTAGCTATTTTATAATGTTATAATACAAAAGCATTTGAAAAAAAGGGGTGACAATTATGGCAAACATTAAACAGCAAATCAAGAGAATCAGAACAAGTGAAAAGCAAAGACAAGCTAATGTAGCTTTCAAATCATCATTAAAGACTGCAATGAAGGCTGTAACAGTTGCTGTAGAAGCTAAGGATAAGGCAAAAGCTCAAGAGGCTTTAAATGAAGCTTATAAGAAGTTAGATAAGGCTTTAGCAAAAGGAATCGTAAAGAAGAATTTTGTTGCTAGACATAAATCAGAATTAGCTTTCTATGTTAACTCTTTATAGTATAGATTAAAAAGAACTCTAAGCGAGTTCTTTTTTAATGCCTTAAATTATCTTTTAATTCAAAAAAATATTATGTATAATGGAAAAAAGGATAATAACAATATGAAAATTAGATTTTTAAATGGCAATATTTTAAAGCTCTTTGCCTGTATCTTCATGTTCATAGATCATTTAGGCTTATTCTTCTTTCCTGACAATGAGGTTTTAAGAATTATTGGAAGGCTTGCGATGCCTATATTTGCATTCTTTATTGCTGAAGGTGCTTATTATACTAAAAATAGGGTAGCCTATCTAGCAAATATATTAATACTTGGTCTTATTATTAGTGCTGTAACGCATTTTGTAACTCATATAATAAATATAGATATTTTAGTAACATTTGGATTATCTTTAATTTTAATATTTATCTTTGATTTAATTAAGGATAGTATTTATTTAAAAAATAAGAAAAAGATAATTATTTATTCTTCTATTTTTATATTATTTTTTTCATTAATTTTAGTATTATTTAATTATTTTTATTTTGAATATAAGCTATTTGCTATACTTATTCCTTTTGGATTATCATTATGTAATTTTAAATATAAAATAATAGATGATGATAAAAAGAATTTAATTAAGTTTTTAATGTTTATAGCTACCTATTCATTATGTATGGTTATATCTAATTTTATTTATGAAATAAATATACCACTAAATATTCAAGCCTTTGGCTATTTTGGTGGACTGTTTATTCTTATTTACAATAATAAAAGAGGTAAATTAAATTTAAAATTTTTATTTTATATATTCTATCCAGCCCATGTATTAATAATGAATCTAATTTTATATCTAAAAAAATAAAAGCGGAAATTCCGCTTTATTATTTTAATAAATATAATTCTAATCCTAAATTAGGATCAATCTTACCACTTCTTATATCATATTCTAAATTATTTAATCTCTTTAGATTAGCATCTATTACCTCAAGTGGTGTAGATTTAGCATTTTTTACCATGTAATAGGCTCTTCCTGGTTTTACATTAAAGATATTTGCGATATCATCAGATGTTAATTTAGATTTTAATAAAACTGATACATTATGCATTTCTTGGAATTTATTTATCAACATTCCAATAATACCACTAGAATCTAGATTATGAACCTTTATATCCTTTAGGCAGGCAAAGATTCTTGGCTTATTATCAGATATTACATAATCTATAAGCTCATAGATATTATCATCAAGTGGTGGAATAACCATCTTTTTAATATCTTCTGTAGATATAATCTTTTGTTCTGCCTTATAACAAATTAATATATCTAGGCTTGTTCTTAAAGCAAGTAAATCTTGATTATAGCTTAAAATTAAATCCTTTGCGTCATCTTTAATCTGAAAGCCATTATCAGCTAAATATTTAATTAAGTATTCATCCTTTTTAACATTTTTAAATTTAATATCGATAAATGTAGAATATCTTTTTAATGTTTCAAAATTAGGATTTTGATAATCTATTTTATCTAAAAACACAAATATTAAAACATTTTGGCTTTCATTATTATTCATACTTTTGAATAATTCTTTTAATGAATCTGGGTTAACTCCACATTTCTTATCCATCGAAATTAGCTTTTCACATGATTTTAAAACTACAAATTTAGGATTATCAAATAATGATATAGTATTAAATTCATCAATTAAGCTATAAAAATTATCCTCAGCTAAATCATAATTAACTATATCGTATTCATTAGGTAGACTTCTTTTAATTTCTTCTACCTTATTTTGCATACTTAAATAATCATCAGAAGCTATTATATAATTATATGCCATCTTAGCACCTATTATATTTCTTAGTAATCTTTAAAATATAATTTTCTAAGCCCTTAGAATAATCTGATTCTACAGTTCTAAATTGCCAGTTACCAGTGGCAGTTGATGGAGCGTTCATTCTTCCAACATTGTCAGGTAGTCCTAGATAATCTTGGAATGAGATTATTGCCATATTACATGATTTAGAAAAACATGTTTCAATCATCTTCAAATTAGGCATGTTGCCAAATTTAATACCACAGGCCTTATCTGCAGCCTTATGATATTTTTCATCTAGCTCATAATACCAAGAAATAATTGTTTGGTTATCATGAGTGCCAGGATAAATAACATTATTTTCCTTATAGTCACCTTCAAGTGGAACATTTATTCCATCATTAAATTCGAATTCTGTAATAATCATTCCAGGGTAGCCGCACTTATCTAATAATTCATTAACATCAGGAGTTAAGAAGCCTAAGTTTTCAGCAACAATTTTAGCATTTTTACATTCCTTATTAATTTCTTTAAATAAGTTCCAACCTGGACCTACTCTCCATTCACCAATTCTCGCATCTGGCATACCAAATGGAATACAGTAGTATCCTGCAAATCCTCTAAAGTGGTCTATTCTTAAATAATCGAATAATTTAAGTGAGTGCTTAACTCTTTTTACCCACCAGCTAAAATTATCCTCTTCCATCTTTTGCCAATTATAAATTGGGTTACCCCATAATTGACCAAATTCAGTAAAGCCATCTGGTGGACAGCCTGCCACAACAGTTGGATTTAGATTTTGATCAAGTAGGAAGTTTGATGGATTTGACCAAACATCGCATGAGTCAAATGCTGTATAAATAGGAATATCACCCATAATACTAACACCATTTTGGTTAGCATATTTCTTTAATGCCATAAATTGTTTATAAAATAAGAATTGATAGAATTTTTGAGCTAATATTTTATCCTTAAATTCATTTCTTGCCCATTCTAGGCTTTCTGGTCTTTTATATTTAAAATCGTCATACCATTCTATCCATGCCTTATTATCATGTTCCTTCTTTAAAACCATAAATAAAGCATAGTCCTCTAGCCAATAAGCATTTTCCTTAACGAATTTATTAAACTCTTTTTCATATACGCTTCTATTTAAAAATGCTTTATATAGGATTTCATATCTTGTATTAAATAGCCAGCCGTAATCTACCCTTCTATTATTAACTACATAAGGTAAATCTTCCTTTTTTAATAATCCATCCTCAACCAATAAATCTAAATCAATAAAATATGGATTAAAAGCGAAGCATGAAAGTGAAGCATATGGTGAATCTCCATATGATGTTGGACCTATTGGTAATATTTGCCAAATATGCTGTCCTGTTCTTTTTAAGAAATCAACAAATTTATAAGCTTCTTTTCCTAAGCTTCCAATTCCATATGAGTTTGGGAGTGATGAAATATGTAATAAAATTCCAGCTTCCTTCATTTTAATTCCTCCTCTATCTCTTTAATTAATTTCAAATCTTCCTTTGATTTTTCATATTTATCGAATAAATCTTTTCTTTGAATCATTGTTCTTTTTAATGATTCTTTTTTTCTATATAATCTAATCTTTTCATGATTTCCAGAAAGTAAAACATCTGGAACCTTCATTCCCTTATATTCTACAGGTCTTGTGTACTGTGGATATTCTAAAAGTCCATTCATAAATGAATCATCCATATATGATTCTTTAGTAATAGCATCATCAAGTAATCTTGTGATTGAATCAATTAAAGCCATTGAAGCAATTTCTCCACCTGTTAATACATAATCACCAATAGATATTTCTTCATCAACATATGATCTAATTCTTTCATCAAAGCCTTCATAATGACCACAGATGATTAATATTTCATCCATTTTTGATAAATCGATAGCCATTTGCTGATTATAAGGCTTTCCTTGTGGTGTCATTAATATTTTATGTGTTAAAGAATTTGAATTAGCTAAAATAGCTCTATCAACTACATCACAGGCTAAAACCATACCAGCTCCACCACCACATGGTGTATCATCAACATGATGATGCTTATCTAAAGAATATGTTCTCATATCGATAATTTCAATTTCAACAACCTTATTATCTATAGCTCTTTTTAAAATTGATTCAGTTAAAATACCACTAAACATATTAGGGAATAATGTTAAAACCTTTATTTTCAAAATAATCCCTCTATTTCATTTATTATTATTTTATCGCTAACCTCAATTATAAATTCATCAATAATTGGAACTAAAACATTCTTACCATTATGTAAAACTACTAAATAGTCACATTGTGGTAATTCTCTAATTCCAACAACCTTACCTAATAATTGATTGTTTTGATTATATACATCTTTGTTTTCTAAATCTGAATAATAATATCCATCATCCATCTCATCATCTTTTCTATCTTCTTCAGACACATAAATATCATCACCATGATACTTTTCAACTAAATTGATATCTAATAAATCCTTGAAATTAACAAGTAGATAATCATTAAAATCCCTAGCG
Source organism: uncultured Caryophanales bacterium (assembly GCA_946626535.1). Next base: position 26,738 of record CAMOUK010000012.1, read on the forward strand.
TTATTTACTATAACCTCTACATACTCTTCATTATGTAAAATATATAATTTTGAGCCTTTATAAAATCTATCAAAATCTGATAAATTTTTAACTTTTAAATCACCCTTTAATCCATGGGTTCTCATAATATGTCCACATTTAAAATAATTCATATCGATTAAACCTCAACTATTAAAATTATATAATATTTTAACCAGAAAAAAAAGAGACCATAGGTCTCTATTCTTCATTTATATCAAGATGAATCTTTTTACCTTCTTTTGAAGCAGCAGCATAAAGTACAGTTCTAATTGCCTTAGCAATAGCACCACCTTTACCAATAACACGTCCAAAATCATTAGGATTTACTTTCACTTGATAGCATAAGTCATCTTCTTCTGAGCTAGTACAAGTTACAACAACATCCTTTGGGTAAGCTACTAGAGGAAGAATTAAGGCATTAATTAACTCTTCAAAGTTTATCATAGTAGCGCCTCTCTTACTTTGTAATTACTTTATTTGCTACTAAAATGTTCTTAACTGTAATTGTTGGTTGTGCACCATTTGCAATCCACTTTTGAACCTTTTCAGCATCTACTGTAACTGTTGCTGGTTCAGTTAAAGGATTATAAGTACCTAAAATTTCTAAGAACTTACCATCTCTAGGGCTTCTAGAGTCAGCAGCAACAATACGATATTTTGGAGCCTTGTGAGCACCAAATCTTTGTAATCTAATTTTTACCATAACAAAACACACTCCTTTTCATTTAATACATAAGTATTATATCACTTAAAAAAGTGCTGTCAAGTATTTTTTCTTGACAAGCACTATTTTTTTAATAATCTACATGCCTTATGCACATTTATTTTAAAATCATCAGAGATAACTGATTTAATTTCATTGATATCAGCATCAATAATTTCTTGAATTTTATTTTCTAAATAAAAATATCTTTTTATCTCTTCTTTTTCGTATAAGCTTTTTTTAGCTAAAACAAAATCATTTTTAACCTTATTATATTCTTCTGTTCCTTCAAATCTTTTCATATCTAAATAGATAGATTCTTTTGTTCTAAAGCCAATAATAAGATTTTTATATTTATTCATAATTATTTCTTTCAATTTTAATAATTCTTGAAATTCATCTATTTTAATTAAATCATCAAAATAATTATCAATTAATTCTTCCATAAAAAATCACCAAATTAATCATACAATATATAAAATAATTAAGTCAATTTAAAAATAGTATTTTTTATTATTTTTCAATTATGATATAATAATTTCGGTGATAATATGATATTAGATAAAGATATTGTAAAAGAAGGTACTCCTTCTTTAGTTTCAAAATGTGAAAGAGTAAAGCTACCTCTTTCAAAGGATGATTATGATTTAGCATTTAATATGTATCAATACTTAATCATTAGTGAAAATGAGGAAGAATGTAAAAGATATGATATAAGACCAGGAGTTGGTATTGCCGCTCCACAGGTTGGAAGAAATATTAGAATGTTTGCGATGAACGCTGTTGATTTCTTAGATGAAAATCAACCAAAATATAGCTATGTTATTATAAATCCTGAGATTATCGCAAAATCAAAGGAAATGACATATCTACCTGGTGGTGAAGGTTGCTTATCTGTAACAAGACCTACTACAGGCCTTGTAACACCTAGACATCTAAAAATCATTGCTAAATGTGCAATCCTAGATATTTCAACTAGAAAAATTAAAAATGTTAAATTAACTCTTTTTGGATATCCTGCTATCGTATTCCAACATGAATATGATCATCTAGATGGCATTTTATATACATCTAAGATGTTTAAGGTTGATAAGCTAGATAAGGATATATTACCTCTTTATACAGTTAATGAGGAAGATGAAGAAAATAAAGCTGACGAATAATCAGTTTTATTTTTTTTCATATTTAATTTGTTCTAATTTGTAACCAGTATCAGCGATGACTTTTCTTAATTTTGCTTCATCTACTAATAATTCTGATAAAAATGTCGTCGAATTCTTCTTATGAGAAGATTTTATTTTTTTTACATCAAAATTTTTTCTTATTACATCATTAACATGTGCCTCACACATTGAGCACATCATACCAGTTATTTCTAATTCATATTTAATCATATATCTCTACCCCAAAGCTATATCTAATATCATCATAATTACAAAGCCAATTGAAAGACCAATTGTAGCTAAATTTGAGTGCTTTCCTTCATTAGCTTCTGGAATTAATTCTTCTACTACAACATAAATCATCGCACCTGCCGCAAAAGATAATACAAATGGCAAAATTGCAGAAACAAAATAAGTTAATAATATTGCAATACCTGCCGCTATTGGCTCAACTACGCCACTAAAAAAACCATATAAGAATGCCTTAAATTTAGAGATTCCCTCTTCCTTTAAAGGCATTGAAATAATCGCACCCTCTGGGAAGTTTTGGATGGCAATACCAATTGCTAAGGCAAGCATAGCTTCCTTATTAATTGAATTATTTATAAAGCCCGCAACAATTACACCAACAGCTAAGCCTTCTGGAATATTGTGGATTGTAACAGCAAGCATCATCTTTAATCTTTTTGATAGCTTATTATTCTTTAAACCTTCCTCTTGCTTATCAATATGCATATGAGGAATTAAATAATCTAGTAATAATAAGAAGATAATACCAGCTAAAAAGCCTAATGCTGGGATTAGCCATTTCTTAAAATCATCGTAGCCTTCAATTGCAGGTTGTAGCAAACTCCAAATTGAGGCAGCAATCATAACACCTGATGCAAAGCCCAATAATAGCTTTTGAAGCTTTGGATTAATTTCCTTTTTTAAAAAGAAAACCATCGCACTACCTAATGTCGTTCCAAATAGTGGAATTAACAAACATAGAATAACAAATCCAGTCATAATAATACCTCCTTTTTGGTTAATTCTCTTAACCTGTACAATAATATCACTTAAATGAGTTAGTGTCAACTAACTTCTTTATTTTATTGTTAAGAAAACGCATTACTTTAATGTATATTTTTTTTCTTAATATTTAATAAAAGCGACCTTTTATACATATAATACCATACACAATATTATAAAAAAGACCTTGAGTTTTTACTCAAGATCTTCTTTCTCATCTTCAATATATTCTAATATATCTCCGGGCTGGCATTCTAGTATTTTACATATTGCATCTAAGGTTGAAAATCTAATAGCATTTATTTTTCCTGTCTTTATATTAGACATATTAGCATTTGTAATTCCAACCTTTGAGGCTAAATCCTGTAAGGATATGCCTCTTTCTAGCATCATTCTATCTAATCTTAATTTAATCATAGAGTTTGATCCTCATCCTCTTGCATATTGCATCCATATGCATAAATGAAATATAAGCATGCAAGAAGTCCGCCAATTAAAATACCAGAGATTAAATTATATCTTAAGGCAATTACGATTGTTAAGATAATAAAACAAATCTTAAAAGGCTTTAATAAGCTATCATTAAATGGAGTTTCAGATTCATTAATTAATGTAAATAGCTTTCTTAAGAAATGTAGGATTACTGCATATACTGCAAGCTCTGTTGCAATACCTATACAGCTTACCGCATTACCATACATGAACTTATCTAATAAGCCTTGTTCATATAATACCTTTAATGTAGTACTTCCACTATCGATAAACATTAAGCTCTTTGAATTATTTGATACCTTAACCTCACTCCAAAATTGTGGGAATGCCTCATAAATCTTATTCATTAATCCTGATGCCCCAGTTATTACTGAAAATAATGCACATGCTGCCATAAATGAAGCAAATATAATTAATATTATTTTAAATACTTTTGCAGCCTTTTCAAAGCCACTAGATACCTTTTTTAATTTTTGAAGATTTTCTTGTCTAGTTGTATTCATAATAATCATTTCCTCCTAAAACACCTATATAATATACCTTGTTTTATCATTTGTCAATACTTTTTTATCGAGAAACGATAAAATATTATTGATTAAAGATAATAAAAAAACCGGCTATGTATATAGCCGATTATTTTAATCTTCAACTTCGATATCTTTTATATTTACTTCATCGCCTGTAACAAGATAGGTCTTATTACTTAAGCACTTAGGACATATTTTAGCATATTTTGTTGTTTTGAAGGTTGTCTTGCAATCCTCACAATAACTAATTGCTTCTATTCTAATAATATTACATTCGCAATTTTTCATATAGGTAGATTTTTTTATAGCCCATTTCCAGACATCTAAGAAATATTCAGGAATAACTAGTGATACCTCACCAATTTCTAAATTAATCTTAGTTACCTGTTTAACATTATTTTCTTTAGCAATCTTTTCAATTTTTTCTATTATATGAAAAACTATTCCAAGCTCATGCATCTACTTTATTTCCTGTATTAGGCTTAGTCTTTTTAGCCTCTTTATAATATTTCTTCCAAGCTTTTCTCTTAAGCTTCATTTGTCTAGCTTCCTTAGAGCCTGAATGAGCCATAATCTTGAAAGCTCTAGGAAGAGCGTAGCCAATTAAGCCACCAACCTTCTTTTCAGCAACTCTCATATTTGTGCATTCTGGATGATCTCTAACAAGGTGGATTGCATCAAATTCGCACTTTGTAGTACAAACACCACAACCGATACACTTATTATAATCAACAACTGAAGCACCGCATCCTAAGCATCTAGCTGTTTCAATCTTAACCTGCTCTTCTGTAAATGTCTTATGAGCATCCTTAAATGACATCTTATGGTCGAATGAATCATCCATACCTTCAACCTGACGCTTTGCCTCATCATAGCCAGTAGCTAGGAAGTCATCAGTATCAAGAGGAATAAAGTTTCTTCTATCCTTACCAATAGTCATATGTGCATGAGGTCTTACAAATCTATGAATTGAATCTGCAACCTCGTGACCTTGAGCGATAGCATCAATAACAAATTTAGGACCAGTATAAACATCACCACCAACAAAGATTTGTTCATCGTTTGTTTGATATGTTAGCTTATCTGCAATTGGGTAATTACCATGGTGGAATTGAACCTTAGTACCTTCTAGCATCTTACCCCATTCAATTGCTTGACCAATAGCAAATACGATTCTATCAGCCTCAACTGTAACAGTTTCATTTTCATCATATAATGGGGAGAATTTCTTAGTTTCTGGATCAATTGTTCTTAAGCATTTCTTTAATGTGATTCCTGTTACATTACCATTTTCATCAACTATAACTTCCTTTGGACCCCAAGAATTGTTGATTTCAACATTTTCTTCCTTAGCCTCTTCAATTTCATCTTTTGAAGCTGGCATAGTATCTAGAGTCTCAAGTGAATACATCTTAACTGATTTAGCATTTAATCTATGTGATACTCTTGCGCAATCGATAGCTACGTTACCACCACCGATAACAACGATATTCTTACCTTCTAAGCTTTCCTTAGATTCATAAGCTTCCTTTAGGAATTCAACAGCCACTGAAGTACCCTTTGCTGTATCGTTAGCTACGTTTGGTCTTCTACCACCTTGACAACCAATTGCGATATAGAAAGCCTTATAACCTTGCTTCTTTAATTCATCTAAAGTGATATCCTTACCAATTTCAACACCACATTCAATTTCAACGCCTAAAGCCTTAATTACCTCAATTTCAGCATCTATAACATCTTTTTCAAGCTTATATGATGGAATACCATATTGCATCATACCGCCTGGCTTAGCGTTCTTTTCAAATACATGAGGTCTATAGCCCATTACAGCTAAATAATATGCTGCAGAAAGACCTGCTGGACCAGCACCGATAATAGCAATCTTATCATCAAATTCACCAAATACATTTGGTATTACCTTATTAGGTATATATCTATGTTCTTGCTTGATTTCTCTATCAGCAACGAATTTCTTAACTGCATCGATAGCGACAGCCTCATCAATTTTTCCTCTTGTACAAGCTTGTTCGCATCTCTTATTACATACACGTCCACAAACTGCTGGGAATGGATTTTCCTTCTTAATTAAGGCTAAAGCTTCCTCATATCTTCCTTGATTAGCCATCTTTAAATAGCCTTGTACTGGAACATGTGCTGGACATGCTGCCTTACAAGGAGATGAACCTGTATCATAAGAATTTTTCATTCTTGCTGTATCACGATAATTTTCATCCCATGCATATTTACCCCAACGAATCTTATCAGGTAAAACAGATACAGGATATTTAACCTGAGATCCATCCTTCTTGCATAGCTTTTGACCTAGCTTTACTGCACCTGATGGACAATATTCAACACATCTACCACAGGCAACACAGTTTTTAGGATCAACCTTTGCAGTATATGCACTTCTACTCATATTTGGAGTATTAAATAATAATGATGTCCTTAAAGCATTACAAATCTTTACATTACAATTACAGATAGCAAAAATCTTATTGAAGCCATCGATATTAGTAATTTGATGTACAAAGCCGTTATCCTCAGCCTTCTTAATAATTTCTAATGCTCTTTCCTTAGTTATAAATGTACCTTTACCAGTTTCAACCATATAATCGGCCATATCACCCATACCGATACACCAACCTCTAGGGTCATCAGCACAGCCCTCATCTAAAGCTGCTCTTGATGCTCTACAAGAACAAATACCAGTAGAGAAATGTCCATCATATTTTTGAATCCAATATGATATCTTTTCATATTTTACAGCTTCATTATTCATTTCAATAGCTTTTTCAACTGGAAGTACGTGCATACCAATACCATTTCCACCAGGTCTAATCATAGATGTAACCTTTTCAAGTGGTGTAAATGTCATTCTTTCGAAGAATGAAGCAACCTCTGGATGCTCATCTATTCTAGATTGTAAGCTGTTGAAGAATTCTGCTGAACCAGGTACAAAGAATGGTAGCATATATCTTTTCTTTCTTGGTGCGTCCTTAATTGGACCATTATCATCATAATTGTTACCATAATCATATTCAATTAAACCAATTATAGCCATTTCATCTAAGATTTTTTGTAGCTTAGCTGGTTCAATCTTTTTATTTAATTTTTGTAATTCCTCAAAATAGTAATGCTTTCTAACCTTCATAGTTAAAGCAACATCAGCCATTTCATCTGTTACTATATCCTTTAATCCCCAATATTCAGGATCATTAGAAGTAACGCCAAAAAGCTTACGAGGAATAACGTCAGTTATTTTTTGTCCTAATTTTAATATTTTCTTTCTTGGATTTTTTTCACCTTGAGCAGGTATCTTAACATAATCGTATTGTTCAGGCATTTTATTTCCTCCACTCATCTATTTTGTCTTCTAAATATTTACAAACCTGATCTATTCCTTCATTCTTTAAAGCTGAAATAGGAATAATAGTTGCTTTTTCATTTCTAAATTTAATGTTTTCTTCTACTTTTTCTAAGCTGAAATTGAAATAATCGATAACATCGATTTTATTAATAACAACTAAATCACAAACCTGGAACATCAAAGGATATTTAATAGGCTTATCATCCCCTTCAGGAACTGATAAGATATTCATATTCATTGATGAGCCTGTATCAAATTCAGCAGGGCATACTAGATTACCTACATTTTCTAGGAAGATAACATCATAGTTTTTATCACCAAAGCCAGATAAACCATCCTTAGTCATAGTAGCATCTAGATGGCACATACCTCCTGTATGAATTTGAATCGCATCGACTCCTGTCTTTTCAATAATAGTCTTAGTATCTACTAAGCCATCAATATCTGCTTCCATAACAGCAATCTTATATTTTTTCTTCAATTCATTTATTATCGCTGTTAAAGTAGTTGTTTTACCAGCACCAGGAGATGCCATAACATTTAATAAAAATGTCTTCTTCTTTTTAAGCTCAGCTCTTAAAGCATCAGCCTCAATTTCATTTTCCTTAAAGACACTTTCCTTTATTTCAATTACACGTATTTTTTCCATAATTTCACCTAAATAATTAATTGTTTAATTAATAATCGTAAAAATGATAGTCTGACTATCAGCTAAATAAGTATAACATAATTAGATAAAAAATCAACCTTTTTATGCTTTAATACTCATTAAACATCCTTTTCATGTTTATACAAATTTGTCAGTATTATATTGAATTTAAAAATGTAAAACTATAACTTTATATTTTATTATAACATTAAATGATATTTATTTGTATATTTTTTTATTAAGCAGAAATAATTGTTCTAAGAACAATAAGTAAAAAAGAGCGTTTGTTACGCTCTTTTTAGTACCATAAGATATCTATCTTGTTCATCTATTGAATTTTCTAATATGAAATACTTACTAAAATACTTATATTCCTCTTCTGGATTATTTAAACCACAAGAGATATCCTTTGCTTTTTCATTATGATGATTATTTAATCTTTCCTTACCTAAATCATGCATAATAATTAAACAACCAAATCCATCTAATAATTCATATGCCTTTTTAGCTAAGGCTTCCTTATCTAAAAAATGAGGAAAGGCATTAAAGATAATTATTTTATCGAATTTATTATCAAATTTATAATCTATAAAATCACCAACATAATATTCATATTTATTAGTATCATTATTGATTCTTTTAGCCCCTTCTATCATCTTAGATGATAAATCAAGGCCAATTACTTTCGTATTAGAATATTTATAGATAAAAGGACTAATAACACCTTTACCACAGCCTAAATCTAATACCTTATCACCTTTTTTGATATTTACTAATTCAAATAACTCTTCTATTGCCTTATAATTATTTCCATCATTATTCCAGCTATCAGCAATATTTTCAAAAAATTCTTTTACCGGATTCATTAATTAAATATAGTCTCCTTATTTACCTTAGAATAGCCAGAATAGCTCATTGGATAAGCATTAATCTTACTAGCAAGCTCTTCACCTAAAAATACCTTTGTAATTTGATTTAGCTTAGCGTTGATATCAATATCACTAAATAGGCTTGGATAAACTACCTTACCACTCCACCAAGTATTACATAAAGCAATTTCTACATTTGTATAGTAGGCATTATATGCAAGCTGTAGATATACCTCACCATCATTCCATGCCTTACAGTCATCAAACATTTGAGGATTTTCCTTAAATAATGTCTTAATATTTTTTACTGCAGCAGCATCCATAATCATAACATCCATTGATGGTGCTAATTTTTCAAACTTTTCTGCCTCAATTCCTTGAATGCCATCCTTAGCTAATTTTGAAACAACATTGTTAATATGAGCTACATTAAATGGTGCGTAATTTTGAGCAGTCTGTAAATGATTTGTTGTACCCCAGTTACCAAGTCCCATTACATAGACCTTTTTTTGATCAGCAACTACGATATTCTTTGTTCTTCTTTCAATTTCTGCCTTTTCAGAAGCGATAAAGTCATTAACCTTTTTAGCTTGTTCATTTCTATTAAATACCTTACCTAATAGCTCTAATGAATTTTTAAGCTTAGCATCAAATACACCAGCACTACCATAGCTTATAACAACTACTGGAACATTTAAATCATCAGAAAGTTTATTAGCCTTATCAGTATCCTCATATTCAGAAACAATAATATCTGGATTACAATTTAAAATCTTTTCAGCCTCGGCTATTTGATTTTGAGGTCCACCAACACCACATGAAGAAAGCTTTTTAAACTTTTCTTCATTTGCGACAACATATGGTCTTGCAACACCATCAAATAATGTGGGTCTCTTATCAAGTGATAAATTATCGATATCCTCAACACCTGCAAGCTTATCTACATTACCAACATAAGAATATAATCTTAAAGCACCAGCACCGATACAAACAACTCTTTCATATGAGCCAGTTTTAACAGCTACATCTCTTCCAATCGCATCCTTAACTGTAATATCTTCAACCTTAGTATCAGCATTTTGATTACAAGATGCTAATCCTAAAAATGAAAATAAAATAATAAATAAAATAATAAATTGATTCTTCTTAGTCTTTAATAAACTTAACATATAAATTTTCTCCTTGTCTAACTATTGAACATTTTTTATTAAATGTTTTACTTAAATGTTCTTCATTAAATGCTTCTTTATCACCTGAAGCTATAACACTACCATCCTTTATAAATATAAATTTATCGCCAATATCATAAGCCAAATTTAAATTATGAAGTGATAATAATATACAAATATTTTTCTTCTTTGATATTTCAATAATTTTATCTTGAAGTAGCATTTCATTAACAACATCTAAATTTGATGTAGGCTCATCAAATATCAATATCTTAGGCTTTTGTGCAATAGCACGAGCTATGGCAACTATTTGTTTTTCTCCACCTGATAGCTCATTAGCGTTTTTATAGGCGATATCTTCTAAATTAAATTCCTTTATAATTTCTAATACCTCATCTTTATTTTCTTTAGTTAAATTAAAATTATAATAAGGTATTAATCCCATAGAGATTACATCAAATACTGTAAGCTCGGGCATATAGACATTTTGTGAAACATAGGCTACAAGCCTAGCTCTTTTTTTTGATGATAAATTAACTATATCTATATCATCTACTAAGATAGAGCCACATTTAGGCTTAATAAATCCTAATATTGTTTTAAATATTGTAGATTTACCAGAACCATTTTCACCTATTATTACTCCAACATTACCATAATCAAGATTAAATGAAATATCATTTATAACATCATATTTTTTTAAATATCCAGAGGTTAGGTTTTCAACCTTAAGCATTTATATCACCTCTTTTTCTTCTAAATATAAGATATAAGAAGAATGGAGCACCAATAATTGATGTTATTATTCCTACAGGTATCCGTGTTCCATTGCCAATTATTCTTGCTAAAGTATCTGAAAGTAATAATAGTATTGAGCCTAATAATATTGATGCAGGTATCGTATATTTATGATTATATCCAAATATCTTTTTAGCGATATGTGGGCATACAATACCTATAAAACCAATAATACCAATATTTGAAATACATATAGCAACAATAATAGATGTTATTAATAAAGATATAAATCTTAAACCTTCAACTCTTACACCAACACTTTTAGCAACATTATCACCTGATAGCATCGCATTATAATGATTTTTAAATAGGCTAAAGAATATATAAGATAGGACTAATATAATAGCTATTATTAAATCTATCTTATAGGTCGCTCTAGATAAATCACCAAAAGACCATACTACTGCTGCAGATAAGGATACATCTGTTGCGAAAAATTGTAAAAGTGATGTAAAGGCAGTCCAAATAGCTCCCATTGCAACACCTACTAAAATTACTGTTTCCTTTGATAAAGATTTAAATTTACATAGGCCTAAAGTAATTAAAACTGAAACAAAGGCAAAAATAAAGGCAACTAGAGATGTTGAATAAACATTTGAGCTAGCCATTATATTATTTAGATTATTACCTGTAACAAGAAATCCACCCGCAAAGCCTATAATAGCTAAATTAGCACCAAATGTTGCCGCATTTGAAACTCCTAATGTTGAAGGTGATGCCATATCATTTCCAAGGCAGGTTTGCATAATTAAGCCTGCAATAGATAACCCTGCCCCAACAAGTAAGGCAGCTATTGTTCTAGGAAGTCTAATCTTTTGCATAATTACGATATAATTATTTTGACCTTTACCAAATAAAGCAGTTAAGGCATCAGAAAAAGACATGTTAGATGTACCAACAAAAATAGAAATAATGAATAATAAAATTGTCAAAATTATTAATGAAATCAGTATCACTATTTTCTTTTTCATTTTATACCTCCAGTGCCGATATTTTATCATTATTTTGTTCACTATTTCAACAAAATAATGAATAAATCTTGTATTTTTGTTCAACATCTTGTAAAATTTAAGTGTTTTGAAACATTGTGTTCAATAACTTAATATAAAACATAAAAATTATAAAACACTATGTAAGGAGCTTTTTTTATGGACAAGAGAACAGAAAAAACATTAGATGCCATCTATAAGGCATTTACAGATTTAATAAATACTAAAGATTATGATGATATTACCATTCAAGATATACTAGATAAATCAAATGTAGGAAGATCTACATTTTATACTCATTTTAAAACTAAAAATGATTTATTATTAAAAATAAGTAAGGATATCTTTGAACATGTATTTTCTCATTCTTTACAAGAAGAAAAAAGTCATGATTTTTCCAAGGAAAGTATCTATGACTTTAAACATTTAGTAACTCATATCTTATATCATGTAAGAGATGAAAAGGATTTAATTAGAGGTATTCTTCTTTCTAAAGGAAATGGACTTTTCCTAGATGAATTTAGAAGACATTTATTAATATTTGCAAATTCATATTTTAATAATTACCCATATTCAAAAAATAATCTAATTCCTCTAGAATTAAAAAAACAGCTACTATGTGATGAATTTATCGTAATATTAAAATATTGGATTAACGATGGATTTAATGAAACACCAGAAACTCTAACTGAATACTTTGTATCACTTATACCATAAGAAAAGGAGCTGTGAAAAAACCTAACTTTTAAAAATTGGGGTTTCACAACCCTTTTTTAATAC
>CAMOUK010000013.1 GCA_946626535.1 uncultured Caryophanales bacterium
TCTCACCTGCATAGCAGGCGGTTTTTATGTGAGGCTTCGCCTAACATAATAAAATTTGAGCGGAAAAATCCGCTCATTTTTTTGCTCACATAATGCAACATTAAAATTATATAATTAAACAAGAGTAAATTATTTTTTTGTATTAAGAGTTTTTTATTATGGAAAATAGATTAAATATTATAAATTTAGCCAAAAGGTGGCAGATGTGCCTTTAATTGCTTACGATAATGATAAGCTAGTATTTATAGTTCAAAGCTTCATAGAAATGAAGGAAAAGGAATTTGATAGAAATGTTGTTAATTCAGTTAAGATTAATTCTGAAACTGATGAGGCGACATTAAATTATTTAAAAAATGATAAGGAGCAATCTTTAATAATTGGATATGCTGATTATCATTTAGAAAAGGAAATAAATGAATCAATATTAAAGTATAAACAAGAATAAAAAGTGGTGCTTTTCTTAGACTGCTAAAACTGACTAAAGTAATGATGCTAGATTATTTTTTAAAAATTTGGTAAAATTATTATACAAGCATCACCTAGAGGGGATGATTCCATGTACGATTTTAATAAATTTATAGAATTGATGAATTCGAAGGAATTAATTTCAGATTCAGCAAAGGTAGCGTTAGATTCCATCAAGGATATATTTTATATTGGAAAGGTGGCAGCGAAATCTACCGCTCTTTTAGACTGCATAGAATATACTCTTGCTGACTACGAGGAAGAGCCTTTAGTAACATATAATGCGGCAGGATATGAATATCTTTTCTACACTAATAAGTATAACCACAAGTATAGTGATGAGGAGATAGATGATATTAAACTTCTATTAAAGCTATTAAGCTTATATCATGCTAACTATAAGCTTATTAAGAAGGTTGAAGATGCTGAATTAATGAGCCCTAATACTAAGCTTCCTAATGCTCAGGGTTATATGAAGAGAGTAAAGGTGCTTGCTAATTTTGTTGATGTTACAAAATATAATTCTTACTTCATTAATATAAAGGGCTTTGCTTTAGTTAATAAGCTATTTGGTTCTAGTCAAGGTGATAAAGTTATTTATTCATATGCTAGTCGGCTTGGCCGCTTTGTTGAAAAGGATGAGGTTGTCGGTCACGTCGGTGGAGATAATTTTGTCGCATTCATCAAAAGAACTAGACATCAAAAATTTATCGATTTAGTTACTATGTGTCCTGTTGAAGTTGAAAAGGACGGGGTTAAGAAAAAATTAGAGCTGATAGGCATTACAGGCTATTATGAATTAAATAGTAATGATCTAGCTAGCGGTACTATATTGTCGCATGCGTCTATGGCGTGTCAATATGCGAGAAATAATAAGAAGATAGTAGTTCAGCTAACATCAGAGCTAATGGATATGGTAAACTCTGTTAAAAATATTGAGGGTACCTTTAAGGATGAACTTAAAAATGGTAATTTCGTGGTTTATTATCAACCAAAGTTCGATATTAAATCAGGAAAGATTATAGGTGTTGAGGCACTATCACGTTGGAAGCATAATGATAAGATTATTTCACCAGATATATTTGTTCCTATCTTGGAGAAGAATGGTGAAATAGTAGAGCTTGATTTATATGTTTTAGAAAATCTATGTAAGGATATTCATAATTTTAGAAACATGGGTCATAAGATAGTACCTGCTTCATGTAATTTATCTAGAAGAGATTTTGAAATTCCTGATATTGAAAAAAGAGTAATTAATATAATTAAGAGCTATAATGTTAAATCTCGAGATATCGTTATAGAGGTTACTGAAACAACAAACATAGAAGAAAATGCTAGATTATCTAAATTTATTCGGGCTATGACAGAAGCTGGAATAATGACATCTATCGATGACTTTGGTACTGGTTATTCATCACTTTCTGTGCTTAGAGATTGTAAGGTTAGTGAAATTAAGATTGATAGATCATTTATTAATAAGGAAGCATTAACTAATTCAGATGAAATAATTATTGGTTCAATAATTGATATGGCTAAAAGATTAGATATAGCTGTAATATGTGAAGGTGTTGAAACTAAGTTCCAGGCTGACTTCTTAATGAGGCTAGGATGCTTCAATGCTCAAGGCTTCCTATATAGTAAGCCTGTTCCAAAGCTTGAATTTGAAGATATGCTACTTAAAATAGGAACATTAAACGCAAATTAAGGTGGGATAGAATCCCACTTTTGTTTTAATTATAAAAATAATTATGTTATAATTAATTTAATGTGAAACAATAACATTTTAGTATATACGAGGTGGTATTATTATGGAAATTATTATCAATCATGACCAAAATTTAACTATTAAGCTTGTTGGTAGATTAGATACTACAACATCACCAGAGCTTGATAAGAAATTTAAGGAAGAAACTGTAGAAGAAAAGCTTGTTGTACTAGATTTTAGTGATCTTGAATATATTTCATCTGCAGGCTTAAGAGTTCTTCTTGCGATGAAGAAAAGCTTAGATAGCCAAGAAAAAGAACTAGAAATTCATAATGTTAATGCGGTTGTAAAGGAAGTATTTAGCGTTACAGGCTTCATCAATATTTTAAATATTAAATAGAAATGAGATGATTTTATGAAAAGGTCGATTAGAACTAAGATAATTCTTTTAGGCTCAATAACTTCATTTTTATTAATTAGTATTGCGCTACTTATAAGCTGTTTAGTTTATCAAAATAAAGCTTATATGCAGCTAGATAAAAATGTAGATAAATCAGTTCATGAAATTAAATATAATTTAGATACAGATTCGGTAAGCTTTTTAAAGGATTCTATAGCTAGAATTGAAGAAAAAATGGAGACTAGTCCTGATGATCCTGAAATGGATACATATGAAGAAAAATTAGAATATTATTCTCATAAGTTTGATTATATTTATCCAAGCACAGGCTTAGGTCTATCTTATCAAAAGGCTGCATATAGAAACCAATACATGGATTTATCAAGTGATTTAAAGTCTGCGGTTGTATCATCAGGCGGCAAGGCCGCTTTTATCGGCTATATTAGTGAAGAAAAAGATAGAATATATTATCTAGCTGACTCTAATTTTGTCTTCGATTCAAAATATGATGATAAGATACCTTTAGCTGATTATAAATTTTTTGGTTCATATAGAACATTACCTGATGCTTATTACGATAGAACTGATTTAAGTGATTCTGAGGGTTTTAATTGCTGGACATCTATAATTGATGGCTATAAGCATAGAGTTGCTGAGGTGTTCTTTGGTGATGGAAATTATGAAACTGATGAATTTGGCGTTAAACATGAAACTGGTATAACAGTATTTATTTTTATTAGATATGATACTAAAGAAATAGATGCTTTAGTAACTAATTATTTAGTAACTGAGATTATTTCATTTAGTGGAGTGCTAATATTATTAATATTATTATTTGGATTAGCTTCTCACTTTTTAATTGCTAAAAATGTTATTAAGTTAAATTCAAGTACCTTAGCATTTACTAAATCAATGTCTGATAATCAAAAGCTAGAAATAATTGATCCTAATATTAAAGCTAATGATGAAATAGGTACTTTATCTAAATCCTTTATTTCACTTGAGGCTACTTTAATCGATTATATTAATCAGGTTGAAAAGGATACTAAGGAAAGAGAAAAGATGAATGCGGAGCTAAATGTCGCATCACGAATTCAGCTTGAAGCTTTGCCTAAGGCAAGCTATAGTGATAAAAATATTTCTTTAAATGCTTCAATAACCTCGGCAAAAGAGGTTGGTGGAGATTTTTACGATTATTTTTATATTGATGATAATAATTTTGCGATTATTATTTCAGATGTTTCTGGTAAGGGAATTCCAGCCTCATTATTTATGATGAGAGGTAAGGAATTAATTAAATCAAAGCTACTTTCTAAAATGAATATAGAAGATGTATGCTATAACGTTAATAATGAGCTTTTAGAAAATAACGCAGAGGGCTTATTTATTACATCATTTATTGGCGTTTATAATATAGAAGAAGATATATTAACATTTGTTAATGCTGGCCATGAAAAGCCATTTATAATTGGCGATGATGTAATTAAGATGACTACTAATTCTAATTTCATATTAGGTGGTATGAATGATTTTAAATATAAGAGTGAAAAAATTAAGCTAGACGGTAAAAAGCTATTCTTATATACTGATGGCTTAAATGAATCTATCAACGACAAGAATGAGGAATTCTCATATGATAGAGTTAAAGAGGCCTTGTTAGCTAATAGATTTGAAAATAACGATACCATATTAAAAAATATGATGGTTAAATTAAATGAATTTACTAATGGCTTAGATCAATTTGATGATATAACTATGGTTCTTTTTAATTCTATAAATAAAAAGCTAAGCCTAGAATATAAAAAGCCCACATTTGAAATTATAGATGATGTTGTTTCTAAATTAGAATATAGCTTTTCATATTTAGACAGAAAGGTACTTTCTGAATTATCTATCATATTTGATGAGCTATTAAATAATTACATTTCTTATGAAAAAAGAGAAGATTTAATTATTAAAGTAGATATTAATGTTGATGATTATATCAATATTGAATTAAAGAATAATGGTGTAGAATTTAATCCTTTAAATAAAAATGAAAAATATCTATCATCTGAGGCTGATATTTCAGGTATAGGTGGCTTTGGATTAACTATTGTTAAAAATATGGTTGATGATATAAGCTATGAAAGAATTAATGATTTTAATGTTTTAAGAATGAAAAAGAAAATATAAAGGTAGGGGGCGATAAAATTGGATAATAAGGATTTATTTAAATATGCAGAGAAGAAAGCTAATTTATTCAATTTATATTGCTTATTAATTATTGGTGTATTAGGCTTTATCGCAATGCTTCTAAATGAAATAGGAATATTTAAGCTAGATAGACAAACTATGCGTGCTACAATGATTCAGCTAGCTATTTATGGTAGTATTCCTGCGATTATGTTTTTCTTCCATGATAAGCTATTAAGAAAGAATCACTCTATATTAGAGGATTCATTCTTTAAGTGGGTTATTATCGCAATATCATTTATAGAAGCTATAGATATGTGTACAATATTTTCCTTCCATGGAACTGTGCTTCTTGTAATACCGCCACTTATTGGTGCGCAATACAAGCATGATAAATATATTTCAGTTATTAGTGTTGTAGGCTCAATGGTTTTAACAGTTATTGCGGTATATGGCTCATTTCTATTTGGCCAATATGATGCTAATCTATTAAAGCCATTAACTGAGGCTGAGGCAGAATCATTAAAGAATAGATTAAATGTTTTAACTCCTAAAAGATTTGGTGAAATATTCTTACATTATGTATTACCTTTAATGCTTGGCCTAGGCGCAGTTGATTTTATAGCATTTTCTATTACTAAAAGGACAGCTGAGATGATTGATATTCAAATTGAATTATCAAATAAGGTTCATGATGAGGTAGTAGCTAAGGCTGAGATGCAAAATGGTGTTATTGAGCATTTAGCTGATATTATTGAATCTCGTGATATTGAAACTGGTGAGCATATTAAAAGAACTAAAAAATATGTTGCTATCCTAGTTGAAAAGATGAAGGATATGGAAAGATATAAGGATTATCTAAATCCCCAAATGCGCGAATATATTATTAATGCGGCGCCTCTACATGATATAGGTAAAATTGCCGTAAGTGATTTAATATTATGTAAGCCTGGTAGACTAACAGATGAAGAATTTGAAAAGATGAAGATTCATACTGTTAAGGGTGGAGAAATAATAAAGGATATCCTAAATGAGCTTGGCGATGAAAGCTTCTTGGAGGTAGCCTATGATGTTGCCATATCACATCATGAGAAATGGAATGGCAAAGGCTATCCATATGGGCTAAAGGAAGAAGAAATTCCTCTTCCTGGACGTATTATGGCAGTAGCTGATGTATTTGATGCGTTAGTCGCAAAAAGAGTTTATAAGGAGCCTATGCCTATCGATAAGGCCATTGATATTATAATAGGTGATGCAGGCATTCATTTTGATCCTAATATTGTTGAGGTATTTAAGCTAGTATTAGAAGATTTTAAAAATGCGGCAGTTGAAGAATTATAAGGCAGGTTATCCTGCTTTTTTTCTTGCAAATATTTAAATTATATAATATAAACATAATAAAGAATTGAAGGTAGATAAAAATGAAGCTAAATTTTAAAAATGATTATAATACAATAGGCGATTATAAAATATTAAATGCCCTATTAGAATTAAGAGATGAAAAAAACATTGGCTATGGTGAGGATTATCATACAATTAAGCTAAATGAATTAGTAAATAAAATAATTAATAAAAATGCTGATTCATATGTTTTAGCTGGTGGTACTGTTACTAATATTGTAGCCTTAAATCAAATATTAAAATATCCATATGAGGCTGTAATAACAGGTGAGAATTCTCATATTAATGTTCATGAAACAGGTGCTTTAGAGGCAACTGGTCATAAAATCATTTTAACACCATTAAAGGATGGTAAAATTGACATTGATAAAATAGAGGCTACCTATAATTTATATAGAGATAATCATATGGTTATGCCTAAGGCTCTATATTTAAGTAACGCTAATGAATTAGGTATTACATATACTTTAGATGAATTAAAAAAGATTTCTAAGCTATGTAAGAAATTAGATTTATATTTCTTTATCGATGGAGCAAGACTTCCAATTGCTTTAGCTGCCGAAGGCTATAGCCTAAAGGATATTGCAAATGTTTGTGATATGTTTTATGTTGGTGGAACTAAAAATGGTCTACCATATGGTGAATTATTAATTATTGTTAATGACGAGCTAAAAACTAATTTTAAATATTTATTAAAAAATAAGCTAGGTATGCTTGCTAAAGGCTTTATTGGGGCAATTATGTTTAAAGCTTATTTAGAAAATGATTACTATTTAGAATTAGCTAATAAGGCTTTAGTTCATGCTAATAAGATTAGAGAAGAATTTGATAAATATATAGTTTATAGAAATAATACAAATCAAATATATTTAAAGCTTGATAAGGATAAGGTTAAAGAACTTGAAAAATGTGTAGATTTTGAAATTTGGGAAGAAAATAATGATTATGAGGTAATTAGACTTGTAACATCTTTTGCTACTAAAGCTGAAGAGATTAACAATCTAGTTGAGATATTTAAAAAAATAGAATTAATCTGAGGTGGCATATGAAGGAATTTAAATATCCAGATTTTAGTAATTCAAATTTAAATATATCATCTACTATAGCTAAATATTTAGGATGCGAAAATGATAAGCCAACTATTAAGCTATTAGAGGACGAATTAAATAAAGGCTATAAGAATATTGTTTTTATCTGCTATGATGGCTTAGGTATTCATCCTATCAACGTTAATTTAGAACCGGATGCTTTACTTAGAAAAAATATTAAGATGGAGCTAACATCTACATTTCCATCAACTACAACTAATGCGACTACATCACTTTTATCTAATAAGTATCCACTTGAGCACGGCTGGTTTGGCTGGAGCTTAAATTTTGATAATATTGGTAGAAATATCGATATTTTTAAAAATGCTGATTCAGCATCAGGAGAAGTAATTAAAATAGAAAATGCTCCAATTAGTGAACAGAAGCATTATTTTGACTATGCAAATACTGATTATGAGATTAATTCAGTATTCCCATCATATGTATTTGAAGAGAATGCTAAGATAAATCATCCTTTTAATCCTGATCATATTTCTGATTTCTTTAATAATGTTAATATGGTATTAAATAAGCCAGGTAAGCAATTTTTATATGCTTATTTAGGTGAACCTGATACAACTATGCATGAGCATGGTGTTACATCATGGCATGCTAAAAGGCTAATTAATAAGATTAATAAGAAGACTGAAAAGATTTTTAAGAATACTAAGGATACCTTATTTATTATTACAGCTGATCATGGTCAAGTAGATATTGAAGGCTATGTTGATCTATATGGCGATAAGAAATTGATGGATATGCTTAAAATCTACCCTTATTTAGATGCTAGAGCGGTAGCATTTAGAGTAAAGGATGGAATGAAAGAAGAATTTAAAAATTATTTTAATTCTAAATATAGTGAAGATTTTGAGCTTCATGAATCAAAGAAATTAATAGAAAAAGGTGTATTTGGACCAAAAGGTGATAAAGGTGAGCTATTAGGTGATTTTATAGCTATAGGTACTTTTACTCATAAAACAGCACTAATGACACCAAAATCACATAAATTTAAGGGACATCATACCTCTTTAACAGAAGAAATGATGGTTCCGCTTATCATATTTAATAATTAATGTATAAAAATAGTGTATAGGATAGCTCTTATACACTTTTATTTTGCTTAAATGTAACACGTTTATCGGTGTTCCTTTTATGTTTTTTTATACATTTTTTTAAAATGAATCAAATTCAAAAAAATGGCTTAAAATCAAGCTTTTTAATTGTTCACATTTATCGGTGTTTCAAATATGCCGAAAAATAATTGAAAAAAATGTTAAAATTTTGTTGACTTTAAGTTTTATTTTGATATAATTACAATGCTGTCTAAAAAAATAGACTAAATTTATTTAATAAATTGTTGATAAACTACCAAAGCGATTTGGTAGAAAGGAGAAAAAAACATGCCAACTATTGAACAATTAGTACGTAATGGAAGAAAGGATAAGACTACAAAGTCTAAGTCTCCAAGTTTAGGTGTAGGTTTCAACTCATTAGAAAAGAAGTACACTAAGCTTCCTTCACCACAAAAGCGTGGTGTATGTACACGTGTTACTACTATGACACCTAAGAAGCCAAACTCAGCACTTCGTAAATATGCCAGAGTTCGTTTAACAAACGGAATGGAAGTTACAGCATATATTCCAGGTGTTGGACACAGCTTACAAGAGCATAGTACAGTTTTAATCCGTGGCGGACGTGTTAAGGATCTACCCGGTGTTCGTTATCATATAGTTCGTGGTGCATTAGATACAACTGGTGTTGAGGGAAGAATGCAATCTCGTTCTAAATATGGTGCAAAGAAAGCAAAGAAGTAATTTTAAAAATTTTAAGGAAATAAAAGGAGGAAGGACCAATGCCTCGTAAGGGACACATTGCAAAAAGAGACGTGCTTCCAGATCCAATATATAATTCAAAGGTAGTTACAAGAACTATCAATGCAATTATGTTAGATGGTAAGAAGGGAACAGCACAAACAATTTTATATAGTTCTTTTGATATTATTAAAGAACAAACAGGTCAAGAACCACTTGAAGTTTTCACTAAAGCTATTGAAAACATCAGCCCAGTTCTTGAAGTTAAGAGCCGTAGAATCGGCGGTCAAAACTATCAAGTACCTATTGAAGTTAGACCAGAAAGAAAGCAAACTTTAGCTTTAAGATGGTTAGTAAAATACTCTCGTCTTAGAAATGAAAAGACTATGGACGAAAGATTAGCAAAAGAAATTATTGATGCATCTAACGGCTTAGGTGGTGCTTGCAAGAAGCGTGATGAAGTACAAAAGATGGCTGAAGCAAATAAAGCATTTGCTCACTATCGTTGGTAATTTTATTCAGGAGAGACTATTATGCCTAGAGAATATTCATTAGAAAAGACACGTAATATCGGTATCATGGCACACATTGATGCTGGTAAGACAACAACAACTGAACGTATCTTATTCCATACAAAGAAAATCCATAAGATTGGTGAAACACATGATGGTGCTTCAACAATGGACTGGATGGCTCAAGAGCAAGAGCGTGGTATAACAATTACTTCAGCTGCAACTACAGCTGTTTGGAATGGTTATAGAGTTAACATCATTGATACTCCAGGTCACGTTGACTTCACTGTTGAAGTATCACGTTCACTTCGTGTACTAGATGGTGCAGTTACAGTACTTGACGGACAAGCTGGTGTTGAACCTCAAACTGAAACAGTTTGGAGACAAGCAACAGATTATAATGTTCCAAGAATTGTATTTGTTAACAAGATGGATAAGATTGGTGCTGACTTTGAATATTCAGTAAATACAATCCATGATAGACTAGGTGCTACTGCAGCTGCTATTCAATGGCCAATTGGTGCTGAAGATCAATTCAAGGGCTCAGTAGATTTAATCCAAATGAAGGCTTATATCTACGACGGCGAACAACATGAAAATTATCAAGTAACAGATATTCCAGCTGATTTAGTTGATATCTGTAATGAAAAGAGAGAATTACTATTAGATACTTTATCACAATTTGATGATGATTTAGCTATGGCTTACCTTGAGGGTGAAGACATTTCTGAAGATCAAATCAAAGCTGTTATTAGAAAAGCAACACTAGAAGTAAAATTCTTCCCAGTTCTATGCGGTTCTGCATTTAAGAACATGGGTGTAAAGAGAATGCTTGACTACGTTATCGATTTCTTACCTTCTCCACTTGATGTTGGAACAATTAAAGGTGAAGATGCAAACGGTAATGAAGTTGACATTCATCCAACTGATGATGGTGAATTCGCAGCATTAGCATTCAAGGTTATGACTGACCCATTCGTTGGTAAGCTAACATTCTTTAGAGTTTACCAAGGACACACTGAGGCTGGTTCTTATGTAAAGAACACAACTAAGGGTGTAAAGGAAAGATTAGGTCGTATCATGCAAATGCATGCTAACCACAGAGAAGAAATTAAAGAAGTTTATGCTGGAGATATCGCTGCAGCAATCGGCTTCAAGAATACAACAACAGGTGATACAATCGTTGGTGAAAAGGGATCAGTTATCCTAGAAAAGATGGTTTTCCCTGAACCAGTTATCTCTGTTGCAGTAGAACCAAAGACAAAAGCTGACCAAGATAAGATGACTCAAGCTTTAATTAAGCTTGCTGAAGAGGATCCAACTTTCAGAACATACACTAACAATGAAACTGGTGAAACAATCATTTCTGGTATGGGTGAATTACACCTTGATATCATTGTTGACCGTATGAAAAGAGAATTTAACGTATCTGCTAACGTAGGTGCACCTCAAGTTTCTTATCGTGAAACAATCACTCAAGCTGGCGAGTGCGAAGGTAAGTTCGTACGTCAATCAGGTGGTCGTGGTCAATATGGTCACGTTTGGGTTAGATTCGAACCAAATCCTGAAAAGGGTTATGAATTCGTTGATGCAGTTGTTGGTGGTACAGTACCAAGAGAATATATTCCTGTAGTTGATAAGGGATTACAAGAAGCATTACCAAATGGTGTACTTGCTGGATATCCTATTATCGATGTTAAGGCTACATTATTCGATGGTTCATACCATGAAGTAGACTCATCAGAAATGGCATTCAAGGTTGCAGCTTCACTTGCTGTTAAGGCAATTAAGGATAAGTGTAAGCCAGTATTACTTGAACCAATCATGGAAGTTGACGTTACTATTCCAGAAGAATATGTAGGTAACGTTATCGGTGATTTAACAAGCCGTAGAGGCCGTCTTGATTCACAAGAAAAGCGTGGTAACGGTATGAAGATTAGAGCATACGTTCCACTTGCTGAAATGTTCGGTTATGCAACTGCTCTTCGTTCAAATACTCAAGGTCGTGGTAACTTCGTAATGCAAATGCATCACTATGAAGCTGCACCAAAGAATATTCAAGAAGAAATTTGCAAAGCTAGAGCTTAATTATAATAAATATTTGTTGAAAACCCTCACCAATTAGGGTAAAATATTAATTGGTAAAATTTAGAATAAAAAAACAAGGAGAATTTTAAAAATGGCAAAGGAAAAATTTGTTCGTAATAAACCACATGTTAACATTGGTACAATTGGACACGTAGACCATGGTAAAACTACTTTAACAGCAGCTATCACTACTATTCTTTCTAAGAAGGGTTTAGCACAAGCTAGAGCATATGACCAAATCGACGCAGCTCCAGAAGAAAAGGAACGTGGTATTACTATTAATACAGCACACGTTGAATATGAAACTGAAAACAGACACTACGCACACGTAGACTGTCCAGGTCACGCTGACTATGTAAAGAACATGATTACAGGTGCAGCACAAATGGATGGTGCTATCTTAGTTATCGCAGCTACAGATGGTCCTATGGCTCAAACTCGTGAGCACATCTTACTTGCTCGTCAAGTTGGTGTACCTCGTATCGTTGTATTCCTAAATAAGTGCGATATGGTTGATGATGAAGAATTAATCGACTTAGTTGAAATGGAAACTAGAGAATTATTATCTGAGTATGACTTCCCAGGTGATGATATTCCAATTATCCGTGGTTCAGCATTAAAGGCTCTTGAAGGCGATCCTAAGTGGGTTGCAAAGGTAGAAGAATTAATGGCTACTGTTGATGAATATATCCCAACTCCAGAAAGAGATAACGCAAAACCATTCTTAATGCCTATCGAAGACGTATTCACAATCACTGGTCGTGGTACAGTTGTTACAGGTAGAGTTGAAAGAGGTCAAGTACGTGTTGGTGATACAGTAGAAATCATTGGTATTAAGGATACTCAAACTTCAGTTGTTACTGGTGTTGAAATGTTCAGAAAGTTATTAGACTATGCTGAAGCAGGCGATAACATCGGTGTATTATTAAGAGGTATCGACCGTGATCAAGTACAAAGAGGTCAAGTATTAGCTAAACCAAAGTCAGTTACTCCTCATACTAAGTTCACTGCTCAAGTATACGTATTATCAAAGGACGAAGGTGGTCGTCATACTCCATTCTTCTCAAATTATCGTCCTCAATTCTATTTCCGTACTACAGACGTTACTGGTGTAATTACATTAGCTGAAGGTACAGAAATGGTTATGCCTGGTGATAACACAGTTATGACTGTTGAATTAATTCACCCAATCGCTATGGAACAAGGTACTAAGTTCTCAATCCGTGAAGGTGGTAGAACAGTTGGTGCTGGTTCAGTAGTTGACATCATTAAGTAATTAATTTAAATTATAATAATTAAGGTATCCTTTTATAGGATGCCTTTTTTACTTTTATTTTCGATATAAATCATTTAAAATAGAATAGGTTGAAAGGGGAAATATAAAAATGACTAATTATAATTGGGATTTATCTGAGCTTTATGAAGGCTATGAAACTGATAAATATAAAAATGATGTTTTAGAATTAGATAAAAATATCGAAGAATTAAATAAGCTTGCTGCAGGCTTCAATCACAATGATGAAGTTAAAGCATTAGAGGATTACTTAAAATGTAATGAAAGAATAAGTGTATTATTTGAAACACTACTAAATTATTCTTCATTACAAACATCAACAAATGTAAATGATAGTAAGGCTGAATTAGAATATGGCAAAATAGTTATGAAATTTCAAAAGCTAGTTAAGCCAGATGTACTATATTCAAAATTTATTAAGAGTGTTAATGTTGATAATGTTTGTAGTAAAAGTGAATTTTTAAATCAATATAAATGGAATTTATTAAATGATAAGAAAGCTGCAAAGCATAGATTATCAGATAAGGAAGAATTAATCTTATCTAAATATGATCAAATTGCTGGAAGCTCTTGGTCAGATTTACAATCTAAGCTTACTTCTAATTTAAAGATTAAGGTTGAAGGCTTTGAAAAGGAAATGCCACTAGCTGAGGTTAGAAACTTAGCTTATTCTAAGGATGAGAAGGTAAGAAAGAATTGTTATGATGCTGAATTAAAAGCATATGAGGGTATAGAAGATAGTGTTGCTATGGCTTTAAATAATATTAAAAGACAAGCAAATATTAATGTTGAATTAAGAGGCTTTAAGTCTGTTATCGATATGACTCTTCAAAATTCTCATATGTCACAAAAGACATTAAATGCTTTAATTTCTGCCATTGAACAAGAATTACCAAAGCTAAGACAATATTTTAAGCTTAAAGCTAAAGCTTTAGGCCATAAGAAAGGACTTCCTTTCTATGATTTATTTGCTCCAATGGGTGAATTAACAAAATCATATACATATGAAGAGGCAAGAGATTTAGTTGTTGATGTATATCAATCATTTTCATCTGAAATGGCTGCCTCTGCAAAGAGAGCCTTCGATAATAATTGGATTGATTTATTACCTTATAGTGGTAAGGTTGGTGGAGCATTCTGTTCATATCAGCCAACACTACATCAAGCACGTGTTTTAACTAACTTCACAGGCTCACTTTCTGATGTTCAAACACTTGCTCACGAGCTAGGTCATGCTTATCATGGCTATGTAATGAGCTATAACCCACCACTACAATGGGATCATCCAATGCAACTTGCAGAAACTGCATCTACATTTGCTCAATTACTAATGACTAAAAAGATGCTAAGTGATTTTACAAATCCAGAGGATAAATTAACATTAATTGAGTATTCATTAGAAGAGGATACTCAGGTTGTAGTAGATATTTTATGTAGATATTTATTTGAAAACAAGGTTGTTAATACACCTATTGAACAACCACTTAGTGCTACTGATATGAAAAATATGATGCTAGAGGCTCAAGATGAATCATATGGTGATGGTCTAGATCCTGAATTTAAGCATCCATATATGTGGCTATGTAAGGGTCATTATTATTCAGCTGGTCTAAATTTCTACAATTGGCCATATGCATTTGGTATGCTATATGCTAGAGGCTTATATGTAAAATACTTAGAAAATAAGGAAGAATTCGTTAAGAATTATGATGAAATGCTAAGAAATACATGTAAGATGGATGTTGAAGATGTTGCTAAAACTATGGGCATAGATATTACTAAAAAATCATTCTGGCTATCAAGCTTAAAGCAAGTAGAAGAAGATATTGATGAATTTAAGGCTTTATTGAAGCAAACAAAAAGAATTTAAGGCAAAATAAAAGAGGTTTTGAAAACCTCTTTTAATATTTTTATTCAGCTTTTTTTGCAGCGAGTAATTCTTTAATATCACCTAAAGCATCAACTACATCATTAATAGTTGCAGGTGCGATTACATTTTGAGCTGCAAGTTCAGCTTCTTCCTTAGCCTTAGCTTCAGCCTCTTCACGCTTCTTAGCTTCCTCAGGATGAGCCTTTGCCCATGCTTGATATGCAGCAGCTTCAGCTTTAGCCTTTAATTCAGCACGCTTCTTAGCCATTGCAGCAGCAATCTTAACGATGATGAATAATGTGATTGCGATAATTATAAATGAAATACATGCATTAATAATTGCACCCCAGTCGATTACAGCACTCATATTGTAAGTATATGTTGTACCATGAAGAGTATACTTGCTTAAAATAGTAGATTTAGCACCCTCAACAGCATTAGTCCATGCGGCTGCTTCAGTAGTAGCATCTAGATTAGGATAATTGGCAGCTGCTAAATTTTCAGCTAAATGTTGAAGTTCAGAAGCTTTGAAATCTTGTCCTAGTCCGACTGCTACATTCATACCTCTTTGTACATCATTAGCTGCTGGTAAAACAGTAACTAATCCTTTTAAGCCTCCTGGAACACCCCAAGTACATAAGCTTAATAAAATGTTAACTAAGGCAGTAACGATTGCGTTAAAGGCACCACCAATGATAACACCTACAGCTAAATCAAGCACGTTTCCACGAGAAATAAAAGCTTTAAAATCTTGCCATAATTTTTTCATATTTATTCTTTCCTCCGATTATTTTTTATACATTTATTATTATATAATAATATTATAAATCTTTTCAATGCTTAAATTGTTTGTTATAATTGTTTAGAGGTATTTTTATGAAGAAAATTATTATGGTTTTAGGTATTATTTTATCTATAACATTAATGACAATAATTTTTACGTATTCTGCCCAAGATAAACAAACAGTTACTGAGCAAAAGGCTCCAATTGTAGATGTTATAACAAGTCATGATACTACATTTGAGGAAAAGACAGAGGCTGAAAAGCAGGATGCGATAAATATATATGATTACTATATTTCTAAGACTGTCCATGTCTTAGAATATGGGGCATTGTGCCTATTTTTATGTATGGCTTTAATTTTAATTAAAAAAAGATGGCTACTATACTTACTTGCGGTAGTTATTTCTACATCATATGCTATTTTAGATGAGGTTCATCAAAAATTTGTTGCGGATAGAACAGCTAGACAGCTAGATGTATTTTTTGATTTAGGTGGAGCTTTAATTTGTATACTAGGATTAGAGTTAATTTATACTATTTATCATTTCTTTATGATTAAAAGAAAGTATCAGGCAAGTCTAGTATGAAGAAGAAAGTGATGGTAATAGGTATCATTTTATCCATTGTATGGATGGGTGTAATATTTTGGTTTTCATCTAGAAGCTCTAGCGAGCTTGATTTAAGAAATAGCTTTTTAGTTAAAATAGTATTAGATTTATTTTTTAAGAATTTTAATAGCTTACCACTTGATGAGCAAAATTTAATATTAAATAATATTTCGTTTTATTTATCAAAAAGTGCTCATTATTTAGAATATGGGTTATTAGCATTATTACTGTTTATGGCCTTTATTTTAATTAAGAAAAGAGGCTTTAGATATTTATTTATAGAGCTTGTTGTTATTTTATATGCGATAAGTGATGAGATACATCAGATATTTTCAAGTGGAAGAACACCTAGAAGTCTAGATGTTATGATAGATTCCTTAGGTGGATTAACTATGATTTTAGTAATTGAACTATTCATAACAATTATAGGAATGGTAAAAAAACATGATTGATTCACATTCACATCTATTTGAAGAAGAATTTAATAATGATTTAGATGATTGCATTAAAAGATGTAAGGAAAATAATGTTAAAAAAATAATGCTTGTTGGCTTTTCGAAAGAAACTAATAATAAGGCTTATGAGCTTTCCTTAAAATACGATATATTTTGCCCTACAGCTGGTATTCATCCAGATGAGGCAGATAATATGTATGAGCAAAAGAAAGCCGATTTAATCGAATTTTTAAATAATCATAAGGTTTATGCGATTGGCGAATGTGGTCTTGATTATCACTGGACAAAGGATAATATTGATATTCAAAAGAATATATTTGAATTTCAATTAGATCTAGCCTCTAAGCTAGATTTACCTGTGATAATTCATATGAGAGACCGGACTCAAGATACCTACGATATTTTAAAAAAATATAAGGGTAAGGTAAGAGGCGTAATGCACTGCTATTCTGGTTCTTTAGAAATGGCATATGAATTTATTAAATTAGGCTTTTATATTTCTTTAGGTGGTCCTGTAACATTTAAAAACGCTAAGGAGCCTAAGGAGGTTGCTAAAAATATTCCTTTAGATAAATTATTAATTGAGACTGATTGTCCATTTTTAGCACCAACTCCATTTAGAGGAAAAAGAAATGAATCAAGCTATGTTAAATATGTATTAGAGGAAATAGCAAGCTTAAGAAATATAAGCGTTCTTGAAGCAGAGCTTCAAACAGAAAAAAATACAGTTGAATTATTTAGGATTAATATATGAATATAATTGAAGCATTAAAAAAGCACAATTTAACAATTTCAACAGCTGAATCACTTACTGGTGGTATGATTGCATCAAGTATTTGTGATATTAGTGGTGCATCTAATTATTTTAAGGGCTCTATAGTATCTTATACTAAGGAGACTAAGAATAAATTATTAGGCTTATCCTTAGAAGACATAGAAAAATATGGTGTATATAGCTTTGAAACAGTTGAAGCGATGGCTTTAAGCATTAAGGAAAAAACTAATTCAAATATTGCAATTGCTACATCTGGTGTGGCAGGACCTGGTCCAGATGAAAATATTTTACCTGGAACGGTCTATTATTGTTTTGTAATTAATGATAAAATAATAAAAGATAAGAAATCTTTTATTGGAGATAGAAATAAAGTTAGAAAGGAAGCATCTATTTATGCTATCAATAAAGTAATAGAGCTTTTGGGATGATAATATATGGGATTAGACAAATTTATTACATTTGAAGGTGGAGAATGTAGTGGTAAAACTACAATTATAAATGAAATAATTAAAAAATTTGATGAATTAAATATTTCATATATTACAACAAGAGAACCAGGCGGAATTAGAATTGCTGAAGATATTAGAAAAATAATTCTTGATGTCAATAATACTGAAATGACTAAGGAATGTGAGGCATTACTTTATGCGGCAAGCCGTATGCAGCATTTATCACAAAAGGTCATTCCAGCTATTAATGAAGGAAAGATAGTATTATGTGATAGATTTTTAGATTCAAGCTTAGTTTATCAGGGCTATGCTAGAGGAATTGGAATTGAAAAGATTTTAAAGATTAATTCATTTGCCCTAGATTATTTACCAGGCTTAACATTATTTATCGATGTTACACCAGAGGTAGCATTAAAAAGATTAGCTGGAAGATCTGGTAAGATTGATAGATTAGATTTAGAAGGAAAGAAATTCCATGAGGATGTATATAAGGGCTATTTAGAAATAGCTAAGATGTATCCAGATAGAATCGTTAGAATTAATGGTAATAACGCAGTTGAAGAAGTTATTAAGGACTGTTTAGAGGTAATATTTAATTATTTGAAAAAAATAGGTTTATAAGATGAGAATTGAAACAACAATTAAGGCACAAAGTAAAATATATGAGATGCTGAAAGCTTCAAAAATGAATAATAGATTATCGCATGCCTATTTGTTTTATGGTGAAGAGGGTGTAGGAAAAAAGGAAATGGCATATGCCCTTGCAGCTTTATTATATTCAGATGGAAATGATATAGATTTTAATAGTGTTGATGTAGAAAACATATTATCTAATAATCATTTAAATGTTAACTATATATCTGTTGATGATGGTAAAAAGCTAATTTCAAAGGAACAGATAGATAGCTTACAGGAAGAATATTCTAAGACAAGCTTAGTTGAAGGTACAAGAATCTATATCATAGATGGTATAGATAAGGCTTCAAATGCTGCCCAAAATAGCTTATTAAAGTTTATTGAAGATCCAGATAATTTAGAACGGACAATAGGTATTTTTATCGCAACAGATTTAGCTAATGTTGCTTCAACTATTAAATCTAGATGTATCTTGCAGCATTTTACAGCTATACCAAAGCTTGAATTAAAAAATATTTTAGCTGAAGATGGCTTATCAAAAATAGATGCATCCTTATCAGCAATTTTAACAAATGATATCGATGAGGCTAAGGGTATTGTTAGCTTAGAATATTTCTTAGAATTAAAAAATATATTCTTAGAATTTATCGATTTAAAAAATGAGAAGGATAAGACGTTATTTTATTTAAAATATGTTAATACTTTTTCAAGAAATACATCAAGCTATATTGAAATAATGCTAAAGTGGACACTATCATTTTTAGAGGATACTATGGTCGCAAACGAGACCCCTTCTAATTTGATTTTAGCTACGCTATATGATAAAATTATTTCATATAAAAACAAAAATATTAACAAGCTAGAAGGTAAAATAAAAAATACTTTATTGCTGTTTAATAGACTAAACGCGAACATAAGTGTAAAGAATATTTTCTTCGAATTAGTTAATAGTGTTATATAAAAAAGAAGGTGTTAATATGAACGCAATAAGAGTTCAATTTAAGCCTCTTGGTAAAAAATATTTTTTTGGAACAGGAAAATATAATCTTAGCGATAAAACACCTGTTATTGTAAGCACAATAAGAGGACAGGAGCTAGGCTTTTGTGTTGGTAATGTTTTCGATATTGATGAAAGAGATTTAACATCAGAGCTAAAGGATGTTATAAGAATTGCGACTGAAGATGACTTCAAGCAATACGAGCATAACAAATCTCTTGAGCCAGGGGTAGTTGAAAAAACTAAATATTATGCAAAAAAGAACAATATCGAAATGAAGGTACTTGATGCTGAATATACTTTAGATTGTTCTAAGCTAATTATCAATTTTGAAGCTGATGGTAGAGTAGATTTTAGAGAATTAGTTAGAAATCTTGCAGAGGAATTCCACACAAGAATTGAATTAAGACAGGTTGGATCTCGTGATGGTGCTAAGGTTTTTGGTGGTATTGGTCCTTGTGGATTAATAGTCTGCTGTAAAACATTTATCACAGAATTTGATAATGTTACAGTTAAGATGGCAAAAAATCAAAATCTAAGCCTTAATCCCCTTAAAATATCAGGTAATTGTGGTAAGCTATTATGCTGTATCAATTATGAAAATGACCTATATACTGAATTAAGAAGAGGTGCACCAGATACCGGTGATATAGTATCTACACCAGAAGGTGATGCAAAGGTACTATCTTGTGATATATTAAATGGAAATATTAAGGTAAAATTCCAAGCTGAAGAACCAACATTTGGTTATTATAAACTAGATCAGGTTAAGCTTATAAAGAAGAAACAATCAAATCCAAAGCGTGAAGAGGATGTAGAAGATGCCCTTAGTTTGTAATGAGCTATTAGGAAGACCACTACTTAAGATATATCAGGATCCAGATTCATTTAATTTTTCTACAGATTCAATGCTTCTAGCTGATTTTGCATCAATTCCAGCTAGGGTAAAAAATATCTGTGATTTATGTACTGGTAATGCTCCAATACCTCTATATTTTAGTCTAAGAACAAAGGCTAAGATAATAGGTGTAGAGGTGCAGGAGCACTCATATGATTTAGCAATTAAATCAGTTGAAGAAAATAAGCTAGAAAATCAAATTGAAATTATAAATGATAATTTAATTAATATATCAGAAAAAATAGGAAAAAATAAATTTGATTTAGTAACCTGTAATCCTCCTTTTTTCAAGGTAGGTAATAATAGAATAAATCCTAATGATGCTAAAGCTGTTGCTCGTCATGAAATACTTGCAAATTTAGATGATATAGTAAAAGAGGCAGCAAGGCTATTAAATTCAAAGGGTATATTTTCTATGGTACATAGACCAGATAGATTATTAGAAATCTTAGATACCTTTAGAAAATATAAGATTGAACCAAAAAGATTACAATTTATCTATCCAAAGCCTAATAGTCAGTGTAATACTATACTAATTGAGGGTGTAAAGGATGGAGCTAGTGGATTAAAAATTTTAGAGCCTATATTCGTTTATGATGAAAATAACGAATGGACTAAAAAGATAAAAGAAATATACAATTTTGAAAGGAGCTAATTGTTATGTTTTTAAGTTTATTAAACAAAAAGGAAATGCTTAAGTTCTTAGATTTAGCCATCTATATGGTTGATATCGATGGCGAGCCAACTGAGGTAGAAACTAAGGTTCTTAAGAAAATGATCAATGAGGTTGATGCTGTTAAGGATGAATACTCATTTAGAAGAACTGATACTATTGAAAATACAATTAAGTATTTTATGGATACAAATTCAGTTGTTAAAAATATCGTATATTTAAATTTAGTTGTTATTTCTATGGAAGATGATTTATATAATACATCTGAATTACTTTTCCTTGAACAAATTCAAAAGAAATTTGAAATTTCAGCTGATAAGAGAAGAGAATTAATCTCTTTAGTTTATGCTGATAGAGATTTAAAAGAAAAAGGAATTAGAATCATTAAGAACTAATGAGAATTAAAAGCTTTGATAATAAAAATGTATTATATTTAGTAGCAACTCCAATTGGAAATTTGGCTGATATAACACTTAGAGCTTTAGAAATATTAAAATCTGTAGATATTATCTATGCTGAGGATACTAGAAATTCATTAGTTCTTTTAAAGCATTATAATATCACTACTCATTTAGAAAGCTATCATAACTATAATGAGGAAGAAAAGACTGATTTAATAATTAATCAATTAAAGGATGGTATGAATATTGCCATTATTTCTGATGCAGGTTTACCAGTAATATCTGATCCTGGCTTTAAGATTGTTAAAAAGGCAAGAGAGCTAGGCTATCCAGTTTCAACTATTCCTGGTGCCTCTGCTGGTATTTCAGCTTTAATTTCATCCGGTCTTGCACCACTACCATATACATTCTATGGCTTTTTAGATTCAAAGGAATCAAAAAGAAAGACTGAATTAAATGACCTAAAATATCTTAAGCATACTATTATATTTTATGAGGCACCTCATAGAATATTTGAGACATTAAATGATATGCTTGAGGTTTTAGGTGATAGAAATGTTGTTTTAGCTAGAGAATTAACTAAGAAATTTGAAGAATATATCATTGGAAATATTTCTGATATTTTAAAGGAAGATTCTATTAAAGGCGAAATAGTGTTAATGGTAGAAGGCTATAAGGAAGAAAAGGAAGAAAATGTTTCTTATAATGAAAAAATTGATGAGCTAATTAATTTAGGCTATAAGCCAAATGATGCCATCAAGGAAGTTGCGAAGATGTATAATACCGATAAAAAGGAATTATATAAGGAATACGTAAACTATAAAAATAAGGAATAAATATATGAAAAAGGGATATAAAGCACTTGAAAAGGATAATATCTTAGAAAGTGTTGATTATGATAAATTAATGTACATGATTGATAATTTTGGAACTGGTTTATTCTTAATTGGTGGTCCTTGGTGTAAGAATTGTCAAGCAATTGTTCCTATCTTAGATGAGATAGGTAAAAACGCAGGCCTAGATGTTATCTATACTTATGATCCAAGATTTATCGATGTGTTCGGTGAAGAAAATGACTTAAGAGACTGTAAGTCATTAGAAATTAAATTAAAATATTATGCGATAGTTGAAAAGCTTGGCTTTAAGTCAGAAGAATTAGTTAAGGATACCTTAATTCCAAGAATTCATGTACCATTTATCTTCGGCTTAAGAAATGGTAGCTGTGTAGGCTATTATTCAGTTGAGGTATTAAAGGAGCATAATAGATTATTAGACGAAAATAAGAAGGATAGAACTATCGATATTATTCACAATGTTGATGAGATAATATCTAAGATTAAAATTGATTCTAACTTACTATAAAAATTAAATGAGATGTTTAAATCTATGATTTAACATCTTATTTTCTTTTTTAATTGTCTATGGTATAATGTACAAACGTTAGGAGATGTTTATATTGAGTAAAAAATTTTATTTAACAACCGCAATTGCATATACATCATCTAAGCCTCATATCGGTAACGTATATGAAGCTATTTTAGCTGATTGCATTGTAAGATATAAGAAGAAGGATGGATTTGATACTCACTTCCAAACAGGAACAGATGAGCATGGCTTAAAAATCCAACAAAAGGCAGAAAAAATGGGTATTTCTCCTAAGGCTCACGTAGACCACGTTTCTCAAGAGCTTAAGGATACATATAAGCTAATGAATGTTGATTTCGATCATTTCATTAGAACAACTGATGATTACCATGAGAAGGAGGTTGCTAAAGCATTTGAAAAGATGCTTGCTAAAGGCGACATCTATAAGGGTAAATATGAAGGTTATTACTGTGTAGATTGTGAAACATATTTCACAGAGAAGGATTTAGTAGATGGCTGCTGTCCTGAATGTGGTGCAAAGGTTTCTAAAAATAGTGAGGAATGCTATTTCTTAAGATTAGAAAAATATAGACCACAGCTATTAAAGCACATTGAGGAACATCCAGATTTCATTCAACCTGAATCTAGAAAGAATGAAATGATTAATAATTTCTTAAAGAACCCAATTCCTGATCTATGTGTTTCAAGAACATCATTTACTTGGGGTATTAAGGTTTTATCAGATCCAAAACATGTAATATATGTTTGGATTGATGCTTTATTAAATTATTTAACTGGTATCGGCTATCATGTTGATGGTAAGAACGATGAAATGTTTGATAAATATTGGCCAGCTGATGTACATCTAATTGGTAAGGATATTTTAAGATTCCATACAATTTATTGGCCTATTATGCTAATGAGCTTAGGTGTTCCTCTACCTAAGAAGGTATTTGGTCACCCATGGATTTTAATGAACCATAATAAGATGTCTAAATCTAAGGGTAATGTAATATATGCAGATCAATTAACAAATATTTTTGGTGTTGATGCTGTTAGATATTATGTATTACATGAAATTCCTTTTGCAGCTGATGGTAATTTAACATATGAGCTTGTTTGTGAAAGAACAAATTCAGATTTAGCTAATACATATGGTAATTTAGTTTCAAGAACAATCGCAATGGTTAAAAAATACTTTGGCGATGAACAAATCTATAAATCTGAAAAGACAGAATTTGATGATAATTTAGTTGATACATTTAAGAATGCTTGCGTTAAATATAAAGAAGCAATGGATAATTATAAGGTTGCTGATGGCTTAGAGGAAGCTATGAAGGCTTTAAGAGCTGCCAACAAGTATATCGATGAAACTGCTCCTTGGGTTTTAGCTAAGGATGAAGCTAAGAAGGAAACATTAAGAAATGTATTATATAACCTTTTAGAGGCAATTAGATTAGGTACAGTATTACTTGAGCCTGCAATTCCTGAAACTGCAGCTAAGGTATATAAGGCATTAGGTACTAATTTAGTTTCATTTGATGATTTAGAATTTGGTAAGGTTGATAAGTATTTAGTATCACCTTGTGAAATTTTATTTAAGAGATTAGATGTAAATAAGGATGTAATGGATGTAGTTTTAGCTAATGAGGCAAAGGCATCAGTAAAAGAGGAAGTAAAAGAAGAGCCTAAGAAGCCTGAAATCACTTATGATGATTTTGATAAGCTAGATTTAGGCGTAGGTAAAATTATTGAGGCAAAGGCTCATCCAAAGGCTGATAAGTTATTAATTTTCAAGGTTGATTTAGGTAATGAGGTTAGACAAATCATTTCTGGTATTGCTAAATGGTATAAGCCAGAGGATTTAGTTGGATATAAGGTTATCGTTGTTAAGAACTTAGCACCTAGAAAGCTAAGAGGAGAAGAGTCACAAGGTATGCTTCTTTGTGCTTCTGATAAGGATGATAATAAGTTAGAATTGATTCAAATTAAGGACTTAGAGCCAGGAGATATTGTTTCTTAATATGGAAAAGATTAATAGTAAACAAATACTAGATGATTTGTTTAGAGCTTTAATTGTAATATTAACATCTGCAGTTTATGCACTTACAGTAGTATGGTTTTTGGAGCCTGCAGGCTTATTAGCTATTGGTGCTACAGCTTTAGGACAAATATTTTCTAGATTATTTGGTCTAGCAAATATTAATATTCCAGTTGGTGTATTTGTATTAATTATAAATATTCCTTTAACCATATATGGTATTAAAAAGGTTTCTCCAAGATTTGCAGCATATACAATCTTATCAATTATTGTTCAAACAATATTGATGATGGGCTTTATACCTCAAATTGATTTAGGTCTTAGTGGAGAAGCAGATAGATTATTCTTAACTATTATCGCAGCCTTATTTGCTGGTGCGGCAATAGGTATCGCCTTAAGATATGGTACATCAACAGGTGGTGTAGATATTTTAGCTCAAGGTATCAATTTAAAGAAGAATATATCTATTGGTGTATTTTCTACAGTGCTAAATATTATATTAGCTTGTATAGGTGGCTTAATTGCTCAAAATTTAAGAATAACATTATATACTTTTATATTCATAATAATATCTAACCTAGCTGTAGATAAGATTCATACAGCCTATAATTATTTAAGAATAGATGTTATTACTAAGAATAAGGAATTAGTGTCTCAAGCTCTATTAAAGGGTATTAATAGAGGCTGTACATATGTAGAGGCAACAGGTGCTTATACACATGAGTCTAAATCAGATGTATTTATGGTTATTTCATCATATGAGCTTTATAAGGCTAAAAAGATTATAAAGAGCGTTGATAAGGGCGCATTTATTATCGTTTCACCTGTAAAGAGAATAATTGGTGCTTTCTTCAAGCACACTATAATATAAGAAAAAGGACTTTTTGAAGTCCTTTTTTAATTTACCATATTTTCTTGATCATAATCCTTAAATAAATAATAATAATTAATTGGTATTTCACAATCATAATAAATATTATTATCATCATAAGATTTATTATTTATTTTGGCTAGCTTTTCAAGTTGTGATATTAAATAGCTTTCCTTATATGGAATAATAAGCTTACATGATGTGTGGGATATAGATATTTCAGAGACTATTTCATTAATCAATAAATCTAAATTTAATTTAGTTTTATTTGAATATTTAATAGTCTTTTTTCCATATATTTCCATATTTTCATCTATAGTATTTTCCCACTTATTTAATAGATAAATTGTTGGAATATCTAATGCCTTTAGCATATTTAAAACGCCCATAACTACATTTAGCTGAGTATTAATATATTTATTAGAAGAATCTAATACTATAATGATTAAATCAGATTCTTTAATTTCTTCTAAAGTTTCATAAAATGAATTAACAAGTCCATGAGGAAGTTTAGATACAAAACCTACAGTATCAGTTAATATAAAGCTTGTATTATTAATTGTTATCTTTTTATTTTTTGTTTCAAGTGTTGAGAATAATTGATTTTTTTCTAATACATTATCACTTGAATTAACATAATTTAGAATTGTATTCATAGTAGAAGATTTACCACTATTTGTATAGCCTACTAAAGATACTAAAGGTATTTCATTTCTTTTACGTCTTTTTATTTGATTTTGTTTCATTTCCTTTAGCTGTCTTAGCTTCTTTTGAATAGAATTTATTTCAGCTAGAAGATGACGTCTATTTTGTTCTTTTGAGGTTTCACCCTTACCCTTATTATAAAGACCTCCACCAATTCTTGATTCCTCGCCCTTCATAAGCTCAATTCTTGGAAGCATATAGATATTTTTAGCAAGCTTTACTTCAAGCATAGCTTCATTTGTTTTAGCCCTAAGTTCAAATATCTT
This sequence comes from uncultured Caryophanales bacterium, assembly GCA_946626535.1. Next base: position 26,734 of record CAMOUK010000013.1, read on the forward strand.
AAGAATTAAAAAGCTTCTATCTATAACCTCAATATTTAAAATTTCTTCAATATTTTTTAATTGAGTTGGGCTTAGCTCATCATTAAATATAGCTGTTTTAATATCGTAAGCTCTAATGGCAAAAATGAGCTCATTTAGCTTACCTGATCCAATATATGTCTTAGAATTTGGGGCATCTAGATTTTGTCTTGCCTCAAAGACGACCTTATAATCTAGGACTTCGGCTAGGCTCTTTAGCTCGTTTAAAGAATAGTCTAAATCATATTTATCATTTTTAGTTGTTATACCTACTATTAATGCGTTCAAATTTATCACCGTTTTTATTATATATTAGGCTAATTAAAATTGAAAGAGGTAGTGCTTTGTAGTACAATTAAACTTGGTGATTTCAATGATAGAGTTAAAAAATGTTAGTAAATATTACAACAGCAACGGTAATGTTTCTTTAGGCTTAAGAAATATCAACTTAAACCTAAATAAGGGGGAAATAGTTGCTATAGTTGGTGAATCAGGTGCTGGTAAATCAACTTTATTAAACGTTATTTGCGGCGTTGATACATATGAAGAAGGAGAAATCTATTTCGAGGGTCATGAAACTAGCTATTTCAACCAAGAGGATATGGATACATTTAGAAGATTAAATGTTTCTTTTATATATCAAAACTATAATATTATAGATTCATATACAGTACTAGAAAATGTTATGCTTCCTTTATTAATTAATGGAAAAAGTAAGCAGGAAGCTAAAAAAAGAGCCCTAGAGCTTATCGATAAGGTAGGGTTAAGTAAAAGAATCAATCATAGAGGAACAAAGCTTTCTGGAGGCGAAAAGCAGCGCTGTGTTATCGCTAGAGCTTTAGCCTGTGATAGTCCTATTTTAGCCTGTGATGAGCCAACTGGAAATTTGGACTCAAAGACTGGCGTTGAAATAATTAAATTAATTAAGGAAGTAGCTAATGATAAGCTTGTTTTAATTGTTACTCACAATTATGAGCAGGTAAAGGATATAGTTACTAGAACTATTACGCTTCATGATGGTGAGGTTGTTAACGACACTAATCCAAATAGTGATGTGGTTCAAATTGATGATCAAAAGGAGATTTTTGATGATGTTCCAAAGCCTAAGAAAAAGACATTAGGCTTAATAGCATCATATAATTTAAAAAATACTCCAAAGAAGAATATATTTTCATTTATTGTTTTATTAGCATTCTGTTTTATTGGCTTTTTCTTATATATTTCATGTATAGATTCTAGGATAGAATCTGAATATGGCTCAAGCTCAAGATTATATTATTCATTAAGAGAAAGAGTAATAGTTTATGATAAGAATCATAAAACGATAGATGCCTCTAAATTTAATGATTATGAATATTATGTAAATCCTTTTTATGAGGATGAGACATTCTATTTGATGATTAATAATGGTGCTAGCGCAGGTATTTCTTGTATAATGTCATGCCATATGCCATTTAATACTTCTAATATAATTGGATCTAATAAAATATCTGATGACAGATATTTCTTAGTACTACCATCTGGCTATACAAAGGATAGGGCAGATGATTTTTATAAAGCCTCTTATACCTATAACAATAATTATGATTTTACACTATGTGGTGTTGGCTTTAATAATGAAGTTAAAATGCCTACACTTATTATAAATGATTCATTTGTTGATAAATTAAACTATGTATCAAATCTCTCTGCTAGGGTATATGATACAAATGGAAAAGTTCTATATGAAAATTTTACACCAGAGCGTTACTTTACTATTACTGAAAATACGCTAATTGTTCCAGCAAATAGTGGTATAGCTAGTGCTAAAATAGTTGTTAATTCATATGAATTTGATGTTAATGACTTAAAAATAGAAGTAAATGAAGGTCAAACAACTCCAACCTTAAAATATAAGGATAATGTTTTTAAGAATAACACTTATGAACTTTCTGTTTATAGTAATGATTTTAAAAAGATAGAGAAGATTTGTAATGATAATGGATATTCATATATCTATCCTGCAAAGCTGGGCTCAAGTATGTTTTCAATGTCATTTATAGGTTTTATAGTTCAAGCTGTATTTTCTTCTATCTTAATGCTTATATTAGTATTTATTTCATTTGTTGTTTTATCTAGAGTATATCAATCTAAAAAGGCTGATTATGGTATTATGAGATCATTAGGACTTTTAAAGAGCCAAATGGCAGTTATAGTTAGATATGAGATGCTTTCAATAGGTGTTGCGGCATCTATATTTGCGATAGTTATATTTGCGATATTATCACTATTTATTTCTGACTACGCTCGAATGATAGGTAATGCCCACTTTATATTCTATATATTCTATTTTGCGATGATGATAATATTTAATTTATTATTATCTCATAGATTTAATAAGAAATTATTTAATTTCTCAGTAAATAAGACTATAAAGGAGGTATTCTAGCATGATTAAAATAACTAATTTAAATAAATATTATAATAAAAATAAAAGTAATGAAATTCATGTTATTGATAATACTTCCCTAGAATTACCAAATACTGGTCTAATTACCTTTTTAGGTCATTCAGGCTCTGGTAAGACTACTCTTTTAAATGTTGTTGGTGGTCTTGATAAGGCTACTGGTCAAATTGATTATGATGGCGTTAGCTTCAATAAATATAGTGTTTCTAAAATTGATAAATTTAGATCTAGAAATATAGGATATGTATTCCAAAACTATAATTTATTATTAAATGAAACAGTTTATGATAATTTAAGAATAGCATTAGATTTAATTGGTGTTTCTAATTTAGAGGAACAGAAAAAAAGAATTGAATATACCTTAAAATCTGTAGGTATGTTTAAGTTTAGAAAGAAGCTTGCCTCTAATTTATCTGGTGGTCAGCAACAGCGTGTTTCTATCGCTAGAGCCTTAGTTAAAAAATCTAAGATAATTATTGCCGATGAGCCTACTGGAAACCTAGATAGTAAAAACAGTATCGAGGTTATGAATATCTTAAAGAAAATATCAGAAAAAGCTTTAGTTTTACTTGTTACACATGAGGAAAACTTAGCAAATTTCTATTCAGATATTATATTTGAGCTAAAGGATGGAAAGATAATTAATTCTAAGGAAAATGTTTCAAGTGAATTATTTGAGGATGAAGAAAGCTCTAATTCAATTTATCTAAAGGATTTAGAGAAGAAGGAAGAAAAAACTGAAATAGGAAATATTACAGTATATTCAGATAATTCTAAGGAACTTAAGGCTGATATTAGCTTCATTATTAAAAATGGAACTATCTATCTAAAATCTAGTGAATCTATTAAATTAGTTGATAGTAGAATTAATATTATTGATGACCATTATAAGCCAATAGATAAGAAGAAAATTGAAGGCTTTGATTATGATACCTCTTGGTATAATGATACTAAGGAGGATAAGAAGACATTTAAGAAATTTATTACTAGATTAAAAAATAGCTTAATTAGCTTTAGAAGTGTTGGTAAGAAGCAAAAGCTAATCTATGTGTGCTTAACATTTATAGGCTTTATTATGGCTATTGCCTTTGCCTCACTTGCAAATGGTACAATGGTTGATTTAGGTTCAACTAATTATTCTAAAAAGGTTAATGTAGTTGATGTACCATCAAATAAGTCTACGATTAATATCTTAAATTCAGCCTATGATTCAGGTGAAATAGATAATGTCATTCCTTTAGCAGCAAGAAGTTTAAAATATACAGAGAATGTTTTATATAATTATGGCGTTTCTGTAAATGAATATACTTCAGTTTTACCTATCGATATAGTTAAGCCAGATTTAAGATTTGGTAATCTTCCTCAAAAAGATGATGAGATAGTTGTATCAGATTCCTTTGTTAATGTGATAAAGAAAAAGACTAATAGAACTGATCAAGAAGTCTTAGGATTACAGGTTGAAATGACTTTAGATTATACATATGGCTATTATAAGATTTGCGGTATTAGTAAGGATGATAATATGATGGCTTATATAACCTCTGATGCCTATGATATGATTCGTATATATCCTTCATCTTATTATTCATTTGTTATTGATAATTATCCATTTACTATGGATCGTTATATAAGAAATAAAGCAAAAGAAGAATATACTATTATTTCGGGTAGAGATATTCAAAATGCCTTTGAAATATTAGCTAATAAGGATCATAAGCTTGGTGAACAAATATATGTAGGTGTCGATATCTATGAGGTAGTAGGTATTTATGATTCTAAATATGCTGATTCATCTTCTTATATTATAGATCAAGCCTTCAGCGTGAAAGATGAGCGCTGCCAAGCTGTTTCAGTAGAATCTAGCCTAGTAACAATTTTAGAAGGAAAATATCCAACCTCTAAACAAGAGGTTTTAGCTAATAAATATGCTGGTAAAGCTATCGGTGATACAGTAAAAATAGATTATAAAAATTATACGGTTGTTGGCATATATGATGGTTCTGTTAGCTTAGGCTATTCATATATTACTAATAGGTCAAATAGGACCTTTGAAGATTATTACCATTATTATTCAAATTACACATTTACTGTAAAAAAAGCAGATGCTTTTAATAATAGATTAAAGGACTATAATGCTAAGCTTGTTAACTATTATCAATATGCTGAATCACAAAGATTAGATGCGCAGCAGCAAATCTTAAAGGGCTTCATTATAGTTTTTGCAAGCTGCGTAGTTGCCTCAAGCTTATTTGTATATTTTGTTATGAGAAGTAAGATGCTATCAGATATCTATAGTATTGGTGTTTATAGATCACTTGGAGCATCACGCTTTAGAATTAATAGAAAATATATTTCAGATATACTTGTTTTAACTACCTTTACATGTCTTATTGGCTACGTAATTGGTGTATTAGGCTACTACTGGTTTAGCTATATGATTAATAGTGTTGTTTATGAGCTTTTGAATTCAAAAGCGATAATGTTTAGCTGGATTTATTCTGTTTTAGGTGGATTGAGCTTATATGCTGTTATGCTTATTTTTGGTTTACTTCCAATTATTATGCTACAGCGTAAAACACCAAGTGAAATTTGTTCAAAATATGACATTTAGTCTTTTGACAATGGCTATATTATTGGTATATAATTTTATTTAAGAGGTGTATTTTGTTATGGTTAAAATTATTACAGACTCAACTAATGATTTATCAGAAGAAATTATAAAAAAATTAGATATAGAAGTTATTCCTTTAAGTGTTAATTTTAAGGATGCATCTTATTTAGATGGCGTCGATATTAAAACTGAGGAATTATATAAAATAGTAGAACAAAAGAAGGAGCTTCCAAAGACATCTGCAGTTCCTATTGCGACATTTATGGAAGTGTTTAAGAAGCATATTGATAATGGTGATGAGGTTGTTTATACTGGTATTTCATCATATATGTCTAGTTCATTTAATAATGCTAATTTAGCTGTTTCTGAGCTTGAAACAGATAAAGTATATGTTGTTGATTCAATGAACCTATCTACTGGTATTGGCTTACTTGTTTTAAAGGCTTGTAAGGATAGAGATAATGGCTTAAGTGCTAAAGAAATTGCTGAAAATATGAAGAATAATACTAAGCTTGTATTATCTCAATTTGCGATTGAAACAATGGAATATCTTTATAAGGGTGGAAGATGTTCAAGTGTTGCTAAAATATTTGGTTCAATTTTAAGAATAAAGCCAATTATTGCAGTTAGAGATGGTAAGATGCATGTTGCAGCTAAGCCGCTTGGTAAGATGCAAAAGGCTTTAGATATGATGATTAAGCAAATTGAAGATGATAAAGATAGACTAGATTTAGATCATATTTTAGTTACTCATTCACTTGCCTTTGAGTCAAGAGATTACATTCTACCTATCTTAAAAGAAAAATTCCCTGGTGTTGATATTATCGACACTGTAGCTGGTTGTGTTATTTCTTCACATTGTGGTAAAGGCACAATTGGTATTCTTTATATGGTTAAAGAAAATTAATTTTAATAAATTTATTGAAAATATATTATATATTTTATATAATATTTAAGGAATTTTTTAAATTTAAATCGAAAGGTTGTGTTTTATTATGGGAAGAGCCCATGAAGTACGTGCAGCATCAATGGCTAAAACAGCTGCAATGAAATCATCAAAATATGCAAAATGGGGAAAAGAAATTTTCCAAGCAGCAAAGGCAGGCGTTCCTGATCCAGAAATGAACCAAGGCTTAAAGAACGTAATTGCAAAGGCAAAGAAGGACCAATGTCCAGCAAACGTTATTGCTCGTGCAATTGAAAAGGCTAAGGGCGTTCAATCAGGTGCAGCAAAGGAAAAATCATATGAAGGTATGGGCCCTGGTAATGTTGCAGTTATCGTTAATTGTTTAACTGACAATGATAACAGAACATTTACAGAAGTTCGTACAGCATTTAATAAGACTGGTGGTACTATCGGTTCATCAGTTAGTTATATGTTTAACAAAAAAGCTATATTTGAATTTGAAGGCATGTCAGAAGATGAAGTATTAGAAGCTCTAATGATGGGTGAAAATGCTGATTATGAAGATTTGACTGTCGATGAGGATGGATTTGTAAAGATTACAGCTCAACCAGAATCATTTGAAGGCATTAAGGCCGCTTTACTTGCAGCAAAGCCTGAGCTTGAATTTGAAACTGCATCTTGTGAATTAGTTCCATCTACATATGTTGATCTTGATGAAGATCACTTAGGAAAATTCAAGAGATTGCTTGAAGCTTTAGCTGAGTATGATGATGTTGATGAAGTAATTCATAACGCTAATTTACCAGCTGACGACGAGGAATAAAAAAACTTTAGGAAGCCGGTTTGGCTTCCTTTTATTTTTTAGGAGTTATTATGAAGGTAATTATTGAGAAGGAACAATTTAATAGAACACTTAAAAGAATGACTCATGAGATTATCGAAAGAAATGAAGATTTATCAAAGGTTATTTTAGTTGGTATAGAAAGAAAGGGTACTCCTATTGCCAAGGAAATAAAGGAATTAATTAAAACATTTGAAAATGTTGATATTGAAATTGATTCAATAGATATTTCTGGTCATAGAGATGATCATAAGAGAACGGATGATATAAAGATTAATTTTAAAAGTAACATAAATGATAAAATTATTATTTTAGTAGATGATGTTTTATATACAGGTAGAAGTGTTAGAGCCCGGATGGATGCGATAATAGATATGGGAAGACCAGCTAAGATTGAGCTTGCCGTATTTGTCGATAGAGGTCATAGGGAGCTTCCTATTAGAGCGGACTTTATAGGTAAGAATGTACCTACAAGTAGAGAAGAGCTTGTTGTATGTGATTATCAAAATAGAGAGGTATATATCAAGTAAACGTTTACACCAGTCATTTTTAAATATAAATTAATAATAATTTATGATATGATAAGTGTATATCGTATAAATACAAATGGTTTTGTGTCAAAAACACAAGGGAGGAAAGTATGTTAAGCGATTTAGAGATTGCGCAAGCTGCAAAAATTGAACCTATTGGTCAAATAGCTAAAAAAATTGGATTAAGTGAGGACGATATTGAGCTTTATGGAAAATATAAAGCCAAGATTAGCTCGAATGTTGATAAAGATGCAAATGCTAAGGTTATATTAGTTACTGCAATTTCACCAACTCCAGCTGGAGAAGGCAAATCTACAACAACTATTGGTTTAAATGATGCTTTAAATAAAATTGGTAAAAAATCAATTGTAGCATTAAGAGAGCCAAGCTTTGGACCTGTTATGGGTGTAAAGGGTGGAGCTGCTGGTGGTGGCTATGCTCAAGTTATTCCAATGGAGGATATTAACCTACATTTTACAGGAGATTTTCATGCGATAACTACAGCAAATAATGCTATTGCTGCAATGCTTGATAACCATCTTCAGCAAGGAAATGAATTAGGTATCGATCCTACAAGAATTGTATGGCATAGATGTTTAGATATGAACGATAGAGCATTAAGAAATGTAATTGTTGGTCTTGGTGGTCATACAAATGGTGTTCCAAGAGAAGATCATTTCGATATTACAGTTGCATCTGAGATTATGGCTGTAATGTGCTTATCTAATTCTTTAGAGGATTTTAAGGAAAAGGTTGCAAGAATAGTAGTAGCTTATACATATGATAGAAAGCCTGTAACTGTTAGAGATTTAAAGGCAGATGGTGTTGTAGCTGTTATTATGAAGGATGCGTTAAAGCCAAATCTAGTTCAAACATTAGAACACAATCCTGTTTTAATTCATGGTGGACCATTTGCAAATATCGCTCATGGCTGTAATTCAATTATAGCTACAAAGAAGGCAATGAGCTTAGCTGACTACGTTGTTACTGAGGCTGGATTTGGTGCTGACTTAGGTGCTGAAAAGTTCTTCGATATTAAATGTAGACTAGCAAATATTAAGCCTTCTATGGTTGTTGTAGTAGCAACTATTAGAGCCTTAAAGATGCACGGTGGTGTCTTAAAGGAAGATTTAACAAATGAAAATGTTGATGCTTTAAAGGCTGGTATTGTTAACCTTGAAAAGCATATTGAAAATATAAAGAAATATAATTTACCTTATGTAGTAGCTATTAATAAATTTTATAGCGATACAGAAGCTGAAGTTAATGCATTATTAGCTTGGGCTAAGGATAATAATCATCCAATTTCTTTATCTGAGGTATTTACTAAGGGTGGAGAAGGAGCTATCGATTTAGCTAATAAGGTAGTTGATGGTATCGATAAATGTGATGGTGCTAAGACATTTAAATATTTATATGATACAAATGATACAATTAAGAATAAGATTACAACTATTTGTAAAGAAATATATGGTGCAGCTAATGTTGAGTTCTTGCCAGCAGCAAAGACTCAAATGGCTACATTTAAGAAAAATGGTTGGGATAACTTACCTATTTGTATGGCAAAGACTCAGTATTCTTTATCAGATAATCCTAAGCTATTAGGAAGACCTGAGGGCTTTACTATTACAATTAGAGAGCTATTACCATCTATCGGTGCTGGCTTTATAGTAGCAATTACAGGTGACATTATGAGAATGCCTGGTCTACCTAAGGAGCCTGCAGCTAATAAGATGGATATAGCTGATGGTAAGATTGTAGGTTTATTTTAAAAAAAGTATAAAAAGGATGGGAAGATTAAAATGGAATATGCAACAGGGCAAAGACAGGTAGTATTAAATTTTTCAGAGAAATTCTGTAAGACTGAAAATGAGGTATTATCTTCAGATTGTTTTAAAGAGGTTTGGTCAAAATATATTAAGCGTTCTTTTGAAAGTGAAAATCAGCTAGAATTACGGGTTTTAGGCTTGTTTCCAAAGAAACTTGTAATTCCATACACTATTAAGCTATTTAAGCTTTTATTGAACTTTAGCATAGAAGAAATAAAGGCTATGGATCCTTTCTTTAATCTAGCTTTAGAGAAGAAGGAAATCATCTATGATTTAGTTCAAAACTTCTATGATTATTGGAGACGTTTAGAGCGTTATGCAGTAATTATGACAAGAGCTACTAAAGATGGTGTTGAATCAGCATCATTTATTGAGGCTCAATCAGAATTTAATAACACTATCTTAAAAACATATAGAACAATTTCAGAGAAGCTTTATGGTGCACAATTCCCTATTTATAGACAGCTTCCTGCCGGTGTAAATGCCGCACTTTTAATTGCTAAAAATGAATGGATGAAAAAAGAATCTGTATATTCTTTCTTAGCTAAATGCGAAGCAATTGAGCAAATTTTAATTCGTCCACCATTCATTTCATACTCTGCAAAGAATAAGAGAACTGGTACTTATCCAGAGGCTAAGGAAAACCCAGTAAATTGGTTTAAGGATAATTTTAAGGCATCAGAATATTACTGCTATGCAGCTAGAGTTGGTTCAGCCTTAACATACGTATATTTCCATAGAGACTATTTAGCTCATGGTATTACAATTTGTAATCTATTTGAATTTGTACCACTATCAGAGATAAAGGGTCAAAAGCCAGATTGCTTATATATCTTTGGTGCAGATTACGATGATGAATCATATTTCTATTATGATAAGGAAAATGATATTTATGTAGGTGTTGCACCACATAATTCATCTATCGATTATTTCGGATATATGAAGAAGATGATGCTAACATTATATAATGTATCTCAAATTAAGCAGGGTAACCTACCTATTCATGGTGCATGTGTACACATCACTATGAAGGATGGAAGAACTAAAA
>CAMOUK010000014.1 GCA_946626535.1 uncultured Caryophanales bacterium
GAGGCCATTCAATAACACAAACAGCGTCAGTTTCAATATATTCTTCTAAATCAAAGTCATTATTTAATCCATCAAGTCTATATAAATCTAAATGGTATAAATTATATTTTGAACCCTTATAGGTTTTTACAATTGTAAAAGTAGGTGAATTAATAACTCTTGTAACACCTAAAGCTTTTCCTATTCCCTTAGTTAATGTAGTTTTACCACCTGATAAATCACCAACAAGTAAAACAACATCACCAGGCTTTAAAAATTCTCCAATTTTAAAACCTAAATTTGTAGTTTCTTCACTAGAATTTGTAATAATTTTTTTCATATTATTCACCTATTTCTAAAAGCTGAAAAAACACCAGTTATGGTGTTTAGAAAGATAAAACCTTTTCCTCCTGTGCTGGAAGAACAGTAATACTGTTTGCATCAAGCATAATAACCTCTTCTTTAGCTATATCAGAATATTTTTTAATAACCTTAGCTTCGATTTCAATATAATCCTTAACATTAACGTTAACACCAGGATTATTAATAACCTCATAACCTAAAAATTGAATATCAGCAGCACAGCATGTCATAACCTGATGACCAACAACAAAGGTATTTTTGAATTTTTCAGTTACATAAGCCTTAAATTTAAATGTCTTATTTAAATACTTTTCAGGCTTATCAAATACCTCAACATACCATGTTGGGTAAACATCCTCTTCAAACTCAATATAATCCTTTGATAAATCATATGGTAAATCCTCATCAAGCATAGCTGTAAGCTTACCATCAGCACCCTCAAAGGCAATTTGAGCCTGCGGATTAATGATTCTAATCCATCTTCTATATTGGCTTAATTCCTTATTTCCATCTGCCCTATTAAATATTACAAGTGATGAATCTTTTATCATCATTTGGAATACCTGTCTCATATTTTGGAAATATACGCTAAATGTTGTTGTGTCAATCATTGTGATTTGTTGGTATATTGCCATATATGGAGGGAATTCCTGTTTATCCCAATCAAAGAATGAATTATATTCAATAACATATTGATCAGCCATATAATGCTTATCTAATTTTTTAAAATAATCAGCAGTAAAATCCTCTTGCTTGTCGATATATTCGACCTCAACGCCATACTTTTGGCACCAAGCCTCATCATATTCTATTTCGCCTTGTTCACAAGCGATTATTACTGTTCTATTATCCTGATAATTTTCATTATTCTCAATAATCTCTTTAATAATAGTAGTCTTACCACTATCTAAGAAACCATTTAAAACAAATACAGGTACTTCCTTCATCTAAATCAATCCCTTAAAATAATTTCTTAATATTTTCTTTATCTAAATCTTTACCAATTACAACAATCTTACCTGTTGGAATTGCCTTAGCATCTTCAATCTTTAACTCATCTGGAGTAATGTTGAATGCATGCCATTTACCCTCTGTATCGCATACGATACCCTTAGCTCTAACGATGATACCATGAGTTCCAGCAGCGATTTCATTTAATACCTTAGTTAAGCTTTCCATTTCATACTTCTTAACTGTTTCGATACCGATAGATGAGAATACATCTTCTGCATGGTGATGTCCATGATGGTGATGACATTCACAATTAGGGTCATCGCATTCCTCATCATCGTCGTGGTGGTGGTGATGGCATTCACAATTTGGATCATCGCACTCTTCTTCATCGTGATGATGGTGGTGATGTTCATGTTTGTCCTCATCGTCATCGTGGTCATGGTGATGGTGATGTTCATGATGACATTCTTCATCATCGTCGTGGTGATGGTGGTGACATTCACAATTTGGATCATCACATTCTTCATCATCGTCATCATCATGGTGATGATGTAATAAATCCTCAGATAATAAATTTACATCAAAGCCTTCATAAGCCTTTAATAAATCTTCATCAGATAATTCAGTAATAGGTGTTGTTACAACAACACACTTTTCATTATGCTTACGAATTATTTCAAGTGCTGCCTCAGCATTTTCTTGTTTACAAATATCCATTCTTGATAAAATAACTGTTTGAGCATTTTCAATTTGGTCAACGAAGAATTCACCAAAGTTCTTATCATACATCTTAGCCTTTTTAGCATCAACCATACATACTAGTGAATTAATTGCATCACTTAAGCCAGCTGAACCAATAGCTTTAATAATATCAGATAATTTACCAACACCAGATGGTTCAATTAAAATTCTATCTGGATTATATTTACTTATTACTTCATTTAATGATTTAGAAAAATCACCAACTAAGCTACAACAAATACAGCCTTGAGATAATTCCTTTACTTGAATTTGTTCATCAGATAATAAATCTGTATCAATTGATACAGCACCATATTCATTTTCAATTAAGACAACCTTTTCGTCTTTTAATTTAGTTTCTAATAATCTTTTAATAAAAGTAGTTTTACCTGCTCCTAAGAAACCTGAAATAACATCAATTTTTAACATATAAATTACTTCCCTTCTTTAGCAATTGATATTATATATCAATAAAGATAATTAAACAAGTGTTTAATCGAAAAGGAAGTCAAATAAAAAAGGTGGAAATGTTTTCCACCTAGTTTATTTATTCTTCGATTTTTTCAAATCTAGCTTCATAAGTTACTTTTTCCTCAGTAACAGTAACCTTGAAATATCTACCTACACCTACAAGCTTTCCATTAACATACCAGCCAATAAATGCATAATTCAAATTTTGTTCATTCTTAGATAATTGAACATTTAATTCAACTTCTTCGCCAATAGATTGAACTACATTTGAAACACCGCAAGTAATATTGTATACGTCTTTTGAGTACAAAGCTCTATGCGCTTCTAAAGGTGTTATAATATCCATGAGCCGAAAAGGCACTCCGATAGATGACAGTCCAATGGAGAGTTGGCATGGAATCCTCAAGAAAGAGACCTTGTATAATAATGATATCACATCTTTAGAACAATATGTGAAATTAGTTGAAGAATGGATAATAATTCTTCTAGAATAAAGAAAAGAGATTTGTAAAAATACAAATCTCTTTCTTGCTTTAGAAACCTTTTTTATTAGTGTACCCGTTTAGGGGTTCACTTCATCGAGCCATTTTTATTATTTTGCTTGTTGTTGTTTTTTTCTAGCTTCATATGCTTCTCTAAGCATCTTGATATTACGTAAGCATTCAGCAACCTTAGCACCATTACCAATTGCTTTATAATATTGCATAGCAACAGCGTAGTTTCTTCTTGCTAAAAGCTTAGTAGCTTCATGCTCAAGTCTTTCAGTAGCTAGTTTCTTAGAATTTTCAGAAGTTGTTGAAGATTGAACTACCTTACAATAAATATCATAAGCTTCTCTAGTTCTTCTCATCTTTGAGTCATAAGCCCAAGAAGTTTCATATAGATAGCCTAAATTATATAATGCATCTGCACTACCATTTTCGATAGCAAGCTTTAAATATCTTTCAGCAAATTCTAGGTTTCTAGTTTGAGTATATAAATAACCTAGGTTATTACAAATTTCAGCTTGTGAAGTTTGATCTGAAATAGGTAAACAAATTGAATAGTAGTTAATAGCCTTATCGCAGTTCATTAAAGATGTATAGGCAGTAGCGATTTTTTCTTTAACCTGTAAATCAGAAATTTTGAACACCTTTAATAAATAGCATAATGCCCAAACATATTCTCCTGAATTATAGTATTTGAATGCTTGTTTTCTTAGCTTACCTCTATTGAAGACATTGCATCTTAATTGATAACCACCAACCATGATACAGCAAATATCATTTGCTAAAGCCTCAAGTGGATAGCCTTCCTTACATTCAATTTCATTATATTTATATCTATTTTGATATGTAGATTTAGTTACATATGCAGCAACTACCTGACAACGGTTATCAGCCTTAATAATTTCTCTTAAATAATATCTGTAATCGAAATCCTCAGTTAAATGTAATAATACTACACATGAGCTATTCTTAATATCAGCTAATACCTCAGGTTGCTTTAAATCATTTTTTTCAAACATATGAACTTCAATATGCTTGTCTTCAAATTCTTCAGCTAACTGCTTAGCAACTTCTTCATCCTGTGGTAAATATTCTAAAGTAATATAATTATCCATAAATACCTCCGATAATTCTTTAAAAATCCATAACGTTTAGTAAATTATAACATAAGAAATGTAATTCTTTCAATAAATAAAATTAACTTAATTCTAAAACTTCTTTATTTTCATATTTTTTTAATAAAAAATATATCATAAATGGCAAACTTATAATTGCTGATAAAATATTAGCGATAGGCTGTGACCAAAGTAAACCAGTAAGTCCAGCTGTAGCATTTAAAATATAAATGGCAGGAATATACAATAATCCACTTCTTAAGCTTGCTAAAATAGATGCTATTTCTGCTTTTCTAATACTTTGATATAGCATATTAGTCGTTACTGAAATTGGTAAAAATATAACACCTAAGGCAGCATATTTTAGTCCTTCTGAGGCTATTTTTATTACATCCTCATCCTTAGAAAATAGTCCAGCAACACCCTTTGGAATTATTAAAAATATTAATGCGATAGTACCAACTAGTGCTAACCCAAATAGTGTTGTAAATATGAAGCCTTTTTTTACTCTATCATACCTTTTAGCAGCATAATTAAATGATGATACTGGCTGGAAGCCTTGACCGATACCTAGACCTAATGATATCGCAAATTGAGTTAATTTATTAACGACAGAAACTGAAGCAATTGCCTCATCACCAAATGGCTTACATGCATTATTCATTATACCATTTGAAATTGATGTTAAGCCTTGTCTAATAAGTGATGGAAAGCCTACTCTAATAATCGTAAAGTGTAATTTAGGATCAAAAGTAATATCTTTAATGCTTATTCTAGATTGTGCTTTTTTCCAGTGGAAAAATATAAGCATTCCAAAGCTAATTATTTGTGATATACCTGTAGACATACCTGCCCCAAATACACCAAGATGCATTACATTAATAAAAATATAATCACCAAATATGTTTAATAAACCACCTGATACTAAACCAAACATCGCATAGAAGGCTTTACCCTCATAACGCATGATATTATTTATAACTAAAGAACCAATCATAAATGGTGCTGATATCAATACCCACATTCCATATTCCTTTGCGTATGGTAGGATTGTGTCTGTTGATCCTAATAAATACATAAATGGAGTAATAAAAATTAACCCAAACACCATTAAAACAAGGCCCATAAACATACCAGATGTAAATGCTCCTGTTGCATATTTTGAGGCTTTATCAACATCGCGTCTTGCAAGATGGGCTGATACATTTACTCCAGAGCCATGTCCCATCATAAAGGCTACTGCCTGAATGATGCATTGAAGTGTAAATAGTACTCCTGTTGCACCCTGTTCTGACTTACCTAGTGTACCTACAAAATATGTATCTGCAAGATTATAGATATTAGTTATTAACATTGAAATAATAGTAGGTATGCCCAAAACAACAATTAGCTTAGCTACATTAGTCTCTGTCATTTTCTTATAATGGGCATTTACCCTCGCATCAGAACTTTCCATAATTACTCCACTTCTATTAAATCTATAGTTCCAATAAATATATCCTTATTAAAACCCGAAACATATCTATCATTATTATTAATAAATGGCACAACATCCTTTAAGGCTTCATTAAAGTTGATAGTTTCAAATCTTTCTTTCAATTCAGCTTTTAACCATTCTACACTAATTGTATCATTATCATTTAAGTAGCCAAATTTCTTTAAGCCATTTTCTAAAAATTTCAAATTGACTTTAATATTATTTGAAACATAGAATAGATAATCATAAAAGTCTCTTCCTTTGATTCTTGTCTTCCATTTTCTATTTAAAACAGCCATCAATTTTGAAGCAAATAATGTTTCTAAATTAAATGTTCTTATTTGGACAAAGGTAGGATATGTTAAAACCTTCATCTCAGTTTTTCCACCTTCAAATGAATCTGTTTCTAATTCAACCTTTATAGATAATAATTCATTATTTATTATTTGATTTGAATATTCAGGATAGGTCATATCAAATAAGTATTTCAAATTAAATCTAAAATAACTAGATACTACAGTAGTATCTATTTTTTTATCCTTAGAATATATATCAGATGTTATATTTAAGCTTTCTAATTCTTTCTTAGCAGCATTTAAATAATAATCAAAATCAATTTCTTTATTTTCTATTAAAGTAAAATCTAAATCTTCAGAAAATCTAGGTAATCCCCTAAATATTCTTAATGATGTGCCTCCATAAAAAACTGCAATTTTAAAAAAATCAGTTTTACCAAGCCCTGATAAAATTATATCCTGTAATACTTCCTTCATTACATTTTTTATTTGATTTATATTTAATGGATTATATTTTTTTATTTGATTTAAAAAAATAGTATTAATCATATAATTTATCCTTTCTTAGCATTCTTTCAAATAAATCTATATTTGTTGAATGATATAAAGATCCTAATTGGCTAACTAGATTCTTATCAAATGTATCTAATACCATTTCATTAATTCTTAGATTATCAAATAAATAATCTCTCATATCATTCATATTCTTAATTGGCTTAGTTGAATAAAGCATATCAAGTAGCGCCTTTTCCTTAGTAGCTATTTTATAACAATAGCCTTCAGCTTCTATTATCTCTACTCCATATGAAAAGACTTCCTTTGGTACATCTTGATATGTATATAAGCCAAATATAGTCTTATATTCCTTTTTCTTCTTTTTATCATATGTTGCAGATTTTATAGCATATACTCTTTCTGGAATAAGATTAAAATATGCTAAAGCTGTTTCAAATGAAATATATGATGGTGAACATATCGGATCAGCTAGATAAAAAGGATTTATATTCTTATTAGTTTCATATAAGCATTTTTTAATTGGAAATAATTCATTATTTTTAACCATTCTACCAATTTTAGTTTTAGGATTCTTATATTGATGTAATTCTTCTACCAATAAATCATAAGTTTTTAGCATATTTTCACCACCTAGTATCATTATACGATACTTTCTGGAGAAAATAAACGTTTTTTTATTAAAATTTCTATGATATAATATCTAATGGTGATATTATGAGAGTTTCAAAAAATCATGAAGCGTATAAAGAAATTAAGGAAGCTTTAAAAAATAAAATCAAAGACTATACTGTTTGTGATGATTTACAAATATTAAAAATAGCAAATGATTTTAATTTAGAAATAAAAACATTAATTTATTCCTTTGAAGAAGATTTTAAAGAAGATACTAAAGTCTTATTAGAAGATTTAAAAAATAAAGCTTTAAATGTTTATGAAATATCAAATCAAGCATTTGAAAGCTTATCCACAAAAGAAAATCATGCAAATATTATAGCATTAATTAAAATCAATAATTATACATTAAATGATTTAAAGAATAAAGAATATTTATTTGTATTAGATTCTTTAGAAATTCCAGGTAATATAGGAACAATTTATAGAACTCTAGATTCTTGTAGCTGTGATGGTGTTATCCTAGTTGATTCAAAGACTAAGATGGAAAATTTCAAAATTGCATCATCTTCTAGAGGCTGTAATCTAATAATTCCAACTGTTTCTACTTCATTTGATGAAGCATTAAAATTCTTATTAGATAATAATTATGATATCTTCTTAGGTGAACCTGAATTGGGTCTAAATTACCAGCAATATGATTACAAAAATAAAATAGCAATAGTTGTCGGTAATGAAAGATTTGGTATCAATCCTAAATGGTATGATAATAAGCATAAAAAAGTATATATTCCAATGTCTGGAAATCAAAATAGTTTAAACGTTGGTGTTGCGGCATCAATTTTAGCATATGAAGCATATATGAAAAGGAGTTCAAAATAGAACTCCTTTTAACATTTATATACTATTTTTGAATTACTATAGACAGCTTTTATTGCGCCCTCTTGTCTTAGATAGAACATTCTTTCAAATCTTTCTTTAACTGATAAGGTATCAGTACTTACTAAATTAGAATCATCTAGGACGATTGCGCTAAATTTATTACCAACGGCAAAGCCTGGCTTTTCATTAAAGAATTCTGATGATGCTGAAGTCGCTAAATAGAATGCTTCTTCTACACTTAAGAATTCTTTTTCTCCTCTTGTTATATCTACTGACTTAGATACCTTAATTGTTTCAACAACATTATCAAACATTGATAATTTATCTCCACCAGCAATATCACTACCTAAAACAACCTTAACTCCACTATTTAATAAATCTCTTACCTTAGCAAAGCCAGAAATTAAATTATTATTACTTGCTGCACAGTGTACTACATATACACCATTATCCTTTAACGATTTTATTTCTTTTTCATTTGAATGGACACAATGAGCCATTAAAGTTCTATTATTCCATAAATTATATTTCTCATATGACTGATAATATTCATCTACATTTTCTAATTCCTTAACCCAATTAATTTCATTTACATTTTCTGATAAATGAGATTGAATAGGTAATTTAGATTCTTTAGCTATTTCACCTAATTTTTTTAATAATTTTGGTGTACAAGAAGGAATAAATCTTGGCGTAATTATTGGTTTAATATTATTGAATTTACATTTATTTAACCAATCAATAGTATCATTTATTGAATCATCAGTATCTTCTTCTAAATCTATTCCGCCATTTCTATCCATGTTGACCTTACCAACATAGCCTGTTACACCAGCTTTTTCTAGCTCTTCCATTAAAATAAGAGTTGAATCCTTATGTAGGGAAGAAAACATAGCTACCTTAGTAGTTCCGTTTTTTATTAATTCACTAGCTAATTTTTTGTATATTACTCTTGCATAATCGGTATCCTTAAATTTTGCTTCATTAGGGAAGGTATATGTTTTTAGCCAATCTAATAGCTCTAAATCATATCCCATTCCAAGCATTGGATATTGTGGTGCATGTAGATGCATATCAGAAAAAGATTGGAATATTAATTTATTACCATAATCTATTATTTCTTCATTTTTAAATTCATTAGGAATTTCTTTTTCTATAGAAATAATTCTATCATCTTTTATTATAATATATGAATTTTCAAAAATTTTAATTCCGCCAAATTTTTCAGCAGAAATTATATTGCCTTTTATAATCAATTACATCGCCTCATTTTGCATAAAGTATTTTATTACAAAACAGGCTTTTTTGCAAGAAAAAAGGGCTATTTTCTAGCCCTTATAATTATTAATATTTAGCTTTTACAGCCTCATTACATAATGTGATGAAGTCATCTTCTTTTAAAGAAGCTCCACCAACTAAGCCACCATCGATATTTGGCATACTCATTAATTCAGCTACATTTTTTGTATTTACTGAACCACCGTATAAAACACGTACCTTTTCAGCAGTAGCCTTATCATAAAGCTTAGCAACAAGTGATCTAATAAATCCACAAGCATCATCTGCAGTCTTTGAATCAGCAGTTTTACCTGTTCCTATTGCCCAAATTGGTTCATAAGCAATAATAACATTTTCTACTTGCTCTTTAGTTAATCCCTTTAAATCTAAAGTAACTTGTCTTTCTAATACATTATTAGTAAGACCATCTTCTCTATCATTTAAAGCCTCACCAACACAAACGATTGGAGTAAGTCCACTATCTAATGCCTTTAAAGTCTTTTCATTAACCTTAGCATCAGTTTCATTGAAATATTGTCTTCTTTCAGAATGTCCTAAAATAACATATGTAACACCAGTTGATGTTAGCATAACTGGAGAGATTTCACCAGTAAATGCACCAGAGTCCTTTTCATGCATATTTTGTGCACCAATTCTTACATAATCACCTTGGCGCTTTACTAAATCTCTTAAAATAATTGCTGGAGCGCAGATGATAGACTCTAATTTATCAGTTGAAGGTACATTTTCTGCAACCTTTAAAATAAATTGTAAAGCCTCATCTCTGGTTTTGTTCATTTTCCAGTTTCCAGCCATAATTGGTTTTCTCATTTTTTGTCCTCTTATATTCTTTCTAATAATAAAAATGGCCAGAACCTTAAGTAGATTCTGACCTGTTTAGGCATATCTACCTAAGCTTATTTTGTTAATACCTCTTCAATGTCAGCAATAGCCATTTCAGCTTGATTGCCTGTTGCTTCAATAATTACATTCTCTCCTGAAGGGATAGCAAGTGACATCAATCCTAATATTGATTTTACATCAATTGTCTTATCCTTATATATTAAATTAATGTCTACAGAATATTTTGATGCAGCTTGTACTACTTTAGCCGCTAAACTAGCATGTAAACCGACTGTACTTTTTACTACAATACTTTTTTGCATACATGTTATCTCCTTTATTAATTATTTTTCGTCAACGCAAGCAATACCAGGTAATACTTTACCTTCTAGATATTCTAGAGAAGCTCCACCACCAGTTGAAATGTGGCTTACCTTAGAAGCATATCCTAATTGTTCTGCAGCTGCAGCTGAGTCACCACCACCGATAATAGTAGAAGCGCCTTCCTTAGTTAACTTAGCAAGTAATTCACATACACCAACTGTACCAGCAGCGTAGTTCTTCATCTCGAATACGCCCATAGGTCCGTTCCATACAACTGTCTTAGCACCAGCTAATTCCTTAGCAAATAATTCTAATGTCTTAGGACCGATATCTAGACCCATATCATCAGCAGCAAAGTTATTTACATCCTTTGCAGTACCCTTAGTATCTTCAAATGCTTTATTTACAACAGCATCTACTGGTAAAACGATCTTTCCGTTAGCCTTAGCTAATAAGTTCTTAGCTAAATCAACGAATTCTTGTTCTTCACAACGTGAAGCACCAACGTTATATCCTTCAGCCTTTAAGAAAGTGAACATCATAGCACCACCAACTAAAACCTTATCAGCCTTATCAAGTAATGCTTCAATAACACCAATCTTATCAGAAACCTTAGAACCACCTAAGATTGCTACATATGGACGAACTGGATTATCAACAGCTCCACCAATGTACTTAATTTCCTTTTCTAGTAGGAAGCCTGCTGCTACTTCATCAACGTTTGCAGCGATACCTACGTTAGAAGCTGCTGCACGGTGAGCTGTACCGAATGCATCGTTTACAAATACATCACCTAATGAAGCCCAGTACTTACCTAATTCTGGATCATTCTTAGATTCCTTCTTAACTTCCTTATTTAAGGCTGCATCGAAGTCCTCATATCTAGTATTTTGGAACATTAAGATTTCGCCTTCCTTTAGGTTAGCTGCTGCATCTTCAAGTTCCTTACCCTTAGTAGCATTAACGAACTTAACTGGCTTACCAATTAATTGTTCTAATCTCTTAGCTACTGGTTGAATATCGTTTTTAGCGATATCTGCTGCTTCCTTAACACGTCCTAGGTGTGAGAAAACAATTGCCTTACCACCATTGTTAACTACATATTCAATTGTAGGTAGGGCAGCACGTACTCTAGTATCATCAGTGATTTTACCATCCTTCATAGGAACGTTAAAATCTACTCTGATTAAAACTTTTTTGCCTTTTACATTTAAATCTGAAACAATTTTCTTTGCCATATAATCCTCCTGAATTGTTTTAATCTAACTAGATTATAACACAACAATTTCATACATAAAAAAAGAAAATGCTTTCAGCCTTAATTTTCAAGCATTTTCTTATTTAAAAATATAATTTTTAATTTTTAGATTTATAGACCTTTATTTTATCTAAAACAGCTATTCCTTCACTAAATTCACCTGGCTTAGTCTTTTCTAATTCTTCTCCTAAAACTCTAAATTTAGAATCGATAGTATCAATATACCATAAAACTAGTGCCTCAGGTGTCATAGGCTTCTTTGCTGCCCCAAATTGAGGAAGACCATGGTGTGAAAGTAGCATATGCTCTAAAAGTAGCGCTTCTTCAGTTGCTTCATAGCCTAGCTTCTTAGCCATCTGTTCAATTTCCATCGCACCGATAACTAAGTGACCAATTAGCTGACCCTTTAAAGAATATGTTGTATCTACTACACCACTTAATTCAATAACCTTACCAATATCATGAAGTAGTATTCCTGCATAAACTAAATCCTTATTTAAATATGGATAATTTAAAATAAATCCATCAGCAAATTTTAACATTCCAATACAGTGATGAGCTAATCCTCCAACATAGGCATGATGAAGCTTAGAAGCTGCAGGATAAATAAAATATTTATCGTAATATTTATCGATTAATGCCTTAGTAATTTCTTTAATTACCTTATTATCAAGCTTATTAATATATTCTTTTATTTCATCTTCAGCATCCTTTAAAGAAATTGGTGATTGATTATAGAATAATCTTAAATCACGATCAGCTTCTTCTAAGCCTAATTCAGTAATTTCTTTAAAGCTATCAATAATATTAGTATTTCTTTCACTACCCTTAACTACATGATAGTTAAAAATATATGAATGCTCCTTAGAAATATTTTTAGGATCATTAATCTTTAAATTATAAATGTTTCTATCCTTATCAACTACAGTTAAATTAGTAATATCATCAGATATATTAATTCCTGTAACCTTAGCGATTAATTCCATTTTCCATTTTCTCCTTTAAAAATATAAACTCCTGGCTCCTTAATGAAATAAGCAATTTCTTTTCTATTACACTTTCTAAAACCATCAAAAATCATAGTAAAGGAATCAAGCTCAACCTTTCTTACCTCTCTATCATTTTTTACGATAACTACAAGTTCTCCCTTTTCATCCTTTAATAAGCAGCCAGCAAGACCTATATTAGTTAAACCTGATAAAGGAACAATCTTCTTTTTAATATCCTCTAATTTAGATAATCTAAATGTAGAATATTCCTTTCTAATAGAAATTAAATCCTTTACTGTATTTACATTACTAATATATCTATCTCTTCTTTCATAATCAATCTTATTGATTGAATCCTTAGTATTATATGAATTTTCAACACCCTGCTTAGTTCTTAAGAATTCCTGACCAGCATGGATAAATGGAATACCTAAAGAAATTAATACTAAAGATATACCAAGTCTAGCACCATCTTCAACCTCATATAGATCTCCGCCTAGATAAATCTTGGCAAAATCATATAGAGTGTAATTATCATGGCATTCAATATAATTGATGCTTTGGCATGGATTTGAAAATTTATAATAATCATAACAAGAGCCTAACACTAAATGATATAGGTCAAAATATTCTTCGCTATAATTTCCGAAGCAGTAGCCTGGAACCTTATCAAATTGATTACCTCTTACGAAATCTCTAAATCTATCATTAAAGAATGCGTAATTTGGAATCTTTTGATAATTATACATATGGCTTCTTTTTTCATTTGGAAGTGGGCTTCCCATATTCCAACCCTCACCATATACCATAATATTTGGATCAATTTGTTTTAAGCTATCATATGCTTTATTTAATGTATCAGTATCAACTAAACCCATTAAATCAAATCTAAAGCCAGATACACCAAATACCTTAGCATAATAATTTAAGACATCTCTAATAAATCTAGAGCACATATAACGCTCTGTAGCAAAATCATTACCACAATATGAGGCATTACTCATATTACCATATTCATCCACTCTATAATTATAGCCTGGATTTAGATAATCAAACGGGAATTCCTCATGTCTATAAACATGATTAAAAACAACGTCAAATATGACTCTAATACCATTTTTATGACAATTATCAATTAATTCTAATAATTCATTAATTCTAGAATATGGATCGTTAGGATTTTTAGAATACCAGCCACTTGGAACAAAATATTGTTCTGGATTATAGCCCCAATTATATTTCTTATCCTTATTTAAATCATCTACCTCTGCAAAATCAAAACAAGGAAGTAATTGAATATGAGTAATTCCCAGTGATTTAATATACTCGATACCTGTAGGTCCAAATTCAGTAGGTCTATTTTCTAGCATACCTAAAAATGTACCCTTTGAATCATTATTTAGATAGTATGTAAAATCTCTAATTGATGCCTCATAGATAATGGCATCAGTATAGGTGCCACTAAATTCTGGTTTTGGATATTTCATCTTATAGAATTTATTAGGATCTACAATATAATTATATTCACCATTTGCTGTTGAAGATAAAGCATATGGATCTTTAATCATTCTATAATCCTCAAATACCTTTACATAAACTATATATTTAGCACATTCATAATCACCAAATAGCTCAACGCTCCATAAGCCTCTTTTTGAATATACTAAATCAAATCTATTAGTTTCACCATCTTTAGTAACTTCAAGATATATTCCTTTAGCTACTGGGCTCCATATTCTAAATATAGTTTTTTCTTTAGAATATTCCATACCTAATGGTCCATCATATGAAAAATATTCATCAAATAATGGATCTCTTACTATAGCACCACTTCTAAGAAGTCCTACATTTTCTAATTCATCAACTACAAAATATTCCTTATTTAATACTAGGGCAGGACTTTTAGCTATAAATTTATAAAAGTCATACTCCTCCCAGCTATTAATTAATTCCAAATTAAAAACATTATTTTTCCTATCTACAATTTTAAATGATTTATGATCATTATATTCACTCTTAGCTAGTAAAATAGTGATTTCCTTAAAGGAATCAATATAAGCCTCTATCTTACCATTCATTAAAACTCCTCCAATTTTTTAAGGATAGCCTCTCTACTATTTTCAATTTTATTATCTAATATTAATCTAATTATAAATTCGATAGCTAAAGAAATCTTCTTACCATCAAACATATCAGATATTTCCTTTTTAGATACTAAAAGCTCACTATCCTTCTTAATCTTAAAGCCACTAATAATCTTCTTAAATTCATTATAGTAGCCTAGCTTAGTCAACAAATTCTTATATTCATGGATTAAATCAATATTATTAAATATAACATATTTATCATATGAGCAATTTATTAATAATTTCAATATAGAGGCATCCTTTTTAACCTTACTATTATTTGAGAATAATTCATTATACTTTAAATAATAATAAACCTCTAAATCCTTCTTTAAGCATGTTTTATCAACACAATTTAATAATTTCTTAAACTTAGGTATATATTCAAACAAATCATATTCAATAATATAATTTACACCATTATCGTGCTTACCATATAAGATTCTTTTAAAATGATCAAATATTCTTTCAAATGATAAGCATTCTAAAAGCTTCTTATTTCTAATGATTGAATTAAGAGTTTCCTCCTCAATTGTAAATCCAAGCTTTGATGAAAAATATAAGGCTCTTAAAATTCTTAAGGCATCCTCATCAAATCTAACATCAGGATTTCCAATCATTTTTATAACTTTATGCCTTAAATCACTTCTTCCGCCAAACTCATCAATAATAGTCATTCTATTATCTAACGCAAGCGCATTGATAGTAAAATCTCTTCTAGCTAAATCCTCATCTAAAGATTCAACCTCACAAACTATAGGATGTCTATGATCCTTATATGAGATATCCTTTCTAAAATGAGTGATTTCAAATTTATATTTATCAATCATACAGGTAAATGATAAATACTCATGACCATTATTTTTTTTCAAAGTAAAAAGCTTAGCTAATTCTGAGCTAGGCATATTAGTACAAATATCTATATCATCGAAATCAATATTTAATAGGTAATCTCTAACAGCTCCACCAACGATGTAAGCCTGATAACCTTTTTTATCTATCTTGTTTAAAACATTTAAAGCTTTTTCTATGTAGTTCATAATTCATATACCACCTTTAATTATACCATATCTTAAATTGAAAAAACAAATATTATAATATATAATATTTATTAGGATGGTGGGGACTATTGAAGCTGATACAAGGCAATTATATCAATACAATAGTAATATCAAAATCTGAATTCATCACGCGCTTATATAGAGTAAATAGTGTAGATGAGGTTAATGAATTTTTAGCAGATGTTAGAAAAAAACATTATGATGCCTCTCATAACTGTTACGCCTATATATTAGGATTAAATAAAGAGATTAAAAAATCATCAGATGATGGTGAACCAGCAAAAACAGCTGGAGCTCCAATGCTTGATGCATTAGAAAAAAATGATGTTACAAATATTTTAGCTATAACAACAAGATATTTTGGAGGAATTCTTCTTGGGGCATCAGGACTAGTTAGAGCCTATTCTAAATCTGTTTCAGAGGCCTTAGAACAAGCCGATTTTTACGAGATAAAAAAAGAGGTAATATTTACATTAAATACCTCTTATTCTGGCTATAACACCCTAATTAAAGCTCTTCCTTACGCTAAAGTTGATAATGTATCCTTTAATACTGATGTTGTTATAGAAGGAACAATACCAATCGATAAAAAGGACACTTTTAAGGATGATTTATTTAAATATAAAATAGATGCCTTAACCTTAGTAGAAAAAGGTTTAAAAGATGTTGAGGTAAAAATAGAAAATGACAAAGCTTAAATTGCTTTGTCATTTTTTAATTTATTTACCACTTACAGCTAATTTCTTAATTAGAAGTGATGATGTTTGAGCACCAGACATTTGAAGTGTAGAATCACTACCAACCTCTACTACATCATTAAATACATCAAGTAAATTACCACTTACAGTAATAATATCTAAGCCTCTATCAAGCTTACCATCTTTAATTAAGAAGCCTGTAGATTGTAATGAGAAATTACCGCTTTGAGCATTTAAGCCTGCGTGTAAGCCTTGAACTGATGTAATATATACACCATCTTTTGCTTCAGCAAATAATTCATCTTGTGTTTTCTTACCTGGCTTTAAATATAAGAATGATGAACTAACACCCATAGTAGCACCAGCCTTAAAGCCATTACCTGTAGATGTTCTATTTTCTTTTGCAGCTGTTGTTAAATTATATAAATAAGTTTGTAAAACACCATTTTTGATGATTTCCTTATTAGATGTTGCAACACCTTCATCATCAAACCATCTAGCAAATACATTCTTTTCTAAAGGCTTATCAACAATAGTAACCTTCTTTGAAGCTATCTTTTGTCCTAGCTTACCAATAAATAATGAAGATTGTTTTTGAACCTCTTCACTTGATGCATAATTAACATATGCTTGCATTAAAGCATTAACAACATCTGGAGATAATACTGCCTTATATTTACCAGAATTGCAAGCCTCACCACCTAATTGGTCAACAGCCTTCTTAGCAACCTTCTTAGCTAAATCATCAACCTTAATATCATCAAAATTATTAGTTAAAGTTAAATCAAATTCAGATTTAACCTGTGCTCCATTTGAAGCAACAGCTACACCATATAGTGCACAAAAATTAGTTTTTGCTGAAAGCTTTAAGCCCTTTGAATTAATTAATGTAACAACTAATTCTTGTTCTTGATAGCCAGTTTGAGCTACCTCAACAACTCTTTGGTCTGCAGCTCTAATAGCTTTTTCTAATTCTTTAGCAAGCTCTAGCTTCTTTTCAACTGGAACATTTTTTAATTCCTTATTATAGGTATTAACCTTTTTATATTTTTCTGAGCCTCCAAAAATAATTGCAGGATCTTCATTTTCAATAATGCCAGCATTTTCTTTAACTTCTTTAACTAAAAATGCGCATTTTTCATTACTCCAAGTATCGCAAGATGCTTGACCAAATTTACCATTTACGATACCTCTAGCTACTATATTTGTAGCACTATTATTTTCATATGAATCTACTTCACCATGGAAAATTGAGAAAGATAAATTAAAAGTTTCTGAAACATATAGCTCAGCTTCTTCAATTCCAGCTTCCTTAGCTAACTTAAAAAACTTATCGTATTTCATTATTTTAATTCTCCTCCTCTTCCGCCTACTGTAATTTCTGATACTCTAAGTGTAGGTTGACCAACGTTTGTTCTAATAGAACCACTTGCAGCACCACACATACCTTGACCTAAATCAAGGTCATTTCCTACCATATCAATCTTTTGTAATATTTCATTACCCTTACCAATTAAAGTAGCGCCCTTAACTGGCTCACATACCTTACCATCACGGATAATATATGCCTCAGAACAGCCGAAATTAAATTCACCTGTTGCCGGATCTACTGAACCACCATTAAAGCTTACAGCATAAAGACCTAACTTTGTAGCCTTAATAATTTCTTCCTTTGTAGATTTACCATTACAAATATATGTATTAGACATTCTTGATGTTGGGCAATATCTATAATTTTCTCTTCTACAAGCACCATTACCTTCTCTACCCATTCTTCTACCATTAAAATCATCAATCATGTAATCTTGTAGAATACCATCTTTAATTAATAGACGTTTAGTACCTAAATTACCTTCGTCATCAATATCGATAGAGCCCCAAGCCTGTGGCACAGTTGAATCATCAACAGCACTAACAAGCTTTGATGCAACCTGCTTACCATCTTGACCAGCAAAGCAGCTTAAGCCCTTTGCGATGGCTGATGCCTCTAGTGGATGTCCACATGCCTCATGGAATAAAACGCCACCCCAGCCATTACCGATAACAACTGGCATTTTACCAGATGGACATTCCTTAGCTTCAAGCATTAATAATGCCTTTCTAACAGCTTCTAAAGCTGTTTCCTTTGCCTTTACTGTTGTTCTAAAATAATTAATATCCTGCTGAGCACCAGGTCCTTCAAAGGCAGATTCCATTCCATTTTCATTAGCTGCGATTACCTGATATGCTAATCTACCAAATTCTGAATCTCTTTTGAACCATTTACCCTTAGAATTAAATACCGCAACAAATCTATGATTATTTATAAAAGAACCGAAATAACGTACAATTCTTGGATCCTTTAAATCAGCAATTGCGTTAGTTCCTTCCTTTATTAATTCTATCTTTTCTTCCTTTGAAATATCATTATAGCTATTTTTAACTGGATTTCTATTTTTAGATTTAATCATCTCTAAAGTAGTTACAGTTATAAGTCTTTTGCCATTAAAGCTTGCTGCCAAAGATTTAGCTAGCTTTAATAAGCCATTTTTAGTTAATTCGTTTGTATAACCATAGATAGTTTGGTTTTCCTTTAACAAACGAATACCTACTCCGTTCATTGAATTTGAAGTTGAAGCTTCTACCTTATTATTTTCAATTCTAATGGCATTACTATTAGAATCCTCATAAAAGATTTCAGCATAATCAGCTCCAGTAGCTAATGCTTCATTAAGCACTTCAATTGCTACACTTTTACTTATCATTTTTCTTTCCTCCCCTTACTTTTTTATCCTAAAAAATAGCGAAGATTAACTCCGCTATCATCGAATAAACGATACTATTTGATCCATTACTCGCTCATCAAGCTTACCCATCGCGATGAAGTCACAATGCTTTAAATATTCTTCTTTTTCTTTACCCTCTAGCTCATTAAGCTTGTAGAAGCTATCTTTAAGATGAGTTACGCCATCTTCAGTATAGCTTGGATTATGGCCCTTATGATCAACTACTAAATAATTAACATTATTATT
Source organism: uncultured Caryophanales bacterium (assembly GCA_946626535.1). Next base: position 19,483 of record CAMOUK010000014.1, read on the forward strand.
TTTTACATGATCCATAATATATTTCATATGCTTATAATAGCTAATTAAGTAGTCATCCTTTGAATGAATTACAAGGGCCTTACCCTTAAATCTATTTAAAGATTTAACAGAATTACTGAATGCAAATTTACCACATTTGATAAATTCAACAATCTCAGTATTTCCGAGCAATGTCTTAACTAATATATTTTCACTAATATCTCTAATAATTCTATTAATTGATACAAATGGTGAAATAGCTACAATCTTATCAACCTTATTCTCGTAGCCTGCGTTAATCGCACTAAATGCACCCCAAGAGTGTCCTACGCAAATAATCTTCTTATCTGGATATTTAGCCTTTAGATATTTTAAAACTATATCTAGAGTTTTAGGTCCATTAGATAGACCATCTAAAAAACCAGATGTAGAACCAGTACCTAAAGCATCATACATAAATACCTTAAAACCATGATTTGCTAAATAATTACCCTCTTGCATATATGATTTATAGTAGCTATCAATTCCATGAGAAAAGACAACAATTTTAGAATTATCATATTCCTTGCCATAAATAAAATGTCCAGTAATTAAATCCCTTTTATGATTAATTGTTACTGTTTGTTCATATAAATTCTCATCTAAGCTATATGTTTTAATTAAAGGATTAGGAACAAATCTTTTACGGAAAAACCTAGAATGGACAACCGACACAGCATAAACAATTAAAAAATAGAAAAGAATTACCCCGACAACTATGCCTAAAATTATAAATCCCCATTCCATAATCTATCCCTCCTTTCAAAGTAATAAATAATACGAAATTTTTTAGTAATTTCATTATAATTTCTTATTTACCACTTTGCAATATATTTTTATAAAATATATGCGCAAAAAAAAGCAGCTATTTAAGCTGCTATATTTTTGTTATATATTTCTAGTAAACCATCTAGAGTAAGATTTTCTTCTAATTCTATTTCATTTTTACATAATGGAATAATAACTTTTGATAATCCACCTGTTGCAATAATAGGAATATCATTGTTCTTAATTTCTTCTCTAATTCTATCTACCATACCATCTACTGATGATGCAAAGCCAAACATTACTCCTGATTGCATACAAGAAATTGTGTTGGTTGCGATAACCTTTTTAGGTGTTTGAAGCTCAATATCTGGAAGAAGCGCCGCCTTAGATACCATAGCCTTCATAGATACTGAAATACCAGGAGCTATTGAACAACCATAAAAGGTATTATTTTTAACATAAATATATTTTGTAGCTGTACCCAAATCAACGATGATTGCCTCGCTATGCTTTCTCATAGCACCTACACAATCACAAATCATATCAGAGCCAACACTTTTTGGATCATCAACCTTCAATTGAACGCCTGTCTTAATGCCAGGACCAACAATCTTAGTATCAATATTATAATAAGTTTTAAAAAGCTTCTTTAAAGCACTAGTAACGATAGGAACGACTGATGTAATAATTACATCATCAATCTTATAAGAATCTAAAAATGATTTCATTAATAGATAATATTCATCAGATGTTTTATCAACGAATGTCTTTAATCTGAAGGTTTTTAATATTTCATTTTTATCAGCATAACCAAATACTATATTTGAATTACCAATATCAATTAATAAAACCATAATTAAGCTCCTTACGCTTCTACTACTTGTTCAGTTTCTACTTCTTTATCTTCTTCAATAAATTTGCTAAAATCATTAGCAAATCCTAAATCATATTGTCTTGTTAATACCTTAACTAGTGTTACTAATGCAGGTGATAATGCAGCACTAATAATAAATTCAACTAGGAAGTTAGTTCCAATAACAGCTGCGATAGCTGCTTCTAAAGATGGATAATAAACTGAGAAGAAAATTACTGCACCGATAATAAATATGAAAGTATTTACTAGTGGTACTACTAAAGCTGCAACAATAATACCTGCAGCAAATAAAGCTTTCTTCTTGTTAACACTTGATTGTTTTTTTGCGATAAATGCAAATAGCTTAAATAATAAACCAGATACTAAACCTGCAACCCCTGATTTAACTAAGCATAAAACTACTGTAGCTGCTGGATTAACAGATAAGAAATATGTTTGAGTATCTGCACCTGTTAATACGATTCCACCCATAACCATACCTAAGAATAATCCTGCTAAAGGTCCATATAAGATGGCTCCCACTGCAATTGGTATTAAAGCTAGAGTGATACTTAAGTTACCAAAAGTAACATTGTTTGATAGTAATTGAAGTACAATTACTAGAGCTGTAAGCGTAGCTAGACCTACAAGCTTCTTAATCATTAAACTGTTTTTATTCATTTTTTCTTTTCCTTTCTTTCTAGGCCTGTTTCCCAGGTCCCATAAGCAAGGTTATTATAAAACTATTTTTTTATTATTACAATATTTTTTTTAAAAAGAAAAACGCATTCAAAATGCGTTTTATCTAAATCTTAAAGTTATTAATTAAAGTCATTGTCGCAGTAGCTAGTAAATATGCAAATATAATAGCTATAAATATTTGAGCTAATCTTATTTGCCAAGTACTACCCTGCTTAAATAGATTTTCTAATCTAGTAGCAAGAACCACGAAATAACAAACTATAAAATATATTAAAATCAAGAATGTGTAAATAATTGCCTTATAATCCATTATAATTGCCCAGCCTTTGATCTTGCTATACTTTCTCTTAATTCTTTTTCCTTTTGAGTAAAATCGGCACCCTCTTGACGATTCTTCTCTAATCTTTCAGCTCTTGTCTCTAATAAATACTTCTTTGCAGCCTCAACATTTTCTCCAATGTGAGCCTCTTGAACTAGTACAGTTACAATATTGTTGTGGAATTCTAATATACCGCTAAAGATAACTACATAAAATTCATTTTTATCTCTAACAAGCTTTACATAGCCCTCTTCAATAATAGAAACGACAGGAACATGGTTTTCCATAATACCATATTCGCCATCCTTAGTGCTATGAACTACAACATAATCAACTGTATCGTCATATAATGTTCCTTGGTGAGTAGATACAATTATTCTCATTTAACTAATGTTTCTGCCTTTTTAATAGCATCATCAATAGTTCCAACTAAACGGAAGGCTTCCTCAGGTAAATCATCATATTTACCATCTAATATTTCCTTAAAGCCTCTGATAGTTTCTTTAATTGGAACATATGCTCCAGGAATACCTGTAAATTGTCCACCAATGAACATATTTTGTGATAAGAATAATTTTACTCTTCTTGCACGTGTAACAACTAGCTTATCCTCTTCAGATAATTCATCCATACCTAAGATTGCAATGATATCAAGTAATTCATTATATCTTTGGATAATTTGTTGAACTCTTCTTGCTACATCATAATGCTCTTGACCAACAATATTTGGTTGTAGAGCTCTTGATGTTGATGCTAGTGGGTCAACAGCTGGATAAATACCCTCTTCTGTTAGCTTTCTTGATAGGTTTGTTGTAGCATCTAAGTGTGTAAATGTTGTAGCTGGTGCTGGGTCTGTATAGTCATCAGCTGGAACATAAATTGCTTGAATAGATGTAATAGAACCATTTCTTGTAGATGTAATTCTTTCCTGTAGCTTACCCATTTCAGTAGCTAGAGTTGGTTGATAACCAACGGCAGATGGCATACGACCAAGTAAGGCAGATACCTCTGAACCAGCTTGAGTAAAACGGAAAATATTATCGATGAATAATAATACATCCTGATGTTCTTCATCTCTAAAGTGCTCAGCCATTGTAAGACCAGTTAGCGCAACTCTCATACGTGCTCCAGGTGGCTCATTCATTTGACCAAACACCATGGCAGTTTTTGCTATAACGCCTGATTGGCTCATTTCTGCATATAAGTCGTTACCTTCACGTGTACGTTCACCTACACCGGCAAATACAGAAATACCACCATGCTCTTCAGCAACATTGTGAATTAATTCTTGAATTAATACTGTCTTACCTACACCTGCACCACCGAAAAGACCAATCTTTCCGCCTTTAATATATGGGGCAAGTAAATCTACTACCTTAATACCTGTTTCTAGAATTTCTACGTTACTTGATAAATCCTCAAGTGTTGGAGCTTCTCTATGGATAGGCATTCTCTTTCCATCAGGAACCTCTAATCCATCAATTGGATCACCTAATACATTAAATAATCTACCTAGAGTGCCGTTACCTACAGGAACTGAAATAGGAGCTCCTGTTGAAACAACCTCCATACCTCTTGAAAGACCATCAGTTGAATCCATCGCAATACATCTAACCTTACTATTGCCTATATGTAGAGCAACCTCTAAGGTTAAATTAATCGCAAAGCCATTATTCTTTTCTGCTGGTATATTAATTTTTAATGCATCGTTAATTTTAGGTAATTTTTCGCCAATAAATGAGACATCAACTACTGGTCCTTTAACTTCAACCACATAACCCTTCATTAACTTTCACCTCCGATTGCATTAGCTCCACCAATAATATCGATAAGCTCGGTTGTAATAACATCCTGTCTAGCTCTATTATATAGAAGCTGAAGCTTATCAATAATTTCAGTTGCATTATCTGTCGCATTCTTCATGGAATTCATTCTTGCAGAATGCTCAGATGTTTTCGCATCTAAGATAATTCCATAAATAATATCCTGAACATACATTGGTAAAACTAAATTAAGTGTTTCTTCAATACCTGTTTCATATATATAATCAACATTTGAATTAACTTCATCAATTTTATCTATAGGAAGTAATTCCTTAAATACAATTTCTTGAGTAATTGAATTAACGTAATGATTATATATGATAACAAGCTTATCTATTTCTTCATTTAAATAAGAATCAATTATACTTTTAGCTAGAGGATGAATATCGATAAACATTACATCATCTCTAACTAGTGTAGGAGCTTTTTGAATAGTATGATATCCTTCCTTTTCAATAAAGCCAAAGCCCTTCTTTCCTATACTTGATACATTAAACTCATCATTTGATTTATGATTTTCCTTAACGTATTCCTTAAAAGCCTTAAAAAGACCTGAATTATAGCTTCCAGCAAGTCCTCTATCAGATGTAATTAAAAGATAGCTTGTCTTTTTAACCGCTCTTTTAGTAAGAAGTGGATGCTTATAATCCTCCTTAGCCTTTTCAACAATTTGGCTAACACAGGAAGTTATATTATTCATAAAATCCTTATATTTTTTATAATTTGATTCAGCTCTTTTAACCTTTGATTGGCTTACCATATACATAGCCTTAGTTATTTGAGCTGTATTTTTAGTAGAAGTGATTCTTACCTTAACCTCACGTAGTGAGTTTGCCATAAAATCGCCTCCTACATAAATCTCTTTTTAAATTCGATAATATAATTATCTAGCTTTGCTGTATCAGGTAAAGCTTTTGTTTTACCTATTTCAGCCTTTATTTCCTTACCTAATTCACTTGTCTTCATATCTAAATATAAAGATTCCTCAAAATCAGCTAATCTTTCTACCTCAACATCATCTAGATGAGCATGAGTTAAGCAGTATAGAATAACTGTTTCTTCTTCCATTGATAATGTCTTATGAAGATCTTGTTTTAAGATTTCTTGAGTTCTCTTACCACGCTCTAATCTTGCCTTTGTTGAAGCATCAAGATCTGAACCAAATTGAGCAAATGATTCAAGTTCTCTATAAGATGCTAAATCAAGTCTTAGAGTACCTGATACCTTCTTAACAGCCTTAGTTTGAGCTGCACCACCAACTCTTGATACTGATAAACCAGCGTTGATGGCAGGTCTAATACCCTTATAGAAGTAATCAGTTTGTAAGAAAATCTGACCATCTGTAATTGAAATTACGTTAGTTGGAATATAAGCTGAAATATCACCAGCTTGAGTTTCAATAATTGGTAGAGCTGTAATACTTCCACCGCCAAGCTTATCATTAAGCTTTGCAGCACGCTCTAGTAATCTTGAATGTAGATAGAATACATCACCTGGATAAGCTTCTCTTCCTGGTGGTCTATGTAATAGTAATGACATTTCTCTATAGGCAACAGCATGCTTAGATAGGTCATCATAAACAATTAAAACATCTTTTCCCTGATACATAAAATATTCAGCCATTGTTACACCAGCATATGGTGCTAAATATAGCATGGATGCAGGTTTTGAAGCTGATGCTGATACGATAATAGAATACTTCATTGCATCATTTTCCTTTAATGTCTCATAAACAGATGAAACTGTAGATTCCTTTTGACCGATAGCTACATAAATACAAATAACACCAGTATTCTTTTGGTTTAAAATTGTATCTACCGCAATAGATGTCTTACCAGTTTGTCTATCACCGATGATTAATTCTCTTTGACCTCTTCCAATTGGAACTAGGGCATCAAGCACCTTAATACCAGTTTGAAGTGGTGTATCTACACTTTTTCTATCCATAACGCCAGTAGCTTTTACTTCGATTGGTCTAGTTGCTGTAGCCTTAACACTACCTAGACCATCGATAGGATTAGCTAGTGGATCTATAACTCTTCCTATAAATTCCTCACCTACAGGAATTTCAAGTACTCTACCAGAGCATTTAACTATATCGCCCTCTTTAATTTTTGAGCTTTCGCCAAAAAGGATAGCACCAACTGAATCCTCCTCCAAATTTTGTACCATACCGTAAACATCATTTGGGAAGATTAATAATTCAGATGACATAGCCTTATCAAGGCCATGAATTAAAGCGATACCGTCTCCAACCTCGATTACTCTACCGACATTTTCAGTTTTTATATTTGATCTATAGGCTTTAATTTGTTCTTTAATTAAGCCTGAAATTTCTGATAAATTAATATTTGCCATAATTAGTCTCCCTATAAGGATTCCTTTAATTTATTAAGTGAGCTCTTTAAGCTTATATCAATAGATTCATCGTTAGCAAGTATTTGAATACCGCCAATAATTGAAGGATCAACCTCATTACGAATCTTAATTGATCTATCATTAAATTTTTCAATTAGAGCCTTTTTAATACGATTAAGATCAGAAGCTGATAATTCATAAGCACTAATAACATTAATCTTTAATAAACCCGAATTAGAATATAAAAGCTTCTTATATTCGCTTCTTATTGCCCTAATTAAATAAAATCTATCATGATCTATAACTACATTTAAAAAATTAATAAAATCCTCGTCAAAATCCTTATAAACATTTTTAATCATATCCTTTTTTTCTTTATTAGAAATAAAAGGTGATTTTAATAATTTAAAGAATTCCTCATCATCTAAGGAATATGATAAAGTTCTAAAAAAACTTCTATACAAATCTTCCTTTTTATTTTCTTGTGCTATTTCAAAAATAGCCTTTGCATATTCAACCTCTACCATTATTTAGCCTCCTCTAAGATACCGTCGATAACGTCTAAATACTTATCCTTATCAACTTCCTTAGAGACAATCTTTTCAGCGGCTGCAAAAGCAATATCGATAATTTCTTTTTTAATATCCTGCTGCATATTAGCTTTTTCAATTGCAAGCTCATCTTGTAAATTAGTTAATCTCTTCTTAGCTTCTTCTTTAGCTTGATTAATAATTTCATCTCTTCTTAAATTAGCTTCCTTTTCAGCGTTTGATATTAAATCTCTAATTTCAGCTTGAGCTTTTTTCTTTTCTAATAATAGCTCTTCTTCAAGCTTAACTGCTTGTTCTTTAGCTTCCTTAGCATCATTTAATTCCTTATCAATTGCATCTCTTCTTGATTCTAAAATTTTTGTTATTGGTTTCCATAATAAGAATCTAATAACTATAAATAAGATAATAGTAGATGCTAATTGAATACCAATATCAGCTAAATAGCCTAACCAATCAGCAGTTGAGGCTGTAGTAAGATTTGCTAGAGGTCCTAATGAATTTGTAACTGTTGAAACGATTTCGTCAACAGCTTCTGTCATACCAAAAATCATAGTTACTTAATTACCTATGAAAGGTAATTTCCTCCTCTTACATAAATAATAATAAAATAGCGATAATGAATCCGTATAAACCTGTTGTTTCAGATACTGCTTGACCGATAAGCATTGTGATTCTGATGTAACCAGCTTGTTCTGGTTGACGAGCGATAGCATCAACAGCGTGAGCAGCAACGTTACCTTCACCAATAGCGGCACCAAAACCAGTAAATACAGCGATACCAGCACCGATAGCCTTTAAGCCATCACCTACTGTAGCATTAGCAAAAAAACTTAAGAAATTTTGAAAAATTGTTAAAAAATCCATATTATTTATTCTCCTTTAATTAAAACTTTTCATCATCACTAATTTTTTGTGATGTGAATATGATTGATAAAATTACAAATACAGCAACCTGTATAATACTAAATGCTATATCAAATAATAAATTGATAAATGGCATAAATGGTAATGACCACCAGCCTATAGCCTTCTTTATTAATATTGATATAACTGTTCCTGAAACTACATTACCATATAGACGTAAGCATAGTGATATAGGTAATGATATTTCACTTATGATATTCATTGGAAGCATAATAGGCGTTGGGTCTAAGAAGCCCTTTAAATAGCCTTTAATTCCAAGTGAGGTTATACCTGCCATTTGAATAACGAAAAAGCTGCACATCGCTAATGTAAATGGCACCAGCAAATAGCTCGTTGGATTTTCAAGTAAGAAAACCGCAGATGTATTTGCGAAAAATATAAATATAACGAGTGTTAAGAACCATGGTGCATAGGTTTTCCATCTTTGACCTATGCTATCCCTAACAAATCCGTTTACTGTTTCAACGACCCATAAAAATGGTATTAACCATAATGGTGTTTTTTTCATTGGGTCTACCTTTTTAATTGCAAAATATAAAATTATAAAGAATAGACATAAAACACCAGTTATTATCAGTGTTGAAATTAAAGCGTTTCTAAGCACATATGTAAATATCATTGTTCTTGCACCTTCTTTCTAGAAACAAGCAAGAAAATGATAAATATAATTTTAATTGTTGTATAGCCAGCAACAGCTAAAATTATAAACCATATTCCGTTTGTATCAGTCCAAGGACTTGCTTTATATATTAGTGCAGCAAATACTGCAGCAAGTACTAAAACTCTAAGTAAAAACCAAATTAAGGCTGTTTTCTTAGGGTTTAGAGTTTTACCCTCAGGATCTAATTTAGCATAACGCTCTATTCTATAGGATTGCTTCAAGAGTAAGCCATGATTCATTAGTCCAACTAGTGCGCCAATTAGATAATAATACCAACCAAATTGAACGATGGCCAATATTATTGTTACTATTGTAACGACACCTAAAGCGACAGGGACCATTAAATAATTAGCTTTCCTTGTCATCCTTCTTATCATCTCCTTTAGTCAATAATAATAAATAGGTTACAAATATTACAACTCCACAAATTACACCAATTCCCGCAAGTAGCGGTGGCCAAAATGAGTCCTTATTAATAAGATATCCAATATAATATCCTAAGCCTAATAGGACTAACATTGTAAAAATGCCTTGTGTAGCTAAGGCATAAAACTTTGCGTAGCTTGATGCCTTCTTTTTATTCATTATCTAGTACCGAAAAGTCTATCTCCACAATCACCTAAGCCTGGAACGATATAGCCATTTTCATTAAGCTTTTCGTCTTTAGCAGCGATGTAGCAATCTACATCTGGATGATCTGTTGTTAGTCTTTCAATTCCTTCTGGTGCAGCAACTAAACCAACATACTTAATGTCAGTACAGCCGCGTTTCTTAAGCATTGTAATAGCTGCAGATGCAGATCCGCCTGTAGCAAGCATTGGGTCTACAACTAAAACAATTGCATCCTTAATATTATTTGGGAATTTTGCGTAATATTCATGTGGCTCTAAGGTTTCTTCATCTCTATAAAGTCCAATAAAGCCAACCTTAGCTGTTGGAATCATATCTCTAATTCCATCAACCATACCAAGACCAGCTCTTAAAATTGGAACGATGACTACTTCCTTATCAAGCTCATATTGAACACTTTCGCAAATTGGAGTAGTAATTTTAACTTCCTTTAAAGGAAAGTTTCTTGTAATCTCATAAGCCATTAAACCAGCTATTTCATTAACATTTTGATAGAAATCCTTTGTTGTAGTATCTGTCTTTCTAATATTTGTAAGCTTATGCTTAATTAATGAATGATTTAAAATTGTAACTGCCATTATTCTTTCTCCTCATATTCAGTAATTTTGTTAATTCTTCTTAAATGACGCTCATTATTTGAAAATGGTGTATTTAACCATAATTCAACAATTTCCTTTGCAAGAACCGGACCAGTATATTTAGCACTTAAAGCTAAAACATTAGTGTCGTTGTGCTCTCTTGTAAGGATTGCAGCATCCTTAGAGCCAACTAAAGCACATCTAATGCCCTTAACCTTATTTGCGATAATTGACATACCAATTCCTGTAAAGCAAATAACGATGCCTTTATCAGCCTTATTAGAAGCTACGTCTTTAGCAACCTTATAACCAAAGTCTGTATAATCGCAGCTTTCCTTAGTATAAGTTCCTTCATCAATAACTTCAAAATTATTTTGTTTTAAATAATCTATTATATAATTTTTTAATTCTAATGCTGAGTGATCACAACCAATTGAAATTCTCATAATTTTTCCTTTCCATAATTATGTAGATTATACCATAATTACTCCATAATTTTAATAGTTTAACGAAAAAATCGAAAAAACAAAGAAAAAAGTCACTTATTATAGTGACTCACTTGTTCACAAACCATACTTGTTACATTTTG
>CAMOUK010000015.1 GCA_946626535.1 uncultured Caryophanales bacterium
ATGGTAGTAAGTTAGATCTTGCGAGAGTAGGAAGTTGCCGGGCTTATCTCTTTGATTAAAGAAGACTGATGAAAATCAGTCTTTTTTTTACTTTAAAACTCAAGTTTATTATTATATAATAAAAATAGTGTTTTGGAGAATTTTATGAATAAAAGAATTACTGGTATAATATTTCAAATTGTTTTATATTTATTAGTTTTTATTATTTCTTATTTCTTATTTGAATATTTACCATATGAATTATGGTTAAATGTATTAATTGGAGATTTAATATCAACTGTTTTTGTATTTTTCTTTAGCTTAATATTTAAAAATTCTTCAGCTTATGATCCTTATTGGAGTGTATATCCATTTATAGTTGTTTTATATATGGCTATAAAAAATGGATTTAATAATTATTTTATATTTTTCTTTTTAGCAATAACAATCTGGTCATTTAGATTAACATTTAATTTCTTATATACATTTACATCCTTAAAACATGAGGATTGGCGCTATGAGATGTTAAGAGAAAAATCTGGGTCTATGTTTGTATTTGTTAATTTTTTAGGAATTCATTTATTTCCAACATTAATTGTATATTTTTGCATGTTACCATTTATTATGGCTTTAAATGAACCAAATATATATTTATTGATTACATTCTTTATTTTTGCAATAATAGCTGTAATAATTGAAGGCTTATCAGATTTTCAAATGCAAAAATATAGAAAAGAAAGATTGACAACATTTAATAGAAATGGCCTATGGAAATATTCAAGACATCCTAATTACTTTGGTGAAATAATGTTTTGGTGGATGATATTTATAATGGGCTTAGCCTATAACAATAATTATTTAACAATTATTGGTGCTGTTATAAATACATTCTTATTCTTATTTATATCAATTCCTTTAGCTGATAAAAGACAGTCAAAAAAGCCAAATTTTATCGAATATAAGGAAAATACAAGAATGCTTTTGCCAATTTATAAAAAACAGAAGGAGAATGATTGATATGTTAAAAATTTATGGAAGTAAAAATTGCCCTGATTGTATAAACGCAAAGGCAAATTTTGATTATTATAAAATTGAATATGAATTTATTGAAGTTTTAGATTCTTTAAAAAATTTAAAAGAATTCTTACATTATAGAGATAATAATCCAAAAGTTTTTGATAGATTAATTAAAATAGGTGATATTGGCCTTCCTTGTATTATTGAAAATGATAATGTTTTTACAGATTGGGAAACTTATTTAAAAAATAAAGGTTTAGAAATTATAAATGTTACAAATGCATCTTGTAGCATAGGAAGTAAGAATTGTTAGGTATAAAGATATGAAAAGATTTATTTTAGTTGATGGAAATTCATTGATGTATAGAGCTTATTATGGAATGAGCGCTAATACAAATTTAACAACAAATTCAAAGGGTATATATACTAATGCTACCTATGGTTTTATTAGAATGATGGGGGCATTAGTAAATCAAAAATATGATAATATTTTAGTAGCCTTCGATGCTGGAAAAGAAACATTAAGACATGCTTGGATGGCTGATTATAAGGCAGGACGTCCTCCTATGCCTGATGAATTTAGAATGCAAATAGCTTATATTAAAGAATATTTGGATTTAATGCGTATTAAACGTCATGAACAAAAGCTTTATGAGGCTGATGATATTATTGGTACTATGTCAAAGAAGGCAGAAGAACTTGGATATCACGTTGATATTTATTCATCTGATAAGGATTTATTACAATTAATATCAGAAAATACAACAGTTCATTTAAATAGAAAGGGTATGAGTGAGCTCGACGATTATACTCCTGAAAGCTTCTATGAAAAATATGGCATTAAATACACTCAATTTGTCGATTTAAAGGCCATTATGGGCGATAAGAGTGATAATCTAGCTGGTATTCCAGGTGTTGGTGAAAAAACAGGCGTAAAGCTTTTAAATGAATATAATGACCTAGAAGGTATCATCCAAAATATGGATAATATTAAGGGTGCTATGGGTCAAAAGATAAAAGATAATTATGAAAATGCTAGATTATGTAAGAAGATGGCAACTATAATTAGAGATTTTGATATTGAATTAAACTTTGAAGATACTAAGCGCCAAGAACCTGATTATGATAATTTAAGAAAGTTCTATACTGAATTAGAATTTAAATCATTATTAAAAGAAATGACTCAAGAAAAGGTTGTTCCTACAGATTTAAAATATGAAATAATAAACGATTTTTCTAATGTTGATAAAATTTTAATAAATGATTCAGCATATATTTTTGAAACATTTGAATATAATTATCATAAATCTCCTATTCTTGCTATAGGTGTTAAAAATAATTTAGGCTCATTTATTATTGATCCTAATAATATTTCAAATGATAATTTAAAGAAAATATTAGAAAATGATAATATAAAAAAATCAATATTTGATTATAAGAGAGCCTATGTATTATGTAAAAGATATAATACTGAATTAAGAGGCGTTGATTTTGATTTATTACTTGCAACATATATCTTATCACCACAGGCAGTAAAGGATGATTTTAAGGGTGTTGCTTCATATTATGATTATGATGATGTTTATTTTGATGAACAAATATATGGTAAGGGTGCTAAAAAGGCAATTCCTGATAAAAACATCATATATGAGCATGTAATAAAAAAAGCTAATGCTTTATATGAATTAAAAAATAAAGCTATAGAAAAGCTAGAAGAAAATAAACAATTATCACTTTTAACAGATATTGAAATTCCACTATCAAAAGTTTTAGGTAAGATGGAATTTAATGGTATGCTAATAGATAAGGCTGAATTATATAAACAAAAGGCTGAATTAGAAGAAGCAATTAATAATATTGCTAAAGATATTTATCAAATTGTTGGACATGAATTTAATATATCATCTCCAAAACAATTAGGTAGTGTACTATTTGAAGAATTAAATATTCCTTATCCTAAGAAAAAGGGAAGTACCTATTCAACAGATATTGAAGTTTTAGAATCAATTAAAAAATTTAATCCAGTAGTTGAAAAAGTAATTGATTATAGAGCTAAAACAAAGCTTTATTCAACCTATGTTGCAGGTCTTCTAGATTTTATATATCCAGATGGAAAGGTTCATACAATATTTGAACAAGCTTTAACTAATACAGGAAGACTTTCAAGTATTGAACCAAATCTCCAAAATATACCTATTAGAACACCTGAAGGACATATGATTAGAAAGATGTTTGTTCCAACAAATCCTAATAATTCTATCTATTCTGCAGATTATTCTCAAATAGAGCTTAGAGTACTTGCCCATATGGCTAATGTTAAGGGCTTAAAGGAAGCTTTTAATAATGGAATAGATATTCATACTAAGACAGCTATGGATGTCTTCCATAAGACAGAAATTACAAAAGAAGATAGAAGAAAAGCTAAGGCTGTTAATTTCGGTATCATCTATGGTATTTCAGCATTTGGTTTAGCTCAAGATATAGATATATCTAATTATGAGGCTAAACAATTTATAGATAGCTACTATGAGGCATATCCAGAAATTAAAAAATATATGGATGATACTATAGAATTTTGTAAACAAACAGGCTATGTAAAGACCCTAAAAAATAGAATTAGATATATACCTGAAATTAATTCTAAAATTTATATGCAGCGCGAATTTGCTAAAAGAATGGCAATGAATGCTCCAATTCAAGGTAGTGCGGCAGATATCATGAAGATTGCGATGGTAAATGTCGATAAAAAGATGGAAGAATTGAATTTGAAGAGTAAAATTTTAGTTCAAGTACATGATGAAATGGTATTTGAGGTTGAAAAGGGCGAAGAGGAAGTTTTACAAAATTTAGTAAGACAGGAAATGACCAGTGCTGTTAAGCTAGATGTAATACTTGAGGTTGGAGATTCATTTGGTAAAAACTGGTATGAGGTGAAATAATGGATCCTATTTTAAATAGAAGAAGTGTTAGAAGCTTTAATTTAGATAAAATGATTCCAAATGATGTATTAGTAGATTTAATTAGACATGCTGAGGCTGCAGGTACAGCAAGACGTCAAAAATCTAGAGAATATATCATTATAGAAGATAAAAATATAATTGAAGAATTATCTAAGATATATACTAGAAGTACTATGAGAGTAAATGAATGTAATCAGATGATTGCAGTAATTGGAAAAAATCCAAATACTTTACCTTGTCCTCAATTTGAGGCTACTGATTTAGCACTAGCTGCTCAAAATATTATGGTTAAGGCAGTAGACTATAAAATTGGTACTTGTATGCTTGGAACATATCCAGATGAAGAAAGAACAACTAAGGCTAGTCAGGTATTAAAATTAGAAGATAATAAATTTGTTTTCACATTTATTTGTCTTGGCTATCCAAAGGATGAAAATGCCTTTTATGATATGAAAAAATTTGATGAGAGTGTCATATCTTATCTTAAATAAGGAGTTTATATGCCTGAATTACCAGAAGTTGAAACTGTAAGAAGGGTCCTATTAAATAATTTAGCTAATTTAAAAATTAATGATGTTATTGTTAGATATGATAATATTATTGATCAAGATAAATATGAATTTATCAAAAATGTTAAAAATAAAACTATCATAGATATTTTAAGAAGAGGAAAATTTTTAATCTTTAAATTAGATAAGGGCTATATTATTTCTCATCTTAGAATGGAAGGTAAATATTTTTATGTTGAGAATAATTCACTTGATAATAAGCACATTCATGTAATATTTAAATTATCAAATAATTATGACCTTTTATATCAGGATGTAAGAAAATTTGGTAGGATGTTATATATAGAAGATGACATATATAATAAATTACCTTTATCTAAAGTTGGAATAGATTTAATTTTAGATAAACAAATTGATTATGACCAAATTTATGCTAAAATAATAAATAAGGCTCTTTTAATAAAAGAGACCCTACTTGATCAATCTATTATTGCGGGACTTGGTAATATTTATGTTGATGAAGTCTTATTTGCTTCAAAAATAAGACCTGATACATTATCTAAAGATATTACAATGGACCAATTAAAATCTATTATAAATGAATCAAAAAGAATCTTTGATTTAGCGATAGAAAATAAAGGTACAACCATAAGAAGCTATACCTCAAGCTTAAATGTTAAGGGTAATTATCAAGATTTTTTAATGGTTCATACTAAAGAATATTGTAAAATATGTAATTCAAAAATAGAAAAAATTAAAATAGGTGGTAGGACAACTTATTTCTGTAAGAATTGTCAAAAGTAGTATGAAGCGAATTATAGGGGTAACTGGCGGTATTGCAAGTGGTAAATCTAACATCTGTAATATCATAAAAAATGAAGGATATGTAGTTATAGATTCTGATAAAATCGTAAGAGATTTATCAGAGGTAGGACTACCTATATATAATGCAATAAAGGAAAGATTTGGCCAAGAATATTTAAATGATGATTTATCTTTAAATAAAAAGAAGTTAGCTAAATTAGTTTTTAATAATTCAGGAGCTAAAATAGTATTAGATTCTATTACTCATCCTATTGTAAAAGAAGAGATTAAAAGACAAATTAATGAAATAAAAGAAGGAATTATATTTGTTGATGTTCCACTACTTTATGAGGCTAAATTTGAGACACTTTGCGATAAAGTAATTTGTGCATTTGTTAAAAAGAAGGTCCAAGTAGCGCGTTTAATGGAAAGAGATAAGATAGATGAGGACTACGCTTTAGCAAAAATACATTCTCAGATGGATTTATATTTAAAAAGAGAAAAGGCTGATTATGTAATAGATACAAGTGGTACATTTGAACAAACTAAAGAATTAGTAATAAATTTATTAAATGAAATAAAAGGGGAATAATAATTATGGCAACATTTGAAACAAAAGAAAATGCAAAAGACGAAGCTTTACAAACTCATTACTTTAAAGCTAGCTACGATCAAATTAAGGATGCTTATATTGAAATAATTAAAAAGCTTCATCATGAAATTTTATCTATTAATGATGATTATGGTGAAATTTTTAGTGAGGTTCCACATTTTTCAGTTACAGCAAAAGTAATTATGCAAACTCCAAAAGAAACTTCAATTGATTTTTACATTTCATCAGAATATTTATTAGGTAATGGAAGTAAGACAAAGAAGTTCTTAAATAATGTATATCAAACAATTTCAAAAACTTATGAATTAAAGGGTGTAGGTCTACACAAATAGAGGTATTATATGGCAACAAAATCAGTTGATAGCAAATCAAAATTTAATATTTATTCAAGCTTTACGCTATCAAGTGATGATGTATCTGTAATATCACTTTTATATACACCACTAATGGGTAGTGATGCATTAATGCTATATTTAGGATTTACATCACTACTTGAAAGAAATAACTTAAAGAGTGAAGAAATTACCCACCAGGATTTTTTTGATGTTTATTCATTAACTCCCGCAAGCTTTACTAAAGCTAGAATTAAGCTTGAAGGAATTGGTCTTTTAATTACATATCAAAATCCAGATGGTAATTATATTTATGTAGTATGTCCTCCACTAACAGCTAAAAACTTTATAAAGGATGCTACATTAGGTCTTTATTTATATGCAAAAACATCTAAAGAAACATTTGAATTTATTTCAAATCATTTTAAAGTTGAAGTAATTGATAAAGGAAAGGCAACAAATATAACAAAGTCATTTGATGAAGTTTATTCATCACAGGTTGATACAGAATATACATTTGATAAATTTAAATATATCTTAGGCAAAAAGCCTAATAAGAATTTGACAATCAACAATTATAATTTTGATTTTGATTTCTTCTGTAAGGGTATAAACCTAGATTTCTTAGGTGCTGTTGGAGTTACTAAGTCATTTAGAGAACAAATATGTAATTTAGCATTTGTTTATAAATTTAATGAGACAGATATGATAGATTTATATACTGAATCAATTACAAAACAAAACATCTTTAGTTATGGTATATTAAAGAAAAAGGCTAATGATTTGTTTATTCATAGAAAGAATATGAATGCGCCTAAATTGGTTTCTAAAGATGATGCAGTTCTCGAAAACAAGGAATTAATTGACTATTTAGACAATACCTCACCTAAAGACCTTATAGAAGATGTATTAAAACAAATGAATCCTGAATTAAGCGATGATGAATTGTTCTATCCAAATTATTATTTGAGCAGAATAAATGATGTTTATTCTAGTATTGACTTACCTCGTGGTGTCTTGAATGCTATGATTTTGAAAGTATTCAAAGAAAAAGAAGAAATACCTACATTGGCTTATTTTAAAAAGGTGGCAAATACATGGATTCGTGATAATGTATTTTCGACTGCAGATGCAACACGATATGTAACCTCTACTAAAGATAATAGAAAAGCTAATACAGAGGACGATTCTACAGGATTTGGAGGAAATGTATTATGATTCCAGATGATATCACATTTGAAGAAATAAAAAAGAAATATCCTGATGCTACTTTAAAAAATATAAATGAATATATTAATATGATTTTCGAACAAGCTAATTGTAAGGCTTGTAAGGGACTTGATTGCTGTCAAAATTCAAATGTTGGAATGGTTCTTGACTGTAAGAATGATAGTTTCTATTTTAAAGAATGTAAGTATAAAACGCAAAACAATCTTAAAATTCATTCAAAATCTAAAATAGTAAATTTGTTTTTGCCGGATAATGTATTGAATGCTACTTTGTTTGATTATGATCAAAATTGTGAAAGTAGAAGAAAAATTATAGCACACGTAAATAAATTGATGGCTAATTATGACTCATGTGAAAAGAGAAAAGGCCTTGTTTTATGTGGCCAGTTTTCAATCGGAAAGACATATACTTTGTCAGTTATAGCTAATATGCTTGCTGATAACAATATTTCATCTATGTTAGTTTATTTTCCGGATTTTGTAGGTAGTTTGAAGAATAATATTGGAGATTCAAATTTCGAACGCATAATGTCAAATATAAGAGATTGCGATGCCTTGCTACTAGATGATTTAGGTGCTGAAAATCTAACACCGTGGGTAAGAGATGAAATATTAGGACCTATTATCAATTATAGGTTAATGGAAAATAAACCGTTATTTATCTCTACAAATTTGAATTCGATGGCCGATATAAAGGAATACTTAGCTATTGATAAATCAAAGCAAGGTCAGTTAAAGGCTAATCGAATTTATGCAAGACTAGATGATTTAGTGTACTTTGTAGATATGAGTGATTCAAAAAGATATAGCAGATAGTTATATCTTTTTTTTATTCTGTGTTATAATAATAGAATAAGATGGTGATATTATGGTAACATTTTTCATTGCGTTATTAATTTTAATAGGCGGATATTTATTATATTCAAGGCTATCAGAAAAGATATTTTGTATAGATGATAGGAAGACACCAGCTATAGATCATCCAGATGGTGTTGATATAACACCACTATCAAAATGGAAGGCTTTTTTAATTGAATTATTAAATATTGCTGGAACAGGTCCTATATTTGGTGCGATAAGTGGAGCTTTATTTGGACCAATTGTTTTTATATGGATTGTTTGTGGCTGTATCTTAGGTGGTGCTGTTCATGATTATTATTCTGGAATGATATCATCTAGAAATAATGGTGATTCAATTGCTGAAATATCTGGTAAGTATGGTGGAAGGATAGTAAAGATATTTTTAAGATTTTTCTTTGTAGTTTTATTAATATTAACTACGGCAGTATTTGTTGTTTCTCCATCAGCATTACTATCAGATATTACAGGTGGAAAAGTCCATGCCCTAATATGGATGGGTATTATACTTGTTTATTATTTGTTAAGTGCGATATTACCAATAGATAAAATAATAGGTAAAGCATATCCTATATTTGGAATATTTTTAATTAGTATGGCTATATTTGTAATAGGTGGCGTATTTATTAATCAAAAGGATTATCCAATGCTAGAATTAATTAATAATCTTAAGGATTATTCTAGTATTCATGGAGATTTACCTTGGTGGCCTTTTATGTTTACAACAGTAGCTTGTGGAGCTGTAAGTGGATTTCATGCTACACAATCTCCAGTTGTAGCTAAATGTATTAAAACCGAAAAAGAAGGAAGACAAATATTTTATGGTGCTATGGTTGCAGAAGGAATTATCGCTTTAATTTGGGCAGCAGTAGCTATGGCATTTTTCCATACTGATACGCAAGAAGGGTATAATTCTTTAATGGCATTAGGTGGAGGCAATTCATCATCTGTTAAAATGATGGCTGAAGTACTTCTTGGACCTGTTGGTACAGTTTTAGCGATAGTCGGTGTAATTATTTGTCCTGTAACTAGTGGTGATACAGCCTTAAGAAGTGCAAGATTAATTATTGCTGAAGCTTTTAAATTAAATCAAAAGAATATAAGAAATAGACTAATAATAACCTTGCCACTATTTGGAATAATAATTGGACTTAGTATTTGGAATTTTACCTCACCATCTAATTTTAATATATTGTGGAGATGGTTTGCATGGTCAAATCAGGTTATTGCGACATTTGCGTTATGGATTGAAACAATATATTTATTAAGGGAATCTAAATATCGATTTGGTTCACTTATTACGGCAATACCTGCCGCATTTATGAGCGCTGTAACTCTAACTTATATTTTAGGAGAGCCTAATATAGCCTTAGGTAGATTTATTCCATATAATATTTCTTGTATTATTGGAATTAGTTTAGCAGTAGTTTCATTTGGAATATATTCATTTATATTAATTAAAAGAAAAATATTAGTAAAAGAAGAATTGAAAATTATTGAATAAATTGTTCAATTATTATATAATTATTTCGTCGATAATGAGGGACATGATATTTAACTTATATTTTTAGAGAAGATATGGCTGGTGAAAATATCTAATATACTTAAATTATTACTACCCTACTAGATAAATAGAGGAAATGCTATTTCGTATATCTACGTTACAGATAATTAGAGTTGTCATATTTTAGATATGGAACTAAGGTGGTACCGCGGAAATTTTCGTCCTTAAATTAATTTTTAAGGACTTTTTTATTTTTAAGGAGGATTATATGTTAAAGGTAAAATTAATTGATGGAAGCTTTAAGGAAGTTGAAGAAAACGCACTTGTTGTAAGTGTAGCAAAGGAATTATCTCCAAGTTTAGCAAAGAAGGCTTGTGTTGCTAAGCTTGATGGTGTTTTAGTTGATTTAAAGACACCTATTACAAAGGATTCATCTTTAGAGCTTGTTATGTTTGATTCTAAGGAAGCATTTGAGGTAATTAATCACTCTTGTGCACATTTACTTGCTCAAGCTATGCAAAGATTATATCCAGGAACAACTTGTGGTGTAGGTCCAGCTATTGAAGAAGGATTCTATTATGACTTTGGTGTTAATGGTGTTGTTACTGTTGATGATTTACCAAAAATTGAAGCTGAAATGAAGAAGATTGCTAAAGAAAATCTAGCAATTAATCATTCTAAGGTTTCTAAGGCTGAAGCTAAGGAAATGTTTAAAAATGATAAATATAAGCAAGAATTAATCGATGCAGTAGATGATGATTTAGTTGGTATTTATGAGCAAGGTGAATATAAGGACGTTTGTAGAGGCCCACATGTAATTTCTACAGGCTGTTTAAAGTATTTTAAGCTTTTATCTGTTGCAGGCGCATATTGGCGTGGTGATTCTAAAAATGATGTTATGACACGTATTTATGGTACTTGCTGGTCAACTGAGGAAGAATTAAAGGATTATTTAGCTTTACTTGAGGATAGAAAGCAAAGAGATCATAGAAAGCTAGGTAAGGATTTAGGTATATTCATGTTCGATGAATTAGTAGGTAGAGGTCTTCCTATGTGGTTACCTAATGGCTTTATTGTAAGAAGAAAGCTATCTGATTATATTATGGATAAGGAATATGACTTAGGCTATAAGCATGTTATGACTCCAGCTTTAGGTAATGTTGAATTATATAAGACATCTGGTCACTGGGCACATTATAAGGATGATATGTTCCCTAAGATGGATGTTGATGATGAATCATATGTTTTAAGACCAATGAACTGTCCACATCATATGGTAATGTATAAATCAACACTACATTCATATAAGGAATTACCTTTAAAGATTGCTGAAATTGCAGCTGACTTTAGATTTGAAGCATCAGGTGCTTTAACTGGTATTGAGCGTACAAGAGCATTCTATCAAAATGATTCTCATATCTTCTGTATGCCATCACAAATTGGTGATGTATTTAAGGAAGTAACAAAGCTAATCTTAGATGTTTATAATGATTTTGGATTTAAGAATTATAAATTTAGATTATCTTTAAGAGACCCTAATGATGTCGAGAAATATTTCGGTAATGACGAATTATGGGAAAGAAGTGAATCTGAATTAAGACAGGTTTTAAATGATCTTGGTGTTGAATATTATGAAGCTATTGGTGAGGCTGCCTTCTATGGTCCAAAGCTTGATGTACAGGTTAGATCAGCAATTGGCCATGATGTAACACTTTCTACAATTCAGCTTGATTACCAATTACCTGAAAGATTTGAATTAACTTATATTGATGAAAATGGTGAGAAGGCAAGACCTGTAGTTGTTCATAGAGCAATCTTAGGTTCTATGGATAGATTTATTGCCTTCTTACTTGAAGAAACTAAGGGTATTTTCCCAATTTGGTTAGCACCAGTTCAAGCTAAATTAATTCCAGTTAATCTAGAATATCATAAGAAATTTACTGATAAGGTAGCTCAAATATTCAAGAAGAATAAGATTAGATTTGAATGTGATTATAGAGAAGAAAAGCTTGGTTATAAGATTAGAGAAGCTCAAATGAAGAAGATTCCATTCCAATTAGTTGTTGGTGATAAGGAAGTTGAAACTAATACTTTAACTTATAGAAGATATGGTAGCCAAGAACAAACTACAGTTACTATTGAAGAATTTGTAGAAATGATTAAAAAAGCAAATGAAGAATTAAAATAATAAAAAACAAAAGTCTAGGCAGCTAGACTTTTGGTTGTTATATAAGAAAGGAAATAAAATGAAATTAGTATTATCAAAAGAAGAAGCATTTGATGAAAATGAGGTAAAATTTGTTGTTAAACAATTGAATAAAATAGTATTAAAGCCTCAAGCACTACTTTCGTTATTATTTTTAGTAATTGGTGTTATATTTTTTGGTTTATCATTTGCTTTTGATAAGGATACAACAATAATGGGCTGTGGTATATTTATTGTTGTCTTTGCGTTAATTTATTTATTAATGATTAAATTTTTAAGCAATAAGGCAGTTAAAAATGTAACTTCAAGCATTACCTATAGCTATAAATTTTATGATGATAGAGTAGTTGTTTGTTCAAATACAAATACATCAAATGGTAATGTTACATATAAATATACTGACTTTAAAAAATGTGTTAAAAAACAGCATTATACATTCTTATTCATAAATAAGAATCAAGCATATATCATTAGAAATCAAGATTTAAATGAAGAATTCTTTAATCTATTAAAATCAAATATTAAAAAGTATAAGGATTAATTATGGAATTAGAATACGAAAGTGAATGCGAATTTAATGTTACTGAACAAAAAGAATTGATTAAAATATTATCATTTAAAAATATTGTTGGTACAATAATTTTAGTTGCATTTATGTTTGTTATTGGCATTATTAGTTTAATTTCAATTGTTAATGGCTATAATTCAGTCAAATTAGTTATAGGTTTTGTATCTATTATTTGTGGTATTGCCTATATTATCTTAGGATTTTATAATTATATGAAGGCTCTAAAACAAGTTAAAAATGATGTTAAATATAGCTATCAATTTTATGATGATAGAATTCTAGTAGCCTATATAGCAGCTAATGGTAATGCTAATCAGACATTTAGATATGAAGAATTGAAAAAATGTGTTAAAAAAGAAAAATATACATTATTATATGTTGAAAAAAATAGGGCAATTCCTATTAAAAATGAATTTATGAGTGAGGAATTATATAGTTTTTTAAAAACTAAAATTAGATAAAATAAGGGATTATTATGGGACTTTTAGATGTTGAAGGCTTAAGGTTCAAATATAAGGATGAAAATCTATTTAATGATGTTGAATTTAGAATATTACCCCAAGATCACATTGTAATAGTTGGTGATAATGGTGTAGGTAAATCAACATTTATGAATCTTATATGTAAAAATTTAATACCTGATGCTGGAAGCATTAAATGGATGAATAATGTAAAATATTCATACTTAGATCAGCAATTAAAGGTAAGACAAGATATTTCTATTAATGATTATATAATAGATGTTTTTAAGCCTTTATTTGAAAAGGAAAAGCTGATGAATTCATATTATGAAAAATTAGCTTTTTGTGATGAAAAGGATTATGAAAGATATCTAAATTATGCTGATCAAATTCAAAAGGAATTAGAAGATAATAATTTCTATTGGATAGATTCTACATTAGGAAATATTTATAATGGCTTAGGTATAAAAGAATTTGGTATAGATACTAAATTATCTAATTTATCTGGTGGACAAAGGGCAAAGGTATATTTAGCAAAGCTACTTTTAGATGCTCCAGATGTAATGCTATTAGATGAGCCTACAAACTTCTTAGATTCAGCTCATATTGAATGGCTCTCAAAATATTTAAATGATTTTAAAAAGGCCTTTGTTGTTATAAGCCATGATGAAAGCTTTATAAGAAGTATAGCTAAGGTTGTTTATAACCTAGATAATAAGCAAATGACTAGATATAATATGGATTATGACCATTATTTAGCTGAAAGGGATTTAAGAAAAGAACAATATATTAATAAATATAAGGCTCAACAAAACTTCATTAAAAAGACTGAAGCCTTTATTCAAAAAAATATTGTTAGGGCAACAACCTCTAAACAAGCAAAATCTAGAAGAAAGATGCTAGAAAAGATTGAAAGAATTGCTCCACCTAAAAATCATGAGCCAATGCATTTAACATTTCCTTTTTCTAAAGGCTTAGGACAAGAAGTATTAAAGCTTAATAATTTAAGTGTTGGTTATGGAGAAAAGGTTGTTTTAGAAGATTTAAACTTTTTACTTAAGCAAAATGAAAGGGTTGTAATATTAGGAAAAAATGGTATTGGTAAATCAACTATTATTAAAACTATAACAGAAGTTATTAAGCCTCTTGGTGGTGAATTTGTTTGGAATCCATCAGCTGATATTAATTATTTTTGTCAGGAAGAGGCTTATGATAATAAAGTCAATGCTATAAATTATTTAAGATATTATTATCCATTAAAGACTGATGGTGAGCTAAGAAGTATACTAGCAACAGCCGGTATAAAGGGTGATTTAGCAACTAAGCCTATGACTGAGCTTTCAGGCGGTGAACAAACACGTGTAAGGCTTGCATTAATGACAATGAAAAAATCAAATGTATTAATTTTAGATGAGCCTACTAATCACTTAGATGTATTGTCAAAGGCTGAGCTTTGGGATTCATTAGATAAATTTCCAGGCTCATTAATCCTAGTTACTCACGAAGATGATTTTTATGAGGGATTAGTTGATTTTAAACTTGAATTCAAATGATATTTTTCTTGACTTTGACCACTAAAATATATATAATCTATAATGCTGGGGTGATTTAGTATGAAATTTACTTTAGCTCAATTAAGAAATAAGAAATTTCCTTTTGTTGTAGAAGAAGAAATTGACCTTAAAGATGATTTATTAGGCTTTGAGGATGTTTTAGATGCATCTATGTGTAAAGTTAAAACAACTATACATGAAAGAGGCGAAGAAACATATTTATGTAATTTTGATATTAATATCAATTTAACATTGAAGGATTCTATAAGCTTAAAAGAAGTTCCTTATGAAATAAAGACAACTGCTGAAGAGATTTTTTCAAATGATGAATTAATTGAAGATGCAATTAGAATTGATGGTATTACTTTAGATACAAAAGAAGCTATACTTACTGCAGTTTTAATCGCAAAACCAATGAGCTATTCAACTGAAGAATTTGAAGATGAGGTTGAAGAAGAAATTGATAATGAAGAAAAAATAAATCCAGCATTTGCAGGCTTAAAAGATTTATTATAAAACGGAGGTGTAGTAAATGGCAGTACCTTTTAGAAGAGTATCAAAGAGTAAAAAGGCAATGAGACGTTCTCATCAAGCTTTACAAACTCCAGGTATGATTACTTGTCCTAACTGTGGAGAGTTAACACTAGCTCATAGAGTATGTCCTAATTGTGGATATTATAAGGGTAAATTAGTTGTAGCTCCTAAGGCAGAAAAGACTGAAGAAGAAACAAAATAGTTATTCTATAGAAATAGACGCTAGGGGCGTCTATTTTCTATATTAAGAGGTATAGATATGTATGTACATAAAACTGTATTAAAGGAAGAGGCAGTAGAACAATTAAATATTAAAGAAGATGGTATTTATGTTGATGCGACAACTGGTGGTGGAGGTCATTCTTCACTTATTTTAGCCAAATTAAAAAAAGGCCATCTTTATTGTTTTGATCAAGATGATTATGCCTTTATAAGAAGTAAAGAGGTACTAGATAAGGTTGGTACTAATTACACCTTCGTTAAAGCTAATTTTAAGGATTTAAAAAAGGAATTAAATAAGTTAGGTGTAGAGCATATTGATGGTATTATATATGATTTAGGTGTATCATCTTTCCAATTTGATATACCAGAGCGTGGTTTTTCATATAATTATGATGCCCCACTTGATATGAGAATGAATCAAGAATCAACACTTACTGCAGCTGATATTGTAAATAATTATAAATATGAAGAAATTGTTAAAATCTTATTTGATTATGGTGAGGAAAATAATGCAAAGCTAATCGCAAGAGGTATAGAAAAATATCGTCAAAATAAAAGAATAGAAACTACATTTGAGCTTGTTGATATTATTAAAAAATCTCTACCTGCAAAAGTCTTAAATAAGAAGGGACATCCTGCAAAACAGACATTCCAAGCTCTAAGAATTGCCGTAAATGATGAGCTTAGAGTATTTGAGGTATCAATTAATGATGCCCTTGATATGCTTAATAAGGATGGTAGAGCTGTTGTTATAACATTCCATTCATTAGAGGATAGAATTTGTAAGAAAGTATTTAAGGATAGAACGACAATAGAGGATGTTAAAGGCCTACCAACTATGCCAGTTGACAACACTTTATTTGAGCTTATTACTAAAAAACCAATGCTTCCAACTGAAGAAGAAATTAAAGAAAACAATAGAGCACATAGTGCTAAAATGAGAGTAATTAAAAGAAAATAAAATAGTTGCAGTTTTTACTGAAAAAATGTACGAAAATTGTTGACATTATCATTAATTTTAGTATAATTAATATTGCAGTAAAAATTGCAACTCAAATGCCCGAATGGCGGAATTGGCAGACGCGCCAGACTTAGAATCTGGTTCCGAAAGAGTGCAGGTTCAAGTCCTGTTTCGGGCACCATCTTAAAAGCAATTAAAGGTTCATAATGAACCTTTTTATTTTTTATAAAAATTAAAATTAAATGTTAATGTATATACCTACTAAAAATCATTATTTTATCAAGTATATTTTTTCTTGTTGAATAAATAAATAGATGATAGAATAATAAAACCATATCATTGATATGGGCATTTTAGATAAGGAGTCAACGAAATGATTTATTCTACTCGGAGGAATTCAACGGGTAGTTAGGAGGTATTAGGTGGATAGCCTAATGCTTATCGTGATATTGATACTTGTTATCATTATCATAGATAAGATAAACCGAAATAAGTAGGTAATTAAGTTCCTAAAGATTCGTTGATACCTCTAAAATGCGAAAAGGGATGACTGCAATCATCCCTTTTCTCTTTTCCTATTAATTCGTTGATTGTCTTTCGACATCTTTATTATAACACTTTGAAATAATTTGTAAAGTGAACATGTGATTCTTAAAATTCGGTAATTTTTTTAATAAGTTTATCAAGTCTTTAAAATGCGAAAAGGGATAGCTGGTAACTATCCCTTTTCTTTTAATCTCCCTACTCGTCGATTGTCTTTCAACATCTTAATTATAACATATTGAAGCAATTTGTAAATATAAGTTTGGTACTTTGAGATTTGCTGTAATAGTTGCTTAATTGTAATTTTTTTGGATGTATATTATAATATAATATAACAATATAAAGATAGGACGTAATGAATATGGATGATAAAAAGAGGATTGTATCTACAGTTATAATTGGTATATTTGCTATAATAAGCTTAATATGTGTTATATATCTTTTTCCGATAAATTTGAGACAAACAATTGATAGTTTTAATAATTCGGTTAAGGACAATAATAGTGCACAAGAAGCGGTAGGTGCTATAGTTGTTGCTGGAGCTTCATCTATAGTCTTAGTACTGATAATCCTTTTAGCTTATGCATTAGCTATTATTCCAATTATTAATTCATCAATTTGTGTCATTTTTTCAATTAAGAATAGAAAGGCGTATCTAAAGCCTATAAGAATAATTAATTATGTTTATGATGGACTGTTTGCCTTTATGTTTGTTTTTTGTGTAATTAAGTTAATATTATTTGCTACGGGAGTAGCTTAAGGACAATGTTTATACATTGTCTTTTTTTTACTTTGAATAATATATTATTGAAAATAATATAGTTTAATATTATAATATAAAAGGTTTAGACATTTTTAACTTAAAGTTTAGGAATTATAAACGAGGTGATATAGGTGTTTAATTTAGGAAATAAGATAAAAGAGAAGAGAAAATTACTGATGCTAACTCAACAGGAGCTCGCAAATAGATGCGAATTAACTAAGGGTTATATATCACAGTTAGAAAATAATATGGTTTCACCATCACTTGAAACTTTAGAGATTATAGTTGAGGTTTTAGGTACTACTCTTTCTGATTTTTTTCAAGATGATAGTGATGAAAAGATTATTTTTACTGAGGAAGAACAGTATAATAAGGAATTTGATAAATATGTTCAAACATGGTTGGTTCCAACCTCTCAAGAACACCAAATGGAGCCAATCAAAGTTGTTTTAAAACCAGGGGCAGAGACATTCCATGACTATCCACACACAGGAGAGGAATTTGGTTATGTTATAGAAGGAGAGGTCGAGGTATTTTATAGAGATAGTACTAGGACCTGTAAGAAGGGCGAATCATTTTATTTTGTTCCAAATACAAAGCATTATTTAATTAATAAGAGTGAGAAGGATGCCGTTGTTATATGGGTATCTTATCCACCAAACTTTTAGGGGGTATTTTATATGAGTAGAGTTATAATTATTGGTTGTGGTGGTGTTGCAAAGGTTGCAATACATAAATGCTGTCAGCACCCAGAGGTGTTTACAGATTTACTTATCGCATCACGTACTGTATCAAAATGTGATGAGATAAAGGCAAAGCTAGAAAATAAGACTACAACAAAAATTTCAACAGCTAAAATTGACGCAAATGATTTTGATGCGTTAGTTAAATTATTTAAAGAATTTAAGCCTGAAATAGTTTTAAATTTAGGTATGCCTTATCAAAATCTAGTAATTATGGATGCTTGCTTAGAATGTAATTGTCATTATTTAGATACAGCAGCATATGAACCAGAAAATGTAGATGAGCCAGTGTGGAGAAAGCGTTATGAACAAAGAAGGGTTGAAAAAGGCTTTTCTTCATATTTTGATTATAGCTATCAATGGGAATACATGGAAAAGTTTAAGGAAAAGGGTTTAATAGCACTTTTAGGCTGTGGCTTTGATCCAGGTGTAACACAAGCTTATGTTGCTTATGCAAAAAAGCATGAATTTGATGTAATTGAAACTTTAGATATTTTAGATTGTAATGGTGGAGACCATGGCTATCCTTTCGCAACTAATTTCAATCCTGAAATTAACTTAAGAGAGGTATCATCTCCAGCATCTTATTATGAGGATGGTCACTGGATTGAAATACCTGCTATGAGTGTTAAGCATGAATATAATTTTGATGGTGTTGGTAAAAAAGATATGTATTTATTACACCATGAGGAAATAGAATCAATTGCGAAAAATTATCCAGAAATTAAAAGAATTAGATTTTATATGACTTTTGGTCAAAGCTATATTACTCATATGAACTGTTTAGAAAATGTAGGACTACTTTCAACTACACCTATAGATTATGAAGGTAAAAAGATTGTTCCTATTCAATTTTTAAAGGCTTTATTACCAGATCCAGCATCTTTAGGTCCTAGAACAATAGGTAAGACTAATATTGGCTGTATCTTTACTGGTAAGAAGGATGGTAAGTGGAAAAAATATTATATTTATAATGTTTGTGACCACCAAGAATCATATAAAGAGGTTGAATCACAGGCAGTAAGCTATACAACAGGTGTTCCTGCAATGTGTGGTGCTATGATGATTTTAAATAAGATATGGACTGATTCAGGTGTTCATACATGTGAAGAATATGATCCAGATCCATTTATTGATGCATTAAATAAATATGGTCTTCCTATTAAAGAAAGCCATGAACCAATTTTGGTGGACTAAATGAAGGATTTAAGGCCACACTTTAAAAACTTCATAAATAATAATCCTGAAAATCTATTTAAAGGTTTAAAAACGCCTGCCTATGTTATAGATGAGGCTATGCTTATTTATGATGGTAAAATATTAAAAAATGTTCAAGATAAAACAGGATGTAAAATTTTACTTGCTCAAAAAGCTTTTTCTAATTTTAATTTATATCCTGTTTTAGAACCATATCTTGCAGGTACAGAAGCAAGTGGACTTTATGAGGCTAGACTTGGAAAAGAAGAAATGCCTAATAAGGAAGTCCACGTATTTTGTGCTGCCTATAGAGATGATGAATTTAACGAATTATTAAAATATGCTGATCATATTGTTTTTAATTCAATAAATCAATTAAAGAAATTTGGACCTATTGTTAAAGCTAATAATAAACATATAGGTATTAGAATTAATCCTGAATGTAAAACTCAAAAAGGTCCTGAAATATATGATCCTTGTAGCCAAAGATCTAGACTTGGTGTACTTATTTCAACCTTTGAACGTGAAATGACACCTGAATTAATAAATATGCTTGATGGAATTCATTTCCATACATTATGTCAACAAAATTCAGATGACCTATATACTACCTTAAAGGCAGTAGAAGAAAAATTTGGTAAATATTTATATAATTTAAAATGGATTAATTTTGGTGGTGGTCATCATATAACAAGACCAGATTATGATATTGATTTATTAATTAAATGTATAAATGATATAAAAACTAAATATAATTTAGATGTATATTTAGAGCCTGGTGAGGCTTGTGTTCTTGATGCTGGCTATTTAGTAACCAGAGTCTTAGATGTATTTAATAATAATGGGAAAAATTTCATTATAACTGATACATCTGCAGCCTGTCATATGCCAGATGTTGTTGAGATGCCCTATTTGCCACCACTATATAATACAAATATTTATGATTATGATGTTAAGGCAATTTTGGGTGGTCCAACATGTCTTGCAGGAGATATTATAGGTGAATATAGCTTTAAAGAATTACCAAAGGAAAATGATTTATTAATCTTTGGTGACTTAGCTTTATATTCATCAGTTAAGTCAAATACCTTCAACGGTATGCCGTTATGCGATATTTATGCACTTTATAGGGATAATCATCTAGAAAAATTAACGAATTTCGGGTATAATGATTTTAAGTATAGATTGGGGAAATTAAATGAAGAGAATAATAAAAATAATTAGTTGCTTATTTTTATTTTTTACAGTTTTAGCTTGCAATAATACAAATAAGGAAGAAGATATTATGAAGGATAAAGGAACTGCTAAGATTTATTTAATTGATGACAATATCTATAATATCAATTTAAATGAAAATGAATATTTAGATATAGCTAAATTGAATTTAGGTGATTATTCAATTAATAAGGTATATTTAGATTCAAATTATCAAACTGAATTTGATTATAAGAATACCAAAATTGAGAATAATCAGGTTCTTTATGCTACATTTTTATATAATAAGAAACCTGAAGTAGTAAATTCTGATATATCAAATATCAACTTAGATAATTATATTGAAAAGCTAATGACTGATACTCCATCATTTATACCTGCTTGGAACCAAGAAGGGTTTAAGGGCAGATGGAATTATATTGATGGTGTATTTTTAAAATCAATAGTAGATATATATAAGCAGACTAACAATCAAAAATATTTAGATTTTGTAAAAAATTATGTAAATTATTATATTAATTCAAATGGTCAATTCATTAACCCTAAAACTAATGAATTATTTTATAATGAAAAAGAATTAGATTCTGTTTGTGAATCAAATATCTTATTTGATTTATATGAATATACTAATGATGATAGATATATTAAGGCGATTGAATATACATATGAAATGCTTATGCAAATGCCAAGAGCTTTAGGGACTAATAATTTTAATCATAAGGTTGAATATAAAAACCAAATATGGCTTGATGGAATGTATATGTATGTTCCATTTATACTAAAATATGCAAATTTAAAGAATGATAATACTATTTATGATATGGTAATAGCTCAATATAAATATATTAGAAATAATATGTTTGATAGTAATAAAAAGCTTTATTATCATGGAATAGATACTCAAAAAGAGATTTTCTGGGCTAATAAAGAAACAGGAACCTCTAAATGCTTTTGGTTAAGATCTAATGGCTGGTTTATAGTATCAATGGCTGATTCTATTGAACTATTACCAGAAGGAAATAATAAAGAATATTTAAAACAGTTATTAAAAGAAGCATTAGATAATATTTTAAATTATCAAGATGAAGATACTAAATTATTTTATCAATTAGTAGATAAGAAAAATCAGTGCTATAAGGTAAAGGCTAATTATTTATCAAGCTTAAAAAATACTAAATATATGCAAAATGGTAACTATGTTGATAAAACTATCGCTAATTATTTAGAAACATCTGGTTCATCTATGATTGCT
Source organism: uncultured Caryophanales bacterium (assembly GCA_946626535.1). Next base: position 22,024 of record CAMOUK010000015.1, read on the forward strand.
TATTCATTGATGAAATCTTCTTATTTAGATGAAAATTATAAGAAGCTAGGTAAGGAGATATTTGAAAATATTTATAAATATTATTATAAGAATAATGAGTTATCTAATATTTGTATAACTGCAGGCTTAGGTGGTGAAACTAAACCATATAGAGATGGAACAGAAAGCTATTACCTTGCAGAGCCTGTGGGAATTAATGATGCTAAAGGTGTAGGACCATTCTTGATGGCCTACTTAAAATATAAAAGCATTTAGGAGGATAATAATATGTTTTATATTTCAACTACTGGATTAGGATGGCTAATCGCATTTGTCGTTGTAGTAATTGTTGCGGCATTAGTAGTATTAGGCGTTTTCTTAGTTAACCATTTTAGAAGCGATGAAGAAAAGGCTGAAAGATTAGCTAAGAAGATGGAAAAGAAAAAAGCTAGTGAACCAGTTGAACAAAAAGTTGTAGTTAAAAAGGAAGAAAAGCCTACTTTAACAAAGGAAGAAAAAGAAGAGATTAAGAAGAATAAGCATCAAAGTAAGCTTGTTAGATTATCTAATATGGGTAAGGAAGCTTCTTTAAATGTTAATGTTGAAGAGGACCAAAATGGTAGACTTGCTGTAGGTATTATTTACAATGAAAAGAGTAAAGTTTATATGTTTGGACCTAAGGACTTTGAACTTAATGTTGGTGATGTAGTTACTGTAAAGGATGCATCTGATGTTTTAAGAACTGTTCCTGTTGTAATGCCAAATAAAATGATACCTAATTCTTTAATTGTTGAGCCATTTAAAGACATTGAAGATGTTTTATATAGAGCAGATGGTAAAATGCCTGAAAAGAAGGAAGAAAAGGCTCTTGAGCCTGTTGAAGAGGTTAAGGAAGAACCAGTACAAGAAGAAGCTCCAGTTGAAGAGCCAGTCCAAGAAGAAGCTCCAGCTGAAGAGCCAGTCCAAGAAGAAGCTCCAGCTGAAGAACCAGCTCAAGAAGAAGCTCCAGTTGAAGAACCAGTCCAAGAAGAAACTCCAGCTGAAGAACCAGCTCAAGAGGAACCTGCTGAAGAAGAATCTGATGATGAAGAAGATGAAGATGGTTCTGATGATGAGGATGAAGCAAAGCCTCAAACTGAAGAAGTTGTCGATAAGGATACTACAGTAGAATTTGATGTAGTAAATAAAAAATATAAGATTACAAAGATTAAGAGAACATATCAAGCTAAGCTTCATCAAGCAACAGATGAATTAAAGAAATATTATAGTGATATTAAAAATACTTTACTTTCTTATGGATTATCATCAAGAGAATCTAAGACTGGCGAAAAGTTTAGAAATAAGAAAAATAATTTAGCTCAAATTAAGTTTGCTGGTAAGCAAGTAGCTTTATATTTAGCTATTAAGCCAGAAACATTAGCTGATTCTAAGTATAAAGGAAAAGATGTATCTTCAAAGAAAGCATATGAAGCAACTCCATTCCAATATAAGTTTAAGACAGGTAGAAAAGCTATTTGGGCAAAGGAATTAGTTGAAAAACTAGCTCAAGAAAATAATTTAGTTAAAAATGAAAATTATAAAGAAGAAGATTTTGCTAAAAAATATGAAACTTTAACTGAAGAAGAATTAATCGAAAAAGGTTTAATTGTTAAAACAGTAGTAATTACTGATGTTCCTCCAAAAGGTTTCCATAAAGTTGAAGAAGTAACTGAATAAAAAGGTAAAAATAAATGAGAAAAGATGAAATAGCTTTTCAAAATAAAATAATGAATATTTTAGACAAAAGCAATATTACTGATAGAAAGGTTCGCTGTATACTTATTAGCGAATGTCTTAATTCATATAATGAAAATTTAAATCATAGTATGAAAGCTGATGAAGCTGAAGAACGTGCAATAGAAAGAATTATTGGTTATATAGATATTGATAGTAAAATTAGGAAAGAGTCTATATCATATTTTTCAATTAGCGTAGTCTTTATTATGCTTGTTTTAGAACTGTTGATTTGTGTTATCGGAATATATAATGCCGATATTATGGGGGTGGTCGAAATCATCAATCCTTTTGGACTAATGATTTCAATTGCTGCAATTTTTAGCCTAATTATTAGCCATAGAAGAAGAAAGATTGTAGATTATGTATTCATTTTGATTGTTTTTGTGACAAGTCTATCTAATAATGTATTGAGTTTAATAAATTTGTATCGTCCAAGAACGGGTGATTATTATTTTACATTGTTTTATAGTTTTCCTGGCAATTTTTTAGTTAACACCTATTCTTTGATTTCGCAGGAACCTTTAAAGTATGAAATGACTTATACAAAGGGATATTTTGATTTTCAATTGATTGTCTACTCTTTTTTATTTATAACATTATTAATAATATTGATTCGTAAAAAGGTGAAAAAAAATGATAATATCAATTATTAGTATGCTTGCACTATTTACAACTTCGGTTTCTGGAGTTGTAAATTCTGATAACAATAAATATGAAGAAATTTCGGACTTTAGTAATAATACATTTTTATTGAGCGAAGGTCATAATTCATACGAGATTTATGATCAAAATGGTACTTTTATAGAAGGGTCTAACAAAACTAATTCTCCATTTTATTTAATTAATGGCGAGAAGCACTATTTGGGTCCAGGTAATTATTTTACAAAAGATAATAATAATGTTTTGAATTTGCTAACAAATGATTATTCTGAATATTCTGATTACATAGGTGCTAAATATGTACTTGATCGGATTCCAAATAAAACGAAGGGAACCGACTCATCTAATGATCATTTTACTTACGTTGATTCTAATGGCTTCACGGTTATTAATAGAGCTGATTATTTTAGAAAACTTAAGTTTTTTCCTAAGAATTGGTTTGGTGAATGTGGACTTATTTCGTTGTCAATTCTATTAGGCTATTATGATACTTTTTATAATGATGATTTTATTCCAAATAATGTGGAATTTGATGCACGATATTATAGAGATGAAAATGCCGATAGAAAAAATGGTGAAAAACCTGTTTATATATTGGATTATAGAAAAACGGAATATTTGACGCATTATGTTGAGACACCTTATTTGAATGTTGAAAATTATGATTTTACTTCTTGGACTCAAATGCCAGGAACGACCTATGCTATGAGGGATTATTTGTTTGATGGATTTAAACATACATATTTAGGATTGGGTTGGGACGACGTAGGATATCCAATGCTTGATGGAGAACTTAAGGGTACAATGTATGATTATATGCTTTATAATTGTGAGGATTTATTAGAGCATACTAAATTTCATGATGGACACCTTTTATTTACACATCAAAAACCTAGAGAATATATAGATAAAGGAATTCCTGTATCATTAGTTTTAAAGTCGTATGAATCATCTGTTGGAAGTGGTAATACACACATTGTTACTGCTTATGGATATAAAAATGATACTTTTTTAGCGCATTTTGGTTGGTGGCCAAATACATTTTCCGGTACTGAAGTTGTTATTAATAGTGCTACGATATATGGTTATTTTGCTATGGAATATAATGGAGAACACAAACATTCGTCTAATATATCGATGAATAACCAGGGTGTAACACGTTATATTTGTGGTTGTGGATGTGTTCATAAATCTTCATATTTGTTAAAACCGACTGACTGGGGATTTGATTCTAGATATTACTTTGCAAATGAAGGAATAAAAACACAGCAGACAAATGTAGATGATTTAGTTATCAATACTAAAAGGCTTCGTTGTGGACTAATTGAAAATCAATTCATTAATTTGTCGCCTAATCGATATGGTGCTGGAGATTCATATTTAGAGTTGTCATTTAATAAAAAAGTACATGGAATGAATACTCATCTGTCATATTGGAGTTTTGGTGAGAGTATTTTTTCAAATTTAGGCGATTATGCATATGTCCAGTATCGCGATGATAATGGTGTGTGGTATAATTTAGTTGATTTGTTATCATGTGGTTTATCGATGGATAGAGAAAAACAAGATTTTTTTGAATTTATGATACCCGAAGGAACTAAAATGATTAGATTTATTGCTCATAAAGATAAACCAGATACGTATAGAAATAAAGGACGAATTAGTATAGGCGATACAACTTTTATTTGTTAAAACATCTTGTACCCTTTCACTATACGTTTGTTGAGAGAGACAATTGATTTAAATGCATAAGCAATAACAATAATCGATCATGACAAAATTAAAAAAACTAAGAGAATAACTCCTAGTTTTAGTATATGAAGAAAAAGGCTGTAAAGAAACTTTTTTAGTTTCTAAACAGCCTTTTATTTATTCTTGAATAGTAACTTTAGATTGATCAGTTGCCACATCCATAAAAATTGGAATTATGATTGGCTTTCTATCTGTTCTAGCATAAATTACTTCTTGAAGTTTTTCAGAAAGTGATTTCTTTAAAGCTTCAATATTTAATAATTTAACCTTGTTCATTTCTTCGGTGATAAAATCTTTAGCTATATCAACAAAGGATTTAGTCAATTCTTCTGAATCTTTCATATATATGAATCCTCTAGATACTACTTGTGGATCTAAAAGAACTTGTTTAGCCTTTGAATCGATTGTTACAACTAAAGAGAACATACCATCTTCAGAAAGGGCTTTTCTTTCTTTAATAATAGCACCTGATGTATCACCGATAGAAGTACCATCGATGTAAACATCACCTGCAGAAGGAATATGACCAGCCATTCTTGCTTGTCCTAATTCATTAAATGCTAATACATCACCATTTTCGCAGATGAAAATGTTATCTGGATTTACACCTGTATCAATAGCTAAATCCTTGTGAACTCTTTGCATACGATATTCACCATGGATTGGCATAAAATATTTTGGCTTAAGAAGTGATAACATAAGCTTTAATTCCATTTTTGCAGCGTGTCCTGTAGTATGGGTATCAATTATTGGTGAGTTTACAATAACATTAGCACCATGCTTAAATAACCGGTTTATAGTTCTATTAACACTCTCTTGGTTTCCAGGAATTGGAGAAGAAGAGAATATAATAGTATCACTTGGAATTAATTTAATTAATTTATGAGAGCCATTAGCAACCCTTGATAAAGCTGCAAGAGGTTCTCCTTGTGAACCAGTACATAGTAGACAAAGCTCATTTGGTTTATATAAATCAATCTCAGAAGCATCGATTATAGTTCCTTTTGGAGCTTTAATATAACCAGCTTGTTGACCAACTATAATTGTTTTTTCCATTGATCTACCAAATATTGCAATATGTCTATTATTTTCTACACAAGCCTCAATAATTTGTTGAACTCTATACATATTAGATGCGAATGTCGCAACAATAATTCTATCTTCAATCTTCGCGAATAATTCTTTAATTGACCGGCCTATCTTTCTTTCTGATTCAGAAAAGCCTTCTCTTAATGCGTTAGTAGAATCGGCAAGTAAGCATAATACACCTTCCTCACCTAATTTTGCTAGCTTTTCAAATTCAACACCTGGACCTACTGGGGTTAAATCGAATTTGAAGTCTCCAGTGTGGAAGATTGTACCAATATCAGTCTTAAACACTATACCAAATGAATCTGGAATAGAGTGTGTAAGTCTTACAAATGAAATCTCAACACCAGTAAAATTGAATGTGAAGTGACTCTTAAATTCAATTATAGAAGTAGAAGATAATAATTCAGGATATTCTTCTAATTTATTTTCAATTAAATCAACAGTAACGCCTGCTGCGTATATTTTAGGTATTTTAACCTGTTTTAGTAAAAATGGAATACCACCGATATGGTCTTCGTGACCATGGGTAATAAATAATCCTATAATTCTATGTTCATTTTCTTTTAAATATGTGAAATCAGGTATTACATAATCAACACCGAGAAGATGATCATCTGGGAATAAAACACCAGCATCAATTATGAATAATTGTTCTAAATAGTCTATACAATACATGTTTTTTCCGACTTCGCCTAAACCGCCTAGTGCAAAAACACCGATTTCAGAACGTTTTTTTAATTTGTCCATAATGCCCTCCTTTTAGATTAACGCATCGAAAATAATTAATTATATTATATAATATAATTGAATAAAATTAAATGCAAAATTTGTTGAAAACGTTAAAAATGAATAAATTATCAACGAAACGCCCTACAAATATATAGATAATACAACAATAAGTAATAATAATCAACATTTTTTTGATGAATTATATAAACATTTGTGATATAATACTCTAGAGATTTTGGATAGTTTTAGGAGGCTTTTTATTATGAAAGCAAGTAAAATGTTAATTTCAACCTTAAAGGAAGCACCAAGTGAAGCTAAGATAGATTCACATGTTTTATTACTACGTGCTGGCTTAATTAAAAATGAGGTAGCTGGTGTTTATAATTATCTACCTTTAGGATTAAGAGTATTAGATAAGATTGAAAAAGTTATAAGAGAAGAAATGGATAAGTCAGGAGCTTTAGAGATTAGATGTTCTGCCCTACAACCAAAGGAATTATGGGTTGAATCTGGTAGATGGCAAAAATATGGTCCTGAGCTTATTAGATTAAAAGATAGACATGATAGAGAATTCTGCTTAGGTCCTACCCATGAAGAAATATTTACTTCAATGGTTAGAGAATTAGTAAAATCTTCTAAATCTTTACCTTTAAATATTTATCAAATTCAAACTAAGTATCGTGATGAATTAAGACCAAGATTTGGTTTGATTAGATCTAGAGAATTTATTATGAAGGATGCTTATTCATTCGATAAGGATGAGGCAGGACTTGAGGTATCATATCAACAAATGTATGATACATATTCAAAGATATTTGAAAGATTCCATTTAAAATTTAGACCAGTACTTGCTGATACAGGTAATATTGGTGGTAATGGTTCTCATCAATTCATGGCATTATCAGATATTGGTGAATCTGAAATTGCATATTGTACAGAATGTGGCTATGCTGCTGATACTGAAAAGGCGACATCAAGCCTAGATGGCTATGTTGGTGGTGATGTAAAGGCAATTGAAAAGGTATATACACCAAATCATTCTACAATTGAAGATTTAACTAATGAGGAAGGATTTAATCCAAAAGATATGGCTAAATCTATGGTATATCATGATTTCATGAATGAAAAATATATTTTAGCTATGGTTAGAGCTGATAGAGAAGTAAATGTTATTAAATTAGTTAATGAATCAAATTCAAATGAAAACTATTTAAGATTAGCTACAGATGAAGAAATTGCTTCAATTGGATTAGTTAAAGGCTTCATTGGACCAGTAGATGCTAAAAATGTTGATATCTATGTAGATTTAGAATTAGAAAATCATAATGGCTTTTTAGTTGGTGCTAATGAAAAGGATTATCACCTAAAGAATGTTAAATATGGTAGAGATTTTAATGGAAAAGTTTGTGATTTAAAGACTGTAGCTCAAGGTGATTTATGTCCATGCTGCGGTAAGCCAATGTCTATTGAACGTGGTATTGAGGTTGGTCAAATCTTTAAGCTACAAACTAAGTATTCAGAACCTATGAAGTGTGTATACGTAGATGAAAAGGGACAAAATGTTCCAATGGTAATGGGCTGTTATGGTATTGGTGTTACAAGAACATTACAATCTATAGTTGAACAATTTCACGATGAGGCAGGTATTAAGTGGCCTATCAATGTAGCTCCATATCATGCTGTTGTTGTACCTATTAACGCAAAAGATGATGTTCAAATGGGCTTAGCTAATACAATTTATGAATCTTTAAAAGCTAATGGCGTTGAAGTTGTTTTAGATGATAGAGATGAAAGACCTGGCTTTAAGTTTAAGGATTGGGAATTAATTGGTTTACCATTTATGATTATATGCGGTAAGAGAGCTGCTGAAGGTATCGTTGAATTTAAGGATAGAAAGACATTAGAAAAGAAGGAATTAACAATTGCTGAGGCATTAAATTTAATCCTTGATGCAATTGAGGCTGAAAAGAAATTTAATGATTCTTTTTAATTAAAATTGGGACAACACTGTTGTCCTTTTTTTACTATTGTTATAAAATTAAAATTAAGGTGATGAAAGTGAACGATTTAGAAAGATTAAAAGAAGCTATAAAAGAA